>SCKP01000018.1 GCA_004124405.1 Fidelibacterota bacterium | reverse complement strand
GCAGTTCACACATGAAGGTCTTCATTTCGAGGAGAATAATTTCAGCTTTCCAAACAAACATTCCTGCGTTCCATAAAAATTCACCACTGATGACAAATTTTTCAGCCGTTTCTTTTTCAGGCTTTTCAGCAAATGTTTTAACCTTGTATATACCTTTTACATCCATCTCTTTATTTGAGTCATACTGAATATATCCATATCCGGTTGCAGGATAGGTGGGCTCAATTCCGATGGTAATAAGGCAGGATTTTTTTTCCACCATTTTCTGCGCTTTTGCAATAATGCGTTTAAATTTCAAATCACCTTCAATCAAATGATCTGCGGGATACACGCCCATTATTGCATTAGAATCTCGTTTAAAAATATGCAAGGCTGCCAACCCAATTGCCGGGGCAGTATTTTTTCCTGATGGTTCGATGATGAAATTTTCTTCGGGTATTTCCGGAATATCATTATGAATTAATTTTGATAGGTTATCAGAAGCAACTACGAATATGTGGTCCGAATCGGCTATTTCACGTAATCGGTTGTATGTGAGCCGAATCATTGTTTCTTCACCCAGAATTTTTAACAATTGTTTGGGTTTGTCTACCCTGCTTTTTGGCCAAAACCTAGATCCGGATCCACCCGCTAAAATAACATGATACATAAATTTAAGCTCCTATTATACACTGTAATTTACTCAAAATTAATATTTACACCTTCAACATCCCAGCGGGCTCTCACATCGATCGTATCGGGATAAATGGCAAACTTTGCTGCACGGTGATAAGGATCCCAAAGACCTGAATGGTATACATTTTCATCCAGAGTATTGAGTGCTTCATATCCCCATAATTCATATAGCCCAGAAGATAAATTTATAAATTCAAATTTATGATTATTAACATCCGCAAAATAATATGAATCACTCCCAATTTGATGGGCTACAATCTTTAAAGGATATTTATCATCATAATTCACAAACCCCAGAATGTTTCCTCCAATTATTAATTCTTCTTTTTTTGAATCCCGGGTTATTCTCACAGTTTTGGAAGAATCAGCAAAGTGATTTCCAGCCCAATCTTGAATCTGATCTCCTAGAATTTGAATTTTATTAATGGAATCGGGGAGATTTAAAATAGCTACGGAAAAGTTATTTTCAAAGGTGAAAGGTAAGGGAATATTGATGGAATCATGGGTTGTAATTATAGCATTACTATCCAATTTCACTGGTTCTGAAAATATCAATTTGAATTTGCCAGTATCAAAAAATGATTGAGCTAATGTGGGCGCTAAAGTATCCATTATTTCAGGAAGTATAAACGAGTATTCCAAGACTTGGTAAGCTTCTAATCGGTTAGATTTTTCAAGGTTTATAAAAACTGAATCACCCGGAGAAAGCAGTGAATCAATTATCATTAATTCCTTACTATTATCATCAAGAGTCAATTGGCAACAATACTGGCTTTGCATTTCAACAGAAATAATTTGCAATTTCTCTACCGGTTCAGAAAAAAACATCTCAACTTTTGTTTCATTTTCATCTGATGATATTGTTATATAATTGGAAGTTAACATGGCGTAATTCTTTTTCCTAATCTGTTTTTCAATGTCTGAAATAACACCTTCAATGGCTACAATTGCATAGCGCCCATTTTCAATTCCGCTGAAATGAAATGATCCCATTTCATCAGCTTCAACTTTTTGGATATACATAGATTGAGTAGATGGCGGCCAATCAAATAATCCAACCTCAATCAGTTTTTTTGTATCAATTCCAATTATTTCACCCTTAATGACCCCAATAGGAATATCTAACCCTGTACTGAAAATGAGCTGAATAGGTTTGTCCATCATATTTTTTTGATAATCTCTAATTTTTCTGGACAGATTAATTCGTACAATTCCATTTTCAGGCCAATTATTTTCAGGGGAAATGATTAATTTCCTGCCGCGGATTTTCAGTTTATAGTCAAGGTCAGAATCAATTTGAATAGATGCCGGGATAGATACAGGGTCAAGGAGTTCATCAAAAATTAGAGTAATTTTCTGATCAGTAGTAATATCCAGAGATCCATTTTGAGGCTGAATTGAAATGATTACAGGTCCCTTTTTGTCAACCGGACCGCCAGTTGCAGGTCCTTGTGCTGCACAGCCAAGCAATAACAGGATCAATATCAGGGGAAATTGTTTTATTTTAGGTAACATACAGACCTGAAATTTACAAAGAAAAGTTAATTAAGATTCCGGATTCAATTCAGCTGGGATTTCCCCTAAATAATGCAATTCACTCTTCGTCATTTTTAAATAGATAACCCGTACCACCAGACCATTTTGCTGTGCTTTAAATAATGCAGATCCAAATTTGGGATCCCGTTCCCATTGCGGTTTAAATAATATTGCGTCGTGCCGCTGCACTACAAATAGCACCATAGTTCGAATGCCATCCAAAGCCATTTTACCTAAATGCTCCACATGACTTCTCCCTCTTTCTGTGACTGCATCTGGGAATTTCGCTATTTCATTTTCAACCAGAGTTACCGATTTTACTTCCAGATACAGAAACTCATCATTATTTTTTAGCAGGAAATCAAACCGATGTTTTCCGTAAGTCGCTTCCTTTTTATGGATCTGCCATTCTTTTAAAAATTCGATTTTCTTTTTTGACAACAAATGCTCTGTAAATTTATTTGGAAGAAGGGTATTCAGAGAAATTAACGTATTCCCATCATAAACTGCCTGAGTGGAGTATTTTGTCTTACGATTTTTTCCATTTTCCTGTTTTAACAGGATTTTTACCCCCGGTTTGAGCAATTCCTTCAAGCGGCCAGGATCAGGGAGATGGCTCTCCACAATCTTTCCATTTAACTCAGCTCGTGTGAGAAATCGATTTGGCCGATCTATAAAACGGGCTTCCAATAATCTATAATTTAATTTCATTTCACTCTTTTTATTGAATAGAACCTGTTTAATTTTACTAACAGTATGAAAAGTTTCTCTAATCATTTTATTATATCCATGCCGCATATGAATGATCCGATTTTCTCAAAAAGTCTGATTTATATCTGTGAACATGATAAGGATGGATCCATGGGTTTGATTATTAATAAGCCGATGATTTCCGAAAATGCTGCGGATATTATTCAGCAAGCGGGGTTAGCTGATATTAATCCAGCGCCAGAAATTTATTTTGGTGGACCCGTAAATCTTGAAATGGGTCTAATTCTCCATGACGCAGGCTATAATATTGAAGGTACCTTATCTATTTCAAAATCTGTTGCCCTCACTTCAAATAAAAAAATTATCGCTGATTTAAAAAATGGGGATGGACCCGGCGAATTTCGATTTTCGTTTGGATATGCAGGCTGGGGGAAAGGTCAAATTGAAAGGGAAATTGAAAATGGCGATTGGCTTCTTATGCCAGCCGATGACAAATTTATATTTTCTTTTCCAAATTCGGACAAATGGCAAAAAGCTGCCTCAAAATTTGGTATTGATATTTTAGATTTGGGCGGTTCTGCCGGACTTGCCTAAAACAAGGTTTCATTCTAAATGAGCGATCCGTTTCATATACCGGACTCCGATGAAGACCTCCTTAAAGAATGTAATGTGGATACTTTCAGGGCTGGGGGAAAGGGCGGTCAGCATCTAAACAAAACGGAGTCTGCAGTACGCATGACCCATCTCCCATCTGGTACGGTTGTCACCTGCCAGGATGAACGCAGCCAACTCCAAAATAAACGAAAATGTCTCATCCAAATCAGGGAAAAACTGGAGATATTAAATTATCGACCGCCGAAAAGAATTCCCACCAAAAAACCCCGTTCAGCAAAAGTAAAAATTTTGGAAACTAAAAAAAAACAATCTCAAAAAAAACAATTTCGGCAAAGACCAAGAATGGACGACTAATGCTGCAATCATTCCAAATTATTGGATATTCCGGTGGAGTTCCTACACAAGATCGGGGTGTTACCTGTGTAATGGTTTCCACTGCCAATTATGATGTAATGATTGATTGTGGCGAGGGCAGTTACCTTCGCTGGCAGAAAGCAGGCTACAAATGGAAAAACTTAAAATATATCCTTATTACACACATGCATCCGGACCATATTGGGGGACTCATACCCCTTTTATTCTATCGAAAATTATTTGGCATTGATTCAACCTTAACACTCATTGGACCTCCTCAACTAAAGGAATATTTTGAGGATTGTTATCGGCATTCCGGTTTATCAAATAATCAAGATTTACAATGGATTGATATCTCAATAAATAACCAATTAGTTATTCAGGATGACATTAAAATTCATGCTTTAGAAATGAAACATAAAATCCCTTGTTGGGGATATAGAATTTCTGATGGCGGAAAATATTTGGTATTTATTACGGATACCCTTCCTAATTCAAATGCAGTTAAACTGGCTGAAAATGCAGATGTGCTTATTCATGAGGCAACATTTACCCATCACATGAGAGAAAAAGCCAAAGAACATTTCCATACCACAGAAATTCAAGCCATGGAAATTGCTGACGAAGCCAAGGTTAAGCGTCTTATTCTCACCCACTTCAGCCAACGCTTAACAGATAGAGATGTACAGGAATGGATTTGGAATGGTAAATCCTGTATTGTTTTTGCGGAGAGGGTTGAAATTTGAATAAAAGTGTTGAAAAACATGGTGGAAATTCCATTGCAGAAGTTCTTTCCAGGCATAATGTAAAATGGATTTTCACCCTTTGTGGGGGACATATTTCTCCCATTTTAACAGGATGTAATGAATTGGGCATTCGGGTAATAGATGTTCGTCATGAATCCACCGCAGTATTTGCTGCCGATTCTATTTCACGGTTATCAGGGACCATTGGTGTTGCCGTTGTTACTGCAGGTCCGGGATTGACCAATTCCATCACTGCGATAAAGAATGCACAGATGGCTCAAATTCCAGTCCTCATTTTAGGTGGGGCGGCTGCCACAGTTCTGAAAGGTAGAGGAAGCCTCCAGGATATTGACCATTTATCAGTGGTGGAATCTATCACAAAATATGCCAAAACAATTAAACGGGTGAAAGATTTGAAGCCGTCGCTGGAGGAAGCAATTTCAACAGCCACCTCTGGAGTACCCGGTCCCGTTTATTTAGAAATTCCTGTGGATTTGCTCTATCCTGAGTCATTGGTAAGAGAGTGGTATGGCTTAAAATCCAGTGGCAAATCTATGCCCTGGTGGATGACTCAATACCTGACTTGGAATGTCAATCGTATTTTTAAAGATAAAAATAAATCCTTCCCAAAAAACACTAAAATTGAAGCTATTCAAAATACATCTTTGCATATTCAAAGAGTCTCTAAAATGCTTCAATCTGCAGAAAAACCAGTACTGCTTATTGGCAGTCAAGCTATGCTAAATCCAGAAAAATGTGAAAATTTAGCAAATGCGGTACAAATATTGAACATCCCCACCTTTGTTTCCGGCATGGCACGAGGACTTCTCTCTAAAACCAATTTACCTATTTTTCGCCATGAACGGACAAAAGCTTTAAAAGGAGCAGATGTGGTTATTTTGGCTGGAGTTCCCTGTGATTTTCGCCTGGATTATGGCCGCGTAATAAATCATAAGGCAAAAATTATTTCTATTAATCTCAGCCGAAATGATATGTACTTAAACCGCCGACCTGCAAAAGGTGTTCTCATTTCCCCAGGTTCATTTCTCATTAATTGGAGCAATTCAAAGAAAAATAATTCTAATAAAAAATGGGGAAACTGGCATGAGCAGATAGCAATTAGAAATGATAAAAGACAAGCAGAGATAATTGATCAGTCTAATATTTCTACAGAATTTGTTAATCCTATGAAGTTATGTCTATCAATAAATAAGCATATTCAGGAGGGCGATATAATTGTGGCAGATGGCGGCGATTTTGTTGCTACCGCATCCTATATTCTACAGCCTTGCTCATTCACAGGCTGGTTAGACCCGGGAGTGTTTGGTACGCTGGGTGTTGGTGCAGGATTTATTTTAGGGGCTAAGCTCACCCATCCAGATTCGGTGGTTTGGGCAATTTATGGCGATGGCGCATTCGGGTATTCCCTTATGGAATTTGACACGTTTGTGCGCCATAAGATTCCGGTAATTGCAGTAATTGGTAATGATGCAGGCTGGACACAAATTGCCCGGGATCAAGTAGACATTCTGGGATCTGCAGTAAGTACTGAATTGGCGCCCACTGAATACCACAAAGCAGTAGAAGCATTGGGGGGGGCGGGATATTTTATTGATAATGAAAATCAAATTGACGATATTCTAATCCAGGCAAAAAAGTCTGCTCAATCGGGAAAACCAACGGTGGTGAATGTACGAATCGGGAAGACTGATTTCCGAAAAGGTTCACTTTCAATGTAGGCTATGGTAGAATTGAAATCAAATATTACAATTGAGTATGCCCAATCGGCATTAAATCTCACGACTGAGATTATAGACGAATTTGGGGGCCGCTTAACCGGAACTCCCGCCTGCAAAAAAGCTGGGGAACGGTTGCAATCTGAATTAGATAAATCCTGTACTCAAACAGCTTCAGAAAAATTTCAATGCAGCCGGGATGCCTTTCTATATTTTATCCGCTATTTCTCAATCTCTTATTTAGGTGCATTTATTTGTTTAATTGCTGGAGGTGATTGGACAATTCTAGCAGCAGTTCTTACATCCTTTGGTTGTATTATGGCAATATGTGAATTTGTTTTTTATAAAGAATTCATTGATCCACTTTTTAAGAAAACGGATGGCTATAATATTTCTGGAACCATCGAACCATCAGCTGAAGTTCAGCAGTCCATTATTATCAGCGGCCATTATGACAGCCCTTACGTCTTCCGATTTCTCAATAATAATCAAAAATTATATAAGTTAAGAATTATCATTACAACAGGTCTTTATTTTCTAATAACTGCCATTAGTCTTTGGGCATCCTATCAATGGATAGCTCAACCATCTAATTTTAAAATCAATCAGGAGCTTATTTATTTTATGGGTGGTGGATTAATATTCATGCTCCAATATTTCTTTTTCGTCAGTTGGGATGTGAGCCCCGGTGCAGGCGATAATTTAATTTCTTCTGCCATAGCTGTAAAATTAGCAGATCATTTTTCAACTCTAAATTTAAATCATACCCGTTTGATTTTTCTCTGCCCTGATGCAGAGGAAAGTGGCTTGCGTGGCGCCAGAGAATATGTCAAATTACATAGAGAAACATTACAATCCATCTCCACTTATAATATAAATATGGACAGTATTTACAGACTGCAAGACCTCCGCTTTCTTAAATCAGAAATAAATGGAATGGTGCCTCTGGATGAAAAGTTAGGTGAAAAATGTAAAGAAATTGCAAAGTCCCTGGGCTATAATATCCCCATTATGAACATGCCCTTTGGGGGAGGATCTACTGATTCGGCGGAATTTGCCAAAGCGGGAATTCCAGCTCTTTCTATCATTGGACTTGACACTACCTTCACAAGCGGGGATGTACCATACCATACCAATTTTGACACCGTAGATAAAATTGAACCAAAAGCCGTTTTGGCATGTATGCAAATAGCCGAACAATTTATTTTGGAAATTGATAATCCATCCTGAGATGAGTAGAAATCTAATCTTAATTCTTCAATTTTCATTCTTCCTTCTGTTTGCATCCCCCCATCCCTATCCACCAAGTTGGAACGACCTCCAAATTAATGAGGGTTGGGAATTGGTAAAAGAAACGGATCGTGTATTGGTGTATAGTAAACTATTACCTGATTCACCCATACCAGCCTTAAAAGCGGAAATATTGAGTGATGTAAAAATGGAGAAGTTAGCTGATGCAGCCTGGCTGGTGGAAAAATCTACGCTGGTATTTCCAAATGCCTTTATAATTGATGCAGGAGTGTACCATAGAAGGAGCGATGCCAGCTATACGGCATACCAGGTTTATGAAGTACCATTTTTATCTCCCCGCTTGTATCAATTTAATTCTATTCGGCTTGGCAATAGTATTCATTGGGTGAGAACCGATACACTGAGGGCTGAGCTTAATCCTGAAAATCATTTGTTGCCACCTGTTAATTTTGGCAGCTGGGTGGTAACGAAGGAAGGGAATAAAACAAAACTAACCTACCGTGTTTGTACTGACCCCGGTGGTGATGTGCCCCATTGGATAGTTAACCTTGCAAACCAGCGCTATTTACCCCTCATGTTGGAGGATATTGTACATTTCGCAGAAAAATGGTAAAATCAGTTTATTTGAAATTAGAAAATTGAGAAAACAAAATTGGCGCTAGAAATTTTCAGCGCACTACCCATCTAATGGGTATAACCTAAAAAACTAATTATTTCCCCTTCATAAAGAGAAAATGGTGTAAATTTATATATGGTAAATAAATTACTCATTTGGGGCTTTTTTATTATGGGATCTGCTATATCAGCAGAGAGCTCTGCTATTGAAGATGATCTTACCATTTTATCATGGAATATTAAAATGTTTTCCGCCCCTTATGGCTGGTTACATAATAGAATAGAGCGGGCAGAAAATATTATTCAATCACTTAAAAATTCAACTAATTATGATGTCATTCTATTTCAGGAAGCCTTTTCCTCAAAAATTCGTAAGCAGATCTATAGAGGACTCAAATTGCTTTATCCCTACCAAATAGAACCGGAGGACCATTTCAACTTTTTTAAAACTAATAGCGGACTTTGGGCTATCAGCAAGATGCCAATTGAACTAATTGATCAAATTTCATTTTCGAAATTAAAAGAATGGGACTGGATGTCTTCAAAAGGTGCAAAATTGTATTCCGTTATAAAAAACGATAAAGAAATTCTTCTTATAAATACCCATTTACAGTCCGATTATAAAACCAATTACAGTTCCATTCGCAGAAGTCAATACGATGAAATTAATCTGGGGCTTATTTTACCCTATGTTAAGATAAATAAACCTCTCATTTTATGTGGTGATTTGAATATATCTAATGTTGTTAGCCTGGATAAAATGCTGAAGCATCTAAACTTGAAAAATGGTCCCCTTTCCGGCAAATTACAGTTTTCCACTTTTAGCCAACCCAATGAATTGGTAGATTATATTCTGGTAAAGACTGATAAATTCAGGTTCAAGTCAATCCAACGCAGAATCCAGGATTTTTCCATGGATTTTCTGGAATATTCCACCAATATGTCAGATCATTATCCTATAGAAGCCAATTTTATTTGGGAGCATATAAGTAAATAAATTGAATTATCCATTAAATATATTAGCTATCGGTTTTATTAGTATGCTTTCGGCTGATATGGGTGATGTGGTTCACTCTATCCCGGCACCGGGATATTACAGCGATGGCTTAGCCTGGGATGGAGATTATTTATGGGTGGTTAACATAGCAGATGCTAATCATTTCGATAATTACTGGTATCGAATTTTTAAAATTTCATCTGAGAATGGTGAGATAATTGAATCATTTTCCACCGGCAGTTACTTTCATCATGGGCTCACCCATGATGGGAATAATTTATGGAGCGAACGAAATTATACCCAAATTGTAAAGCTGTCTGATAATGGTCAGGTCATGGATCAATTCTCTGCAGTTCCATTAGGTGTGGGGTTGGCGTATGATTTTGAGAATGAGATACTTTTTCAGTCGGCAACTCAACCCGGTGGGATTTACCTCATTGACCCCTTTACCGGCAATCAGATTGGTGAACTTCCGATTCCTGATGACATTGATTACGGCTGGTGTGATTTGGCATTTGACGGTACTTATCTTTGGCACACCAATGTCAGTACAGATTTAATCTACAAGATTAACCCGGAAACTGGCGAAACTCTGGCCAGTTTTGAAACACCCAGCGGTCAATGCGAAGGACTCACTTTTGATGGTCATTATTTGTGGGCATCTGATACAAATCTCGATTTGCTGTATCAGATTGATATAGAATTCCAACCTTCCAATCCCTGCGGTGAATGGGAATTGGGAGATTCCAATTTAGATGGAAATATTAATATTCAGGATATTATTCTACTGGTAAATTATATTTTAGGGGGTAATGTATGGGATGACTGTCAATTATCCATCATGGATGTAAATGGTGATAGTAATTACGATATTTTAGATATGGTCGCATTGGTTACTATTATTTTGGGTACTTAATTAGAAGATCTTTGTCATCACAATTACTTTAAGGGGATATTCCGCTAAAGTTTCATATTTGTAGGAAAAGATATTTTATCTTATTGAATAGGATCGGTTTTCATTTACACCCGTAAGTATAAATATTCGCTCCCTTTCCATTAATTCTGTACTCAACTAAATCTTCTGCTGTTATCTCCACTTCGTCAGGAATTAGATGAATACCCTGCTCTTCCGCTAAATGGATTTTCCACTTTTTGGCTTGTTCTTCGGTGAAATTGATTTTCGTGAAGGTACCCTGTACATCCACGTATTTCCCATTAGCTGAGAGAGGAAAAACAATTTCACCATCTGTAACCTTAACCCGAATATTTGATTCTGATTCAGGGTCTTTAATATCAATCCAGCAACCCCTCATAGGGCATATTTCAGTTATTTCGCCAGTAACCAGTACCTCTTTCCCTAAGTATTCCTCTGGTGAATTGAGCAAATTATCTATTTTATTTTTAACAGTAATGGTAAAACTACTTCCATACCAGCCATCCGGATTTGATTTATGCAACAAATCAAACTCTTCAACTTTATTATAACAATTCGAAAAAAATAAAATTAATGTTAAAGGGAAAATAAAATTAATAATAGGGGTGAGGTTTTTATAATTCAAAATCTACCAAAACTTTGTTAAGATTTAGATTAAAGATTTAATTTTAAAAATCTATTAATTTTCCAGTATGATATTCACCAAAGAAATAATATCCAGAATATTAAGGATACCATCCCCATTCAAGTCTGCTACAGCCAATTCTTCAGCAGTTGGATTTCCTTCAAAAATTAGGTTGGCAAGGGCAATAATATCCAGAATATTGACTACATCATCAGAATTAAGATCACCGGGTATTCCGGTAACCTCCACATAGGTTCCATCTATTACGAGGGTACCTGTATAATCAGGATCCAGCCAGTCAATCATACGGCGGTTAGGTTCCATTTCCCAATTCCAACCATAATGAAACTTTCCATATAGATCGGGCCAACCACCTTCACCACATTCTCCAGCACCACCCGTTAATACCCCAACAATCTGGAATTGGTCATTAAAGACTGGCGAACCGGAGGATCCACCTTCAGAGCCACCTTCATCCCAGTTTATCTGCCAATGGGTTAATCCGTCAGCTGCATTATCCCACCAGGCGCCATAGGCCGTATCATCATCATAATTAATTTTTTTTCCTGTACCTCCAGGATGATGGACTCCACAGGAAATAAGAGGATAATTTTCGGTAGCATCCCAACCGGCATAAAATACTTCCCAATCTTCTTCAATTTCATCATCAATGAGCAGAAGTGCCCAATCTCCTCCTGATATTCCATCAGCATCGGCTAGCAAATCAGAACTATACGCATATGGACCAAGGCTTGACCATGTATTTTCGCATGATGAGGCCTCTTTCTGAAAATAAAAACGGAATGTGCTGGGGTTGTCCCCATCCACACAATGCCAGGCTGTGAGGAAATAAGGCGTGAGATCCTGCCGGACATTATTTACCATGGCACCGGAGCAGATATATGCTCCCATATCTAGAAATGCTACTGAATTAATAGCACCTTGATAACTTTCATCTGTCTCACAAATAACATTTATGCCACATTCCCAATCTCTCTCATCATTAGAATAACCCATTATATCCCGATAATCATGAATAATTTCTGTAATGACTAAGGAAAGAATCCCTTGAGTTGCAGCGGGTTGGTAATACTCGATAATGGCAGTATCACCTTTTAAATGGGGGGTTGCAAAACGACCAGAATTACCATTGTTTAAATGGGTATATGCACCTTGAATCATTTCATAACCGGGACTGAACACGTATAACTCTCCACCTTCAGGAATAAAAAAGTTATCATATTCAAAGCTCAAGGCATGGGCACTTTCAGATGTAACACTAATTTGCCAGAAAAGACCACCATCAGCCGTTTCTTCCCAAATACCAGAATCTTCCGTTGAAAAATCCACATAATGTTGATATCCATAGCGATAGGGAGTACCATTAGTTCTGTTGGCGTCTTCTGCTAATAGTGCTTCTGTATCAATCGAAGGAAGATCAATCACATGGTAATTATTATCTAAACCCTGAAGTCGACTGTATGGAGAACCTTCCTGCACTTGTTGTGCCAGGACAATTTGAGTTAAAATTAATATTCCTAATATCCGTAACATTCTTAAATCCTTTTCCTTTTCAATTATTTAAATTACTTCTATTAATATATAGATTATAAAAATAGGCGTTTTAACAGGATAATTCCTAAAAATAAGTCTATTCAGTATGTAACAGAAAGTTACGAGGTTAGTGTATGTAGTAAAATACCCCCGGCTACGGAAACATTTAAGCTTTCCATTCCATCAATCCCTGGAATTGAAATAGTTGCTGTAATAAAGGTTTGTGCTGTTTCACCAATGCCATGGGCTTCATTTCCTAAAATTATTATCCAACCCTTGGCCGTCTGCAAGATAAATGATTGAATGGGACTTCCATTCATATCTGATCCTAATATTTCCATTCCGGATTTTGAGTAATCTCCCAAGACTATCTCTTCAGAGATTGCTTCAAAATGTGAAAAGTAAAAATGCGCTCCCATGGCTGAGCGTACCACCTTGGAGTTGAATGGATCCACACATTCATGAGAACGAAATATTGATTTAATTCCAAACCAGGCTGCGGTTCGTAGAATAGTACCCATATTCCCGGGATCAGCAATTCCATCAAGATAAATTGCCATTTTTGGAGGATTATCATATTTTTCATATACTGGAATTGGTGCAAGGGCTATAATACCCTGATCATTCAGGCTGTCACTCATCTGCCTGATTATTTTTTCGGGAGCTACACTGAAAGGTATCTTTTTTTCTTCAAATTTTTGGAGAATGTTCTTTCCAAAAGGTGAGTCCAGATTTTTCTGTGTCATCCACACTTCAAATAATTTTGCATCGGCAGATAATGCCTGGTCAATGAGCCGATTGCCTTCTAAAAGAAATTGGTTTTCATGCCGACGATATTTCTTCTGATGAAGTGACCTAAGTTGTTTTATGCGGGTAGCGGACAGCAATTGATTTTATATGTTTATTTCCAGTGAAATAGGTGCATGATCAGAGCCAAAAACTTCAGGAAGAATAATTGCATTTTCTAATTTAGGTTTGAGGTTTTGGGATGTGCAGATATAATCAATCCTCCAACCAATATTTCGTTCTCTTGCATTTACTCGGTAACTCCACCAACTGTAATTACCTCCTCCTGAATGAAACTCCCTGAAAGTATCAATAAATCCCTTACCCAAAATATTATCAAATCCTTCCCGCTCATCATCGGTGAAACCTGCATTACCTGGGTTTGACTTTGTGGTCATATTTGTTTTTGGATTTGCCAAATCAATTTCAGTATGGGCAACATTCAGGTCTCCACAGAAAATTACGGGTTTGGATTTTTCAAGTGAACATACAAAATCCAAAAAATCAGGGTCCCACTCCCCATAGCGGTATGGTAATCTGGTTAATTCTCGTTTTGAGTTGGGAGTGTACACATTTACCAGATAATAATTGGGGTACTCCAAAGTTATAACACGCCCTTCAGAATCATGTTTAGAATTATCTAAACCGTTTGCAGCATCTAAGGGTTCAATTTTTGAAAATATGGCCGTACCGGAATATCCTTTTTTCTCGGCCCAATTCCAATACTTATAGGGATATTTCGGTAGGTCTAATTCAACCTGCTCAGGTCGAGCTTTGGTTTCCTGAAGGCAGAGAATATCGGGATCATATTTATCCACAAATTCCAAAAAGCCCTTTATAATGGCTGCCCTGATTCCATTTACATTCCATGATATAATTTTAATCATTTACTTTTTCCAGGCTGGTAAAGGAATTCCTCACATAATCGGGATGCTCAAAAGTTTTAATCGTGGCATCATTTAAAGCAGTAGTAAACATATCACCAAAATCAATATTGTCTTCTGTTTGACGCACCACCTCCAAATTTGCTTTGGTCTCAGGGTGAATGGGAACAAAAAATGAGCAGCAGTCATCATAGGGCTCTATAGAAATTTCATAGGTGCCAATTTTTTCCGCTATTCGAACGATGTCTTCCTTATTAAATCCCGCAAGAGGTCTCAAAATTGGGCGGTCTGCTGCATCGGCAGTTGCACGAATATTGGATAATGTCTGGGATGCAACCTGTCCTACAGATTCACCGCTTATGAGTGCAGGAATATCTAATTGTTCAGCAATTATAGATGCCAGTTTGATCATGGCACGTCGGAAAAGTATGACCCAGAGTTTATTGGGCGCTTCGGCCATAATTTTCTGCTGAATCTCTAAAAGGGGAACCATATAAACTCTGCATTGAATTTGGTATCCCGCTAAAACAGTTAATATCTCGCCTACATTTTGAATGGATTGACGACTGGTTGCTGGTGTACTATGAAAATGAACGTAAGTCAATTCCACACCACGTTTTAACATCTCGAAAGAGGAAACCGGCGAATCAATCCCCGAAGAAATCATGCTCACAGCTTGCTCACTGGTTTTGACTGGTAATCCACCAAATCCATAAACACGTTCATGTCCAATATAAGCCATACCCTTTACCAGTTCGATAACCACATCCACATCTGCATTCTTTAATTTCACTGGTTTTAAATTTATGGACTGCAAATGTTGTCCCACCCTTTTGTTAATTTCTTGAGATGAAAGGTGAAAATCTTTATATTGCCGCCGTGCAGATACTCGAAAGGATGAAAATTCTAATTCCTTTAATTGTGTTGCCGCAACGGCTTGGATGGTGTCAATATCACTTTTAACCTGGGACATGAGAATGGCGTGTTTTATACCCATCACTTTTCTTAACCGTTGGGCATAATCATTCCACATAGATTCATCAATGCCAAAACAGAATATACGGGCAGCATTTAATTGAACTTTTGTAAATGGGAGGCCAAACAATTGAAGTTTAATATTTTTGATTAAACGACGTTCAAACCAGCTTCGGTTCTTACCTTTTAACGCTATTTCATGGTAATGTATGAGAATACAGAAGGTTTCTGTCATTCTCAGGAGTTTTTGTTAAAGAATTGATTTATTTCAGAAATGGGAACTTCATTTTGATTTCCGGTGGACATATCCTTTACAATAATATTATTTTCTGCCAATTCTTTTTCACCTAAAATAATGGTAGTGTTTGCCCCACATCTTCCTGCTTCACGCATTTGAGCTTTTAAACTTCGGCGCATGGTTTCCATTACAACTATTTTCCCACAATTGAGACGAAGATCATTGGCTATTTTAGATGCTGTAACCGTGGCTTCATCTCCCAAATGGATCAAATAAATATCTGGTGGAATTCCCGTATTGTTTTGTTTATCCAGGGCCAGAATTAATCGCTCTACTCCAGCTGCAAAGCCAACTGCAGGTGTGGGTTTTCCACCCAACTGCTCAATTAATCCATTATACCTACCTCCTCCACATAAGGCATTTTGGGCTCCCAGGGAAGAAGAGCTTATTTCAAAAGTGGTGTGGCTATAGTAATCCAAACCTCTAACCAGTTTTTTATCATGAAAATATGGGATTTCCATTTCTTTCAAAATACGAGTTACCATTTCAAAGTGGTTCTGGTCGTCATCTGAAATTGAATCAAAAATAAAGGGTGCATGTTCATCTAATAATTCCTGACAATGAGGATTTTTGCAATCAAATAGGCGAAGAGCGTTTTTTTTAATTCTAGTTTGACAGGTACTACAAAGTTCGGTTTCAATTTTTTTAACTGAAGAGCGGAGGTTCCCTAAATATAAAGGCCGGATTTCTGCATTTCCGATGCTATTCAATCGAACAGATATATCCTGGATATTGAATTTCTTATAAATATTGTACGCCAGGGCAATTATTTCAGCATCCTGTTCAGGGTTTGGCGATCCAATTGCCTCAGCGCCAAATTGATGAAACTGCCTTTGTCTTCCCTTTTGGGGTCTTTCTCTCCTGAATAAGGCATCAATATAATAGAGGCGGTGGAGAGGGTTTTGATTTCCCAATTGATGTTGAAGATATGCTCGCGCAACAGGAGCCGTTAATTCAGGTTTTAAGGTGAGGGTATTTCCGCCTTGATCCGTCCATGAGTACATTTCTTTGGTGACAATATCGGTGTCTGTACCGATTCCCCTAATAAATAATTCGGTGTTTTCAAATGCAGGTGTTCGTATTTCTCCATAGCCATTTTGCTGCATAATGGTATGAATGAAGTCTTCGACTTCCCGCCAAATAATTAATTCATTCGGAAGAAGATCATGTGTGCCTTTAATGGTTCGAAAATTTTGCATCAACTCAAATCGTCGGTCTTGGCTTCATCATCTTCCCAATTCTGAATTATATCCATAATTTCTCTGGGATGATTGGCTTCCAATAAATCGAATCGGACTTCGGGGGTATCAAACATTATTCGAAATCGGGTAATAAATTTTCGATGTCCACTAGGATCATCTTCTGGACTTAAAGTTAACAGGATTATATGGCAAAGCTGTCCATCGGGCGTATTAAAATCCAATCCTTTTTTGGAAATTCCAAGCACACAAACAAGTTCATTTATTTCTATTGAGGTATAGTGGGGATATGCAATTCCACGACCCGCAGCAGAAGGTAATGTTACCTCCTTTTCTGTGATGGCTGAATGCAATTTGCTGGTGGCAGTTAATACGTCCAAAGTTTGCAAATGAACCAAAAGTTCCTGAATTGATTCTGACTGTGTTGCTGCCTGTATGGGTAGGAGAATCCTGTTCTCCATCAATTTATCCCGTAAATTCATGGGGGGAAAATTTCTTCCTTTATGGCAATAGAGTCAAAGAAATAATAATTAAAATCCGCCAAAACCTCTCTTACCATCTTTTGAAGTCAGTTTAATATCTTTCAGCTCGGGATTTTTCACATTGATCTGCAATGAGAATCCTGAACTATTTCCCCGGGGCCAGTAATTAAAACTAAATTCCCAACAGTGCATCGGTCTGTAAATTCTAAAACTATGGTAAGTCATTTCCCTTTCCTTCAAATTGAAATCTGCTATGTAAGAAAGTGTCCAGTTTTTTGATAGATTAATTGAACTTACTGTTTTCATTGAAAATTTATAATTCCATTCATCATCTGTATGTTTCCAGTTGGCGGAATATTTGAATTGAAGTTTCGATTCCCAAATATTATTCCCCTTCCTTTTTGATTTGGACTGTTTCTCCATTGAATAAAATTCATCTTCAATATCTTCAGTTGAGTCCGCCTCAGCATTCTGTCCATAGCTACCTATTGCAGATCCAAATAATTTGAATTTCATATCGGTAGAGATACTCATGCGTGTTAGCCGGGGTAATTCTCCTCTCCAAATATTTAGCATTTCATCTACAGGATTTATTTCATCCTCACCTAATTTGTAAAAATTGTGATACATTCTCACCCTAAATAGTTCACTCCCTGATAAACTTTTCACGCGTAAATTTGAAGTCATTTCAGATAACTTCATAGATTCCTTCAACGTATTATATGAAATTGATGAATTCCAGGTGAGAAAGTTTGATTTATCATAGCCGGCTTTTTCATCTTTAATTTTCGCCTGGAAGACATTATTGACTGATAATCTGTATGACTTTTTCTCCGTTTTTGATGTACTGCCTGCATAGGATCCTTTAAAGTAGTCTTTTTCCGGGTCACCATCTTGGAAATATAAATCACCGCCAAATTTTGGATCAGAAAAATCAGGTTGATATTGATAGCTGAGGGAGGGTGTTATTACATGACGAATAGCATTTAATTTTCCAACCCGAATAGGAAATAATCCATACACTTTGGTTTTTATAGAGAGAGATGAATTCCATGTGAGACGCCGCTTAAAGCCTTTCTCATCTATTTCCTGGCCCTCATCATTTTCAGTTTTATAGTTAAATATCCAATCTTCTCGAAGGGATAAATTGGGATTTACAGTAAGCCATCTAAAGAAAGTCTGGGGAGCACTTAAACTGGCAGAATGTTTAATCCCTCCATATTTCAATTTGGTTGTATCATCAAAAGCCCAGGTTGAATCAGTTTCCCTGATGAGAGAATGATCCCGGCGGCCTATACTGGTTTTCATAGTATAGGAAGATGTTACGCTATTGTACCAACTATCTCCAACTCCAAATATTTTTCGGGTGCCTATTCTAAAATTAAATTTGGGTCCATCTTCATATTTATATGATTTATATATCCCCTCATTTAAATAGCTGAAAGATTCAGGTGTTCTGTTTTCAATTGAAAGATCCCTAAATTGATTGAACCCCAAAGAAGCTGAACTCGTTTTCCAGTTTTTGCTGTAATTAAAAGAGGATGATAAATTCTGTTTTAATCGATTTTGTAGATTTACCTCCTGGTCATTCTGGTATGCATCCTTGTTTGAGACATATTCATATTTAATGGCTAATCGCTGTGTAGGATCAAATTTCTGATTATGGCTCCAACTTAGGCGTTGGTCCTCCCTCACATGTTGTTCATCTGCCAAATCTATTATTTCATCAGTTATAATTCGCCGTTTTATGGTACCAGAAATTCTCCCGTTATACTGAAAATTGTACCATCGGGAACCGCTCCTTTTTTTATACTTGAAATTTGAGCTGAGATGGATACCTTGTTTATCAAAAAAATTGACTAATATTTTTTCATCCATATAATCGTTTGGAGCCCAATAATAACCAAAATTTCTAAAACCGGTTCCAATACTTTTATAGGAATCGAATGATGGCATAATCCAACCGCTTTGGCGTCGTCCGCCTTTATTGGGGAATACTGCCAGCGGCAGCCCAATAATGGGCACATCATAAATATGAAGCCAGAGAGGTTTTGCGATTACTCTGTCGCCCGGAAGCATTTTCATTTTTCGGCTGCCCAAATAAAAGTGGGGATTATCTAAATCACAGGATGTGTATTTACTACTTTGAACATGAAATACATTGGGGTCATCCCGAAATACTTCTTTCCCATGGTAAAAGCTCTGATTTAATGCTGTTTTCCCCTTAACTATACGGCCATGTTTTGCAACCAAATCAAAGACCATGCTTTCACCTTTCATGGGTGATTCGCCCTTGGTTTGAATGGTTGGATATTCATCATTTGCCAACACCGCATCCAAAATATTTGTTTCCCAATTTACAAGAATTTCACCGGCACTTAGTTTAGTACCTTCGTACTCCATAAATGCTCCCTCAGATAGGAACGAAAGCTGCTCATCTATATGGTAATCAATATATTCTCCACCATAGAAAACGGTGGTGTCAATGCGTGTATTATTACGTTCAGGATTAAATTCCCCAAGAGCCCCACCCTGAACCTGTAATCGCTTTATATCGCCTTCTTGAAAAGATATTGTAATGGTATCACCGGAAACTATATTCTCTCCGGCAAGCAGGCTATCAACAACAACATGGTATAAGGTTGTTGCCATTTTTATTAGTTTAAGTTGTGAAATATTTTCTTCCTGAAAATGAGCAATCAATTCCTTGCTTGTCATTTCATCCCTGAATTTTTGATATGGTCCATTCTTTTCAATCTTCAGGTTAAGCTCATTATAGGCAAATGCATTCTTATCCACATGAATCATTTCAAGTAATGAGTCTGCATATTGGATTGTCATCTCATCACCAAAAATCCCCCGGGTTGGATCCTCAACAGATGCATTTATGGATAATGTCATTAGCTGTAATTCATCATCATAATTAATTTCGTTTGCAGCAATTAACCTGTTCGTCTCTATAATTCGTGTATAGCCATTGGCTATAAAGGATGACCCGCGATACCCATCGGTTTGCCAATAATGAAAAATTTCTGTGGTGAGCAGGCGGTCTTTCTCAGGCTGTATGTAGCGGACATTTCCCATAGCATACCCCGAATCTAATTTTGACCAATACACCATAGAATCACAGGTGAGCGTATCCAACCCATTTATCATCATGGTATTGCCATTAAGATATAGAACGTCATTTTTAATATATTGGGTTGCATTATCAGTGAGAATCACTTTACCGGTTTTAACAAAGCGGACATTTTCAATTAAACGACGAACTTCCTGACCATTTATTTTGGTACTTTCCATTACCTCAGCTGAGTAATTCCATCTTTCCTGTGCCGAAGTTAATCCAAATATAAAGACAAGACTGAAAATGAAATATATTATTTGTAGCGGTCTTTCCATAAATTGCCTAATCGTTCTTTGAGAAACTTTTCCCTGCCCTCATTTTGTAGAATATAAAATTGGGGTGCAGTTTTAAAGGATTCTGGAAAATAATTCTGATCTACAAAATGCTTATCGTAAGAATGGGCATATTTATAATCTTTCCCATAGCCTTCAGATTGCATAAGTTTTGTAGGAGCATTCCGCAAATGGAGGGGTACCGATCCTGCGCCCTTTTCCCGAACATTTTCCAAGGCAGAATCTATTGCTTTATAGGCTGCATTGCTTTTAGGAACTCCAGCCAAATAGGTGGTTATTTGCGAAAGGATTATTCGGCTTTCGGGCATACCAATTTTATGTACTGCATCAAATGCGGTTGTGGCTAATTGCAGGGCATAGGGTTCAGCATTTCCAATATCTTCAGCAGCTAAAATGATCAGCCGCCGGGCAATAAATTCTGGTTTTTCTCCTCCCTCTAACATCACTGCTAACCAATAGACTGCAGCATCAGGATCTGAGCCTCTTACAGATTTAATAAATGCTGAAATAACATCGTAATGGTAATCCCCCGCTTTATCGTAAATGACATTTTTTTGTTGCAGTGCTTCCTGAATATCTTCCTTCATCAACTTCGCACTTTCTTCAGAATGAAGAGATACCGCTAATTCCAAAGTGTTCAACATTTTCCGGGCATCTCCACCGCAGGATTCAATTAGATACGTTTTAGTTTCATTGTCAATTTGGATATTTTTTTGAGATAGTAAAATGTCATGTTCCATTGCCCGTTTAATTACAGATTCTAAATCTAAATCGTTTAAAGGGTAAAGGCGCAATACACGGCATCTGGAAAGCAGGGGCGATATAACTTCAAAGGAAGGGTTTTCAGTGGTTGCCCCCATAAGGGTTATGCTGCCCTCTTCCACAGCATGGAGGAGAGCATCTTGTTGAGATTTTGTAAATCGATGAATTTCATCAATGAACAGAATGGAACGCTTGCCAGATTCAAAGGATGCTTTACCCTTTTCTAATATCTCCCGAACCTGTTTTACTCCACTTGAAATAGCAGAAAGTTCAAAATATTCTACTCCAAACTCACGTGATAATATGCGTGCTAATGTGGTTTTTCCTGTGCCGGGCGGACCCCAGAATATGAGCGAAAACGGTTGCTTTGATACAACGGCTTTAGTTAGCAGACTATTTTCGTGTATTAAATTTGCCTGTCCAATAAATTCAGAAAGTACCTGGGGGCGGATTCTTTCTGCCAGTGGTGGTAAGTTTTTAGATAAGAGAGAGGTGGAAGACATCCCCCAAAATTACAGCCGATTTGAATTGCAGGAAAATAAAAAGGAGAAGGATGGAATGATTATTTATAAATGGTTAATGATAAATTAAACACCGATTACAATTTATTATTGACAATTAACGATTATCAAACAACCCCCTGATCCATCATAGCATCTGCAATTTTAATAAATCCGGCAATATTAGCACCTTTAACATAATTGATAAAATCACCATCTTTACCATGTTTTTCACAGGCATCATGAATACTACTCATAATGGTTTTAAGTTTTTCATCTACCTCTTCCCGGCTCCATGACATTAGGGCACTATTTTGACTCATTTCCAGTCCCGATACCGCTACACCGCCGGCATTGGCTGCTTTACCGGGGCCGAATAATATTTTATTTTTTAAGTACACCTCAATAGCCTCTGGATCGGAAGGCATATTGGCACCTTCAGCAACACAGATACAGCCATTTTTCACCAATGTTTCCGCATCTTGTTTATTGATTTCATTCTGCGTAGCACTGGGCAGGGCAACATCACATTTAGCGCCCCATGGCCGTTTTCCATCCCAATATTCACCGCCAAACTTTTCTGTATATTCATTTATCCTGCCGCGACGAACATTTTTCAGATCCATAACCCATTTCAATTTTTCTGAGTCTATTCCTTCAGGATCATAAATACTGCCGGATGAATCACTGAGAGTTACCACTTTTCCACCTAACTCAATGACTTTTTCTGAGGCATATTGAGCTACGTTTCCAGAACCGGATACAGTAACTATTTTCCCATTGAAAGAATCACCTCTGGTATTCAACATTTTTTCTGCAAAATATACACAGCCATAACCCGTTGCTTCCGGCCGAATCAGGCTGCCGCCCCAATTTAATCCTTTACCCGTTAAAACACCTGTAAATTCATTTCTGATTCGTTTATATTGCCCAAACATATACCCTATTTCACGACCTCCAACCCCAATATCTCCTGCTGGTACATCTGTTACAGGACCAATATGGCGGCTAAGCTCCGTCATAAAAGACTGGCAAAAACTCATAACCTCATTTTCTGATTTCCCTTTGGGATCAAAATCGGATCCTCCTTTACCGCCACCCATTGGCAAAGTAGTAAGGCTATTTTTAAATATTTGTTCGAATCCTAAAAACTTAAGGATGCTTAAACTAACGGAGGGGTGAAACCGTAGTCCTCCTTTATAGGGACCGATAGCGGAATTAAACTCTACCCTGTAACCACGATTTACCTGCACCATCCCCTGGTCATCCCGCCATGGAACACGAAACATAATTACTCGTTCAGGCTCAATTAATCGGTCTAAAATTTTGGTATGAAGATAGTGTGGATTATCCTGTAGATGATCCCAAATGGACTCCACAACTTCACGGACAGCCTGGTGAAATTCATCTTGGCCGGGGTTTTTACTGATGACTGTTTCCATAAATGAATCAACAGTTTTATACATAATTTATACTCTCCAAATTATTTTAAATATGAAAGAACGAAAAACCGCCATAAATGCGGTGGTGAAATTTACAGGATTATCAAAATATCTATATAATAATATTCGGTGAAATATTATTTAATTTTATAGTAATATATCTATGTTTAGCCAAAGACAATAGAAATAATTATGAAGAAGAAATTAATAATATTAGTATTATTCATTTTGGGGTGTTCTACAGATCCTGAAGATTGTGCTGGAGTTTTCGGTGGTACTGCAATTAAAGATTGTAATGGGGTCTGCGATGGTGAGGCAGTGTATGATGAATGTAAAGAGACTTGGGAACTTATCCAAAATGATATATTTACCCCTCAATGTGTAAGCTGCCATAAATCTGGTACATATTTTGCACAGTTATCCGGTTTGGTTTTAACCGCTGATTCAGCTTATTTACAATTGATTGATGTTCCCAATACAAATATATATGCCAATAATGAAGGCTATGTACGGGTGAGCAGTAGTGGAGGAATTTTTGGATTGAATTCCAGTTTTTTATGGGAAAAAATAAATGCACTCAATGAAGACCATTTTCATTCTGACCACCCCTATTATGGTGAAATTATGCCCTTGGGGGCATATTATTTAACCAACGGTCAACTGGCAATAATTGAAAAATGGATAAAGGAAGGAGCACCTGAGCATAGTGTTGTTGCTAATCCAAACCTCCTTAGCGATACAACCATCTATTCATCACCAGAATTTGTAGTGTTGGAGCCGCCTGAATCAGGATATCAATATCATTTAGGACCGTTTAATATTTTACCTCAGAGGGAAAGGGAAATTTTATATTATGTCCTACCTCAATCAACCGAAGATATTTTTATTGAACGAGTTCAGATCAGTATGCGTCCAGGCAGCCACCATTTTATTATTTACACTTTTACTGATGAAATATCTATATACTTACCTGAACCTGAAATTATACGAGATCTCCATGATGGATTCGGAAATTATAAAATGAATAATCTCCTCCCCATGCTATTTCATAAATTTATTACCGGAACCCAGTGGCCTGCCTTGGATTATCATTTTCCAGAGGGAATCGCCCTGCGTGTCCCGCCCAATTTTGGATTTGATTTAAATGCTCATTATATCAATTATACCGATGAACCAATTATTGGAGAAGTTTTTATGAATATCCATACAACTCAAGAATCAAACCTTGATCATGTTGCAGAAATACTATTTTTAAATAATGTTACATTTTCTCTACCTCCTGGTGAAGTCACTACCGTGGAACAAACTTATTTATTTGATGAAATAATAGAATATAGCAATCTTTCAACAAATGCAGAAAAATTGCATATATTTCAATTATTTTCCCATTCCCATAAACATTTGATTCAATTTGATATAGTGCTGTTTGATAATTCAGACAACAATGAATTGATTTATACTGCCCGGGATTGGGAGCATCCTCCTATTTTAGAAATAAATCCGCCTTTGACATTATTGCCAAATCAGGGTTTAAAAATGGTAGTAACCTATGATAATTGGACTGATGATTCTTTAAAGTTTGGTTTGTTAAGTGAAGATGAAATGATGATAATTTTTGGATATGTGTATACCGAATAGAAGTCCTGATTTATTGAAGAAACAAAAGATGGAATAGAAAAATAGAATAGACCTATAACTTTATACCCAACCCTTCTAATTCCTCCATCAACTCTAAATATTCACTTTCCATTTTATTTTGAGAATCCTGCATTAATTGTAATTTCTCAAAATCTGAGCCTAAATTATTATTTTTTAGTTCCATAGTTATCTTATTTAGTTCATTATCTATAACAGCCATTCGTTTTTCAATTTTTCGTTTTTTATTCCTTAGACTTTTTAATTCTTTATATGAATTCTTATTTTTTAATGGCTTTTTTGACTTCACCTCTTTTATCTCAGTTTTATTATTTTCTCCTTTTTTCCATAAATAATAGTCATAATTACCTGAAAAAGATTTGATGCCATTTTTATTCACCTCTATAATCGTATTGGTAACCGCATTTAGAAAATGACGGTCATGAGAAATACAAATAATAGTTCCCGAGTATTTTTTAAAGGCTACTTCAACAATATCTCTGGAATGAATATCCAGGTGATTGGTGGGTTCATCCAGTAAAATCAAGTTTGCCGGAACAACCAATAACCGCGCCAATGCCAAGCGCGACTTTTCACCTCCAGATAGTACCTTTACTTTATTTTTAACCATATCCGCTTGGAAGAAAAATGATCCCAAATACGAACGGATTTGAGTCTCCGTCCAACCTCCCGAAATAGAAAATATAGTGTCATAAATAGTGGACGCTAAGTCCAATGCTTCTACCTGATGCTGGCCAAAATAATGGGCTTTTATTCCAGGACCAAAAATTATATCTCCACTGCTGGGTAGTTCAACTTTTGCTAATAATTTTAACAGGGTGGACTTTCCTGCACCATTTTCCCCTACTAGTCCAATTTTCTCCCCTCGTTCTATTATAAGGTTTAGATCAGTATAAACAATATTATCCCCAAATGATTTACTTACACTTTTCAAATCCACTACTTTTAAGGGTCCCCTTTCTGGTTGGGGAATTAGAATGGAAAAGTTTTTAGTGGTTTTTACTGCTTGAAGAATCTCCATTTTATCCAATTGCTTGATGCGACTCTGTACTTGTTTGGCTTTGGTGTTTTTCGATCGGAATCGCTCAATAAATCTCTCAGTCTGGGCAATTGTTTTTTGCTGATTATTATAGGACTTCTCTGCCTGCTGCTGTAACTCTTCCCGTTTATTAATATAAAAGCTATAATTACCTGAATATAAAATTGCCTGCCCACGGTCTAATTCAAGGATATTATTAATGGATTTATCTAAAAAATTGCGGTCATGGCTTATCATAATAAGTCCGCCCCGCCATTTGGATAAAAAGTTTTCCATCCAGATTAATGCGTTTAAGTCCAGATGATTGGTGGGTTCATCTAAGAATAAATAATTGGGTTGTTTCAGTAACATGCCGGCTAAATAACAGCGCATTCTCCATCCACCACTGAATGAATTGAAGGGTTCAAATAATTGTTCCTCGCTAAAGCCCAAACCTCCCAAAATTATTTTGGCTTTTTTCTCAATATCCCAACCACCAATTTGTTCAAGCTTTTCCTGAAGCTGGGATAATTTTGTAAGTAATTTATTGCTTTCGGAATCTTTGGCAAGTTGTTCGGTGATTAAAAAAATTTTGTGCTCAAGATCTGCCACTTCTGGGAAGGCGGCCAGAGCTTCCTCTATAATATTACGCTCCGAACCGGCAATAATTTCTTGGGGTAAATAACCAATAGACACAGACTTCCCTATTTCAACAGTTCCCCTATCAGGTGTTTCCATCCCCAATAATATTTTTAATAAAGTAGTTTTTCCAGCACCGTTGGGTCCTACCAAACCCACACGCATTCCCTTTTTTAATCGGAAAGATAAATCCTTAAATAAAATTTTATTGGGGAATTCCTTCCAAATTGAATCGATACTTAACATTTAATCCATTAATTAATTGATTATAAAATTAAGGTTTTATTAAGTTATTCACCAATAAGGGTTCGTCTAAAAGAAATAATAAGTGGTGATGGAAATCAGAATTTTTCTCCAACAAATAAAAAAGCTCTCCCCTCCTCCGGAGAGAGCCTTTTTTCAATAAGGAGATTTTTCAAGTAAGACGGTGATGAGTTAACATCGTTTGCCTTACACCCATAACTTATGGGGGTTTCTACAACCCAATAGTTGATGTAGATCAAATAAATTTCAAAAATTGTCCCTAAACACATTAATCAATTAATTTACAATATGAAAATTACTTTATTATTACTCATAAATATTGTTTTCTCCTGTTATTAACCATTTCCAAATAATACTGTTGAGGAAGAGGAAAATTCTACATCAACCTATAATTAAAATGAGTGCTAAAATGGATAACAATCAAACAAACGAAACAAAGAAATCTATTTGGGGAGAATCCAAAAGGGAGAGCAAAATAATGTTTATTAGAGCAGGGGGGGGGCAGTTACTATTATTGATTTAATTATAGATTATAATCGGGTTGTGGAAAACGTAAGAAATTCAGTATTGATGTTAGGATTCCTTGTGGCAATTTTAGGATATTTATCTGAACTTCGATATAGGCTTTTTCCAGATTTACAGAATGATTAATTCAAAATAATTTTATAAAAAAGCAGGGGTATCCTCGTTTCTCCTGTTCAACCCGAATTAAAAATGAATCCAGGGAATTTAAATCAATAATGATAAATTCGGCAGGGTTTTGAGAAAACCATACTTCTTTGATAGTAATTAAGTCTTAAAACACCACCATCAGCTTCTGTCTGATTTTAATTTTTATTCAATCTCAAATGCAACGTACAATGGACTCCCGTTCCTTACGATCCTCAGCATTATAGTATCACCTTCAGAATAAGCATCTAACTCTGTTTTATAATCATTTTTATTTTTAATAATGGATTTACCCACTTCAGTAATTATATCCCCACGTTTGATATTATTATCATAAGCGGATGATCCCCTTTTTATATCAACTACTTTTATGCCATCTAGGGAATCAACACCCATTTCTTTTCCATCTACATTTTCTAAAGTTTCAACTCGTAGCCCCAATACATCAAAAAGTTTTTCACCATATCGAAATGTCTCTGCAAGTTCCTTTTCACCGGGGCGAGTTCCTAATATAACTATGAGGTTTCTTTCATGCCCATCTCTAATAATCGTCAGTTTTGTTTTATCATCAGGACGGCCAGAGGAAATAAGATTTTTTAAGTTTGATGAATCCCCAACTTTAACCCCATCCACTGCAATGATGACATCTTGCTCTTCAACTCCCGCATCTTCAGCAGGACTGTTTTTAATCACTTGGCTAATAATAGCGCCATTCCGTTCCTTTAGCCGTAAAGCTTTTGCCATACCTTCATCTACATCCTGAATTTGTACACCCAGCCAACCCCTTGTAACCTTTCCATCAGAAATAAGGTCTTCCATTACTCGTTTGACCATATTAATGGGTATTGCAAATCCCACTCCTGCATTGGCTCTGGAATATCCGTCGGTAGCAATTGCAGTATTTATACCCACCAATTCACCATCTAAATTAAATAAGGCACCACCTGAATTCCCGGGATTAATGGCGGCATCATGTTGAATGAAATCCTCAAAATTATTACGAGATATTACCGAACTCCTTCCAACAGCACTGACGATTCCTGCTGTTACGGTATGATTGAGGTGAAGTCCAAATGGAGAGCCAATTGCCACAACCCATTCCCCTACATTTAACTTATCAGAATTTCCCAATTTAACAGTAGATAATCCACCTGGTTCTACTTTAATAACCGCTAAATCAGACGGAGGATCCGTTGCAACAATAGTAGCCCTAACTTCCCGTTTATCAAACATGATTACCTTAATTTCCTCTGCATCTTCAATGACATGATTATTGGTAATGATATATCCCTCCTCAGCATCAATAATTACACCCGAACCCAGAGTATGCCCCCTGTATTCACCTTGTGGAAATTGATCACCAAATGGTGAAAAAAATTGATGATATCTCTGTTTAATAACTTTTTCCGAAATAATGGAAACAACGGCTGGATTTCCATTGGAGGCTACTTCAATAAATGCTTCACTGAATTCCTTTTTGGATGGAAATGCAAAGAGTACAGTAATCCATATCAGGGGTAAGATTTGTTTCATATTTGAATATTTATCCTTTCTTAATTTGATCATTTATTAATGCCAATTTTCTGAAGTTGTTCCATATTAAAAATAGTTGCTTAACGTAACTCAAGTTAAGAAAATTTCACCACTCGATAAAAGCCAGTTGTTGGCATTATCTTTAAATTTTACATTAAAAACAGGTTAAATATATCATGATGAAAAAAATAATCATAACCGGAGTAAGTACTGGAATTGGATTTTCCACTGCAAAAATTTTATGTAATTCCGGTTATTTAGTTTATGGGTCTGTTCGCAAGGAAGCAGACGCTCAAAATACAAAAGAACAATTCGGGGAGAATTTCACACCTCTTATTTTTGATGTAACGGATGCAAATGCTATTCATAAAAGCGCTGAATTAGTTAAAAATGAATTGAAACCCGGTGAGATTTTAAGTGGATTAGTGAACAATGCTGGAGTGGCAATGGGAGGCCCGGTGAGCCTTATTGATACTGACGTCTTTAGGCAGCAATTTGAAGTCAACTTTTTTGGCTTGATTGAAGTAACAAAAACATTTCTCCCAATGTTGGGAGCTATAAAAAATTCTACGTTCCAGGGGAAAATCATTAATATCAGTTCAGTTGCTGGCCGAAATGCAAATCCATTTGTTGCCCCCTATTCAGCGTCTAAGTTCGCAGTTGAGGGGTTTTCGGATGCGCTCCGCAGGGAATTGCTCCTGTACGGAGTGGATGTAATTTTAATTGAGCCGGGACCAATCAAAACAGCTATATGGGATAAAGTGCCTGAACCGGAAGATAATGAATTTACGGGTACGGACTATGAGCCAGCCCTGATAAAATTTTATAAGTTTTTTATTGAAATGGGTAAGAAGGGATTGGATGCAGATGTTATTGGCAACCGAGTTAAGGCCATCCTTCAAAATCCTTCTCCAAAAACACGATATGTGATAACACCAAATCGGTTTACTCATTTTACTTTGCCAAATCTATTACCGGATAGAATGTTTGACAAATTGATTGGGAAAAATTTAGGCCTGTTAAAAAAATGATCTCATTATAAAATTAAATTCACCATCAAAATAATATCTAAAATATCCACACCACCATCATCATTGAGGTCGGCGTTTTCTGTTTGAGTTGAATTAAATACTATTTGACCCAAAATATTCTGAATTGTTAAAATAATATCTGTAACATCCCAAACACCATCCAGATTCACATCCATGAAATCCTCAAAAGTAAATGCCATATTGTAAGACCCCCAGGAAATGTCAACATAGATGGTTTCATTTTCCTGATTTAAATTATCCCAATAAGCCGAATTAAATCCTTCAAAGGAAACATCCAAAATGGTAGATATAAGTGGTGATGTTCCGGTGATACCAATAGTAAATATGGAATCATATTGATAATTATAAAATTGTATGTTTGATGGGATGGTATCATTTAAAATATGGAAAATCAATGTGTCTGAGTTCTTAAACTGATTTATTAAAAAGGTATTTTCATTCAATCGTTCGCATTCTACTCTTATAAATTCATCCTCTACAGATTGATTTTTTGCTTCAACCCAGTAAGCTCGGCCGGGTTCATCTAAATTTACATTGATTTCCCTAGGGTTCCTTTCAAGTTCAAATTGACTCATCCAGTCACAGGCATGGTTTTCATCAATAACTGAAAACCCATGGCCCCCAGTAGGATTGGAATCAATCCACATATTCAGATTGTACCCCTGTAGTAAAGCAAATAAATCTTCAGCATGAGTTCTGTGGGGCTCCGATGTGCCAAAATCTAAATAAAGAGGTATATGTTTTAAATTAAAATGCATGCTTTGAGTAGAGTCCGCAAAAAACACTGCACTATTGCGATGGTATTCAAAGGGCACCTCCTCTGGTGAACCGCCAAACCACTCTATCATGCTATTATTGCCATCCATTTCATAAAAGCGCCGTTCACAATCCAATATACCTGAAGCTGATGCAGTGGCTGCTACCATAGGCTGGGTCGGATCCAGATGATTATTGGCAAATATGGCTCCAGCGGCACCTCCCATTGAACCACCCACCATGTAAATTCGATTGGAATCAATATTGTATTGTTCTGACAGCCATAAGATTTCCTGCATTACAAAATATTGGGCATCCTGATGATTATAATTATTGGATGATCCTCCAAAGGGTGATAGGTAGAGCCAGTTGCGGTTATTGGCTTCTTCATCAAATTGAGTATAATAGGGACTATTTTCATCTCCACCCCATTGGTGAAAAATAACCAAAAGCGGATGGGTATTTAAGTCATTATAATTCTCTGGAATCTGATAGGAAAAAACATCCAGACTATCGCCACTTTCAACTAAGTATTCAGTGTAAATATCCTGGCTCCATCCAAAGGATAAAGAAAAAACGAGTGTATATTTGATAAATTTATTCATATTTGTAAGGAGAATATACATAATAATTGCCAAATGGACTATAAAAAGAAAGGGCTCCGTTTCCGAAGCCCTTATATTTAAGAGGAGGCTGAATCCTTTGAGTTTATTGTAAGGAGGAGTTAACTAAGAAGAAGTTCAACCACCTATTAAATTTACGCTGGATTCCAAAAGTAAGTTTCTTAATTTTATGTAAATAATTGTAACAAAAGCAGCCCGTTCACAAACCCGAATTAAGTGAATATTTTATTAAAATTTCTTTGGTATAAATCACATCTGTCTAATATAAACATGTAGAATAGGTGCCCAAGAGCTTGGGAAAACTAATATGAATAGAATATTGGAATGATGGATTAATGAATCGATGTCTGCTAGTTTCTCAACAATTTCCTAATACCCTGGCTAAATAGTTTCTAATTCAAAACAATACTGGTGGGATACAATATAGAATTCTGTTCTTCAACCCCTTCAGGGTTAGGGTGAGGGATTTGATTTTTGTTATTCAGATTCATCCCCTCCAGGGATCAGCATTATTGATATTTATGTACCAGTTATTAATATGTCCTGATATTTGCCTTGATAAAAAGAGATGCCGAAGGTGTCCAATCTGAATAACAAACAAGAAAATGGAGAGCTGAACTTCGATGGGATTCAATCTAATTCAATAATGATTAGGGTAAAATTGATTATAAAAAGAAAGGGCTTCGTTTCCGAAGCCCTTATATTTAGGAGGAGGCTGAATCTGTTGAGTTTACTTTTAGGAGGAGTTAACTAAGAAGAAGTCCAACCACCTATTAAATTTACGCGGATATCCTAAAGTTAGTTTCCATTTATTATGTAATTAATTGTAACAAAATCAGGCAGGTTCAACAGCAGATTTAAAAGAACGTCGGAGAATACTCCGCAGCCAGAATAAACTGACACCGGCGGTTATAATGCATGAAATTAAAGTTCCAACCCAGGCATAATAGACAGGTTTTTCCAATACGATTACAAAATACCATGCCAAAGATGCAGAGATAATGACCACCCGAAACAAAGTGAGAATAAACACGGGGTAAGCAACTCCCAACCCCTGCATAATTCTGGTGCTGGTCATTCCAATGGTAATAAATGGATAGGCAAATGCCATGATTTTAAAATATAAAACAGATAGTCGTATAATTTCTGGTGAATCTGTAAAAGCAGGAAGAATACTCTCACTAAAGAATAAGAAAAATACACTGAAACTTAATGAAATAGCTATGGCTCGAGTAAGTCCATATTTTACGATTATACGAATTAGATCTAATCGTTTTGCGCCATAAAACATTCCCACTAAAGTAACCAGGGCTGTGGCAACAGAAATGATTGGCAGAAAAAATAAATGCTCAATTCTCCCTGCAGTTTGATAGGCTGCAACAGCATCTGAGGTGCCTAATATCCAATTGAATAATAATATTCCCATGGACATAATGATCATGCTGAGGGAGGCAGGCATTCCCATACGAAATATATCTTTAATAATTTTCATGTTGAATGAAAAATCTTTCAGGTTGAAGGTTATATAACTATGCTGCTTAAATAGCAGTGCATAAATAAAAACCAAAGTAACCAAAGCTTGACTGATAACGGTGGCAATAGCAGCTCCAGCAATTTGGTAATAGTGAATAAAAATGGGGTCGAGGATTATATTTAACACGGTGCCTGCACCCAATACTTTCATTGGGAACATCATTTCTCCCTCGCCGGACAAAATGGATCTGAAGAAAACGGAGAGTATCATGAAAATAGAACCTCCAATCATGATATAAAAATAATCAAGGGCAACTGCTACCGTTTCTACATCTGCACCTTGAATACCAATAAATTTATGCCCAAATAAAAATCCAAATACAACGATAATCACCCCAATTACGAGCCCCAACAAAATGGTATGTTCTGCTGCATTATCTGCATTCTTTTTATCTTTTGCACCAATGAATTGTGCTATAACCGTCGTTGCTCCAGAGCCGAGACCAAAAGTTATACCCATTATAATAAATAAAAAGGGGAAGACATACCCCAATGCCGCTAAGGCGGTGCCACCTACCCATTTACCAATGAAGGCAGTATCTACCAGCATATAAATTGCCTGTACTGCCATGCCAAACATCATTGGAAGAGATAACTTCCATAATGCTTTTATTGGGTTTTCTAAAAATTCTTCTAATCGACTTTCTTTGGGTTGTGCATCCATGTAATTATTATTTTAAATTTATTTTATCACCAACTTGTGGTTGAGTGAACGGAAATAATTTCCCCGTAACCTTTGCTGTGGCTATACTATCTTGTACGGTTAATATTTTAAGATAGTATCTGAATTCTGAATTGATCATTTTACTAACTTCGCGGAATTTTTGATTTTGATAATCATTAACAATATTTTGATAATTTTCTTCTAATGAATCAATTTCAATTTTATACCAATTTAGTAGATTTGATTTCCCCCCATAATCAAGAGAATCAAGATCTAATTCTGTATATAGCTTGTCAATTGATTCAGGATGTTGAGTGAAGTAATTATATATAGTTTTGTAATCATCAGTATATGCCCTCAAGGTAGATTCAATATCTTCTTCTTTAAAAATATATCCTTTATATAAACAAATTAATTGAGTACCCCTAATCAAGTCCGGTTTATTTAATTTAATGGTTACAAAATCTGTATCTAAAATGCTGTTAATATGACCAATATGGTCACCAAAGCTAAAATCTTTAATTTTATTTGTTAAAAACTTAAAGATAGATTCTTTTATGTCATCATCCTCAATATGACTAATATCAAAACTCTCATTACTTTCAGAGACCCACATTAAACCTCTGTCACCATTATCTTTGATGTAATCTTTTGTTCCTACATATTTAAAAAAAACAACTGTTGTATTTTCATGTATATCACCCATTAGTAGTATTTTTTTTAGTGAAGGAATTGACTCAGCAATATCAATAGAAAGAACCCAGTCAATATGTGTATTATTTTTTTTATTAAAATAATCAATGTTATCAAAATAAAGAGGCTTGATGTTATTCGATTTTTTCTTCCTCAGACTATCCTCTAAACTGAATAGATATATACCATAATCCCATGAAACTATTTTATTAAGCATTTTTTTTTCATCATCTGTTTCAGCAAAATTAATATTGAGATCATGATGTATAAATTCTTG
>SCKP01000017.1 GCA_004124405.1 Fidelibacterota bacterium | reverse complement strand
TTGACTTGGTTGTAAAACTTTTAATTTCTTTTATTAAACTTTTAACCTGCCAATTTTGAGCATTAATAGTTATGGTATTACCATTAGAGTTTAGAGACAAAATATTTATTTTTTTCAATAGATAATTATTCTTTATAAATGAATTTAATTTTGTCCAGTCTTCCTCAAGTCCATCATAATAGAATTTCATTTTGCCTTCTTCTTTCCCTAAATATTCATAATCCATTTGAATAAGTAGAATGTTCACAATATTATTAACATCTCTAATATCTTTAAATGTTATTATTGTATTTCTATTTATTAACCAAAAAACTATAAATGAAGAAGAAACAAGAATAATTAAAAGTATTTTTTCAATTCCATCTGGAAATATTTGTGTAAAATCAGGCATTTGTATATTTGTAAAGATTGATGTAAAATCAGGTATATTTTCAGGAGATTCATCTGATGTGTAGTAAGAAATGACTGGTTTTATTGTTTGGGTGAGTATGCTAACGAATAATTTCATCGATTTAAAGCATAAGACAGTTAGAGTGGATAGAGATAAAGTGAGAATAATTAGTCTAACAAAATTGATTGATGAGTCATATTTATTAACTATTTTATTAATATTTAAATTTGGTATTACGACATCTTCATATTTTTTTTCAATATTTCCTATGTCGTTATTCTTTTCAAAAAGTTTGTAAATAGTATATTTATCATCGATATGTTTTAAATCCACATCATCAATCCGTTTAGCATCAAGTTTTAGTTTACTTTTAACTGATTGATAGACGGCATCAGTAATACAAATACCATCGGGACTTGCCAAAGGCTCAATCCTTGAAGCTATATTAACACCATCACCCAATATATCATCTCCAAGAATAACAATATCTCCAAGATGTATTCCTATCCGTATATGAAACTCAAGATTATCATCACTCGTATTATATGATTTAATTGAATCCTGCATTTGGGTTGCACATTCAACAGCATCAACTGTTGATGGAAATTCAATAAGTAAACCATCACCCATCTTCTTGATGATAGTACCTTTATGTTCTTTAACTATTGGGTTAATTAAGGATTGCTGATTTTCTAAAATAGAGAGTGCTGTGGATTCATCATCACCCATAATTTTGGTGAAACCAACAATATCCGTAAACATAATTGCAGCAAGTTTTCTTTCAATTGGCATAGTGTAATTTAAAATATATAATTAGAATGAGTGTAAGCCTTTTGTTATTGAACCTACCCCCGTTACTTTGCCCCCTGCGGGGTTACATTAGGTTGAAATTTTGGTTAAAGTTTGAGTCTGAAACTGCTTGCAGTTACTATTTTATAACAGTATTTTCGTGTGACTTATATGTGACTAAAATGGGTCACAGGAGAGCTTTTTAACAAATTGGACACAATAAGGTATAAAGGGACATTATCTCGATATAAATGGGGATAGTGGTTAGGCTCGAACTGAGACGAACAAAACACCCTAAATGGGGTGTTTAAATTGATTAAGAGTCAACTGCTCTACCAACTGAGCTAATGGTGCTGATACTTAAATGTGCCCTAAAAGGACAGCCTAAATCAAACATAATCAAAATATACCGGTTCGAATATAGCTTAGAAATTTATAAGGTTAAATGAATTCTGTCCAATTAAAAGATGTAGTATTTTATAAAATTCACTGCCTTATCCACTGTAAATTAACCCCATTGCTTTTTGACATATTTGGGGGCGTCTTGGTTTCGACGGGTTTATTCGACCTTTCAGCCGCATGTGGAGGATTTCTGGTTTACCTCCTTAATCATCCGGGAAACAACCTTAAATGCCGATTACGGCTACGCTGCTGCCGCTTAATTGACGGCAGCTATCTCCTAACGGGGGCGTTTACCGCCTGTTTCTGAGATATCATTAAAAGTAAACTGCTCCAACTCTGCGCCTGGTAGTGTTGGTCAAGATCCCTTCGGGGTACAGGCTGGTCCGGTGGGACTGAGGCTGTTCACAATCATCGGGCAAGACCTTGAACACAGCCTAAACATGTAGACGTTGACTGAACGATTTATTCGGACGCGGGTTCAACTCCCGCCGCCTCCACAAAATTTATTGATAATAAAATGATCCATTGGTTGACGCTATAAAATTATTGCACCCGTGGCTCAACTGGATAGGGCACTGGATTTCGGCTCCAGCGGTTACAGGTTCGAATCCTGTCGGGTGTACTCCTCAATCCCCCTCGGTAAACGAGGTATTTTTTTGTACCAAATGAGTGGCTAGTTTATTAAATAGAACTTTTCTTCACCTCATTCCAAATTTCATCCATCTCTTCCAAATTGGAATCAGAAAAATCTTTACCTCTTTTCTTTAATTCTTTTTCCACTTTTGCAAAACGCAATTCAAATTTTGAGATAGTCATTCGCAAGGCATCCTCTGCACTGATATCCAAAAACCTACTCAAATTTACCAGGGAAAATAAGACATCGCCCATTTCATCTTTAATCTTCTCCTGATCTTTTTCTGCCACCACTTCTCTTAATTCTTCCAATTCCTCTTCCACTTTGCCCCATACTGGCTGGATATCCTTCCAATCAAACCCCACATTGGCCGCTTTTTCCTGAATTCGCCGGGCACGGTTTAATGCTGGTAATTTTTTAGGAACACCATCTAATAAATTTTCCCGTTTTTTTTCCTTCTGCTTGGCTTTCTCCCAAGACATATTGAGGTCGCTTTCTTTATTGCCATTTTGTTTATCAAAAACATGGGGGTGACGACGAATTAGTTTTTCAGAAATGTGTTTAATGGAATCTGCTATTTCAAATTGCCCTGCTTCCCGGGCAAGCTCTGCCTGAAAGAGAATATGCAGGGTCAAATCACCTAATTCTTCTTTTAAGGTGTGTGTATCCCCGTCCTCTATTGCTTCTATAACTTCATAGGTTTCTTCCAAGAGATAGGGCACAAGTGATTCCGATGTCTGTTCTCGATCCCATGGACAGCCATCGGGCGCACGTAAACGACGCAGGACTTCAATGAGCTCATCAAAATTTGTAGCAGCTTGTTTGTTAATAATTTCTTTCAAGAATTAATCTGAATTTTTATTTTACCAATTCGGTTATTATCTACAGTTTGAACGGTGAAAACCATTTTATTAAATTCTACCTTTTCGCCTGTTTTGGGTATATCGGTTAATATGTCCAAAATGAATCCGCCGAGGGTGTCGTAGTCACGCTCTTCAGGAAATTCAATATCTGTTTCTTCTTCTAAATCATAAATAGTTATGGAACCATCCACAATAAAACTACCATCGGATTGTTTCAATACATTGGATTCTTCCTGATCATAAGGGTCACGAATTTCACCCATGACCTCTTCCACAACATCCTCCAATGTTACTAATCCCTCCGTACCGCCCCATTCATCTACCACAATAGCAATACTGGTTTTTCGTGATTTAAATTCCTCCATTAAATTATCAATGGGTTTGGTTTCCGGAACGAAAAATGGCTGCCGGGCAAGCGTTAAAAGATTAACATTTGGTCGAGATCCCATTAGATATGGAATAATATCTTTTGCATAGAGAATCCCCTTAATATTATCAATAGTATCCTTATAAATGGGTATTTTTGAAAATTGACGTTCTCCAATTATATCCATTGCCTTATCAATATTTTCATCCGATTTCAATGATACAATATCTACTCTGGGAGTAATAATCTCACCCACCGTTTTTTCCTTAAAGTCGAAAATGGATTGAATCATATCAGATTCTTCCTCTTGGAGAGTACCTTCTTCTTCTCCCAATTCTGCCAATATTATTAATTCTTCTTCAGAATCAAAAATCTTCTCCTTCCTGAATGGAAGAATTTTAATTACCACATTGGTTATTGCATTGAATGTATGTGCTATGGGACTTAAAATGAACATCATTACTTTTAGGGGAATGTACATTCTTAAAGCAAATTCTTTGGAATTTTTTATGGCAATCATTTTTGGTAATATTTCCCCAAATACCACTATTACAAAAGATACAACCAGCACTTCCATTAAAATTAGAGTTGATTCACTCCATTCATATTCATCTGCAACATTGGCAGTTACGTATGCCGCTAAAAAGGCAATGGTTACATTAACAATGGTATTACCAGTGAGCAGAGAAACCAATAACTGTTGAGGGGAATCTAATATCGATTTAATTTTTTCAGGGGTTTCTTTTCGGTGTTTACGGATGTGAAAATATGCCGTTTCCGTTCCTGAAAAGAATGCTGATAGAATCAGCAGAAAAATAAAAATAATTATATATTCCACTACTTATATTTGGTCCACGCTTATTGTGCTTGAAAGATAAAAATCTTCTAATTGAGTCATTTTAGTTTTGTCCTTTGAATTTTGATCATCAAACCCTAATAAGTGGAGGACGCTGTGAACAATGACCCGCTTACATTCTATGTCAAAATCCTGCTCAAATGTTTTTGCATTTTCGGCGACTCTTTCTAAACTGATATAAATTTCGCCATCAATTGCCTCACCCTTTTCTTCTAAATTGAATGAAATCGTATCCGTTAAAACATCTTTATCAAAATATTCTTTTTTCAATTTCCTAAGTTTTGTATCAGTGGAAAAAACAATCGTTAAGGCTGCTTCTGAATGATGATGATCTGTTAGAATATTTTCACAAATTCCGGAGATCCAATTTCCATCGATTGTAGGTAGATCAACTCCATCGCTCTCCAGTTGGACAGTAATCATGCGGATTGTACCGAATTAATTAATTCCCTGGCAATTATCATGCGCTGAATTTCACTAGTTCCTTCGCCAATTTCCAATATTTTGGCATCTCGGAAAAAGCGTTCTACATCGTATTCTTTAATGTACCCATAGCCTCCCAAAACCTGAATGGCTTCTGTAGTTACCATCATAGCTGTTTCACTTGAAAATAGTTTGGCCATGGCAGCTTCCCGAATTACCGGTAATCCCTGATCCTTTTTCCAGGCAGCATAATAAACCAAATGCCGGGCAGCTTCTATTTGTGTTGCCATATCTGATAATTTAAAGGAGACCCCCTGAAATTTATGTATGGGCTTTCCAAATGCTTCACGTTCTTGTGAATATGCCAAAGCTATAGCAAAAGCACCCTGGGCGGTTCCAATTCCCAAAGCCCCAATGGTGATTCTTCCACCGGTTAGTGTTTTTAGAAATTGTTTAAATCCTTTTGATGGATTGCCTAATACAGCAGATTTGGGAATGTGCATATCCCTGAAAAATACCGAACGGGTATCAGAACCACACCAGCCCATTTTCTTTTCCGGGGGATTGAGAGACATACCTTCCGTGTCCGCATCAATGACAAATGCGCTGATACCCTTCTCTTCACCATTCTCAATCATTACAGCAGTGAAAATCATAACCGATGCTTCTCCGGCATTGGTACAGAATGCTTTTTCTCCGTTTACAATATATTCATCACCATTTAATACGGCGCGCGTTTGTGTATTCCCGGCATCACTGCCTGCATTGGGCTCGGTGAGTCCGAATGCACCTATTTTCTTTCCAGAAGCCAATCCTGGTAAATAGCGTTCCTTCTGCTCTTCCGTACCAAAAATAACGATGGGTGCGGTGCCCAAACTGGTATGCGCCATCATGGTTGCGGCGGTTGATGGACAGACTTTTCCTATTTCTTCAATGGCAATAACCAATGCCATGGTGTCCATTCCAGTACCGCCATATTTTTCATCCCAGGGAATTCCCATAAGACCCAGTTCTGCCATTTTTTTCACCGATTCATGAGGGAAGCCTCCCTTCTCATCCAATTCCCGGGCAAGGGGTTTAACTTCATTTCGGGCAAAATCCCGAACCATGTCTCTGAGCATTTTATGCTCTTCTGTAAAATATAATTGATCCATTTTTCTGTATTTATTTTTTTGTTATTACCATTTCATTATTGCCGATGCCCAAGTAAATCCAGCACCAAAGGCAGCTAAAACCAATAGGTCGCCGTCCTTGATTCTGCCTTCATTGAGGGCTTCTGCAAGGGCTATGGGAATTGTGGCTGCTGTTGTATTGCCATATTTATGGATATTGGAAAACACCTGATCATTGCTCAAACCCAATCTCTTCTGCACCATTTGGGTTATGCGGAGATTTGCCTGATGGGGTATGAGCAAATTAATATTTTTTGATGTGAGGTTATTTGCTTCCAATGCTTCATTAATAACTTCCGGAAATCGGGTGACCGCATGCCTGAAAACTTCTTTCCCATTCATTTTTAAATACTGTTTTCCTTCATCTAACACTTCCCCGGTGATTCTGGGATGTCCGGCATTAGATGCTGGTGCCTCTAACCACAACTCTTTTAGATATTTCCCCTCTGAATGCATGTGGGTGGATAAAATTCCTCTATTCTCCTCTGTAGCTGAAATTATGGCAGCGCCAGCTCCATCTCCAAATATTATAGCGGTATCTCTACCCTCATCTGTTAAATTCATAGCGGTGGACTGCACCTCTGCCCCTATGAGTAGAATATTCTTAAAGCTACCGGTACGAATGTATTGTTCAGCTATGGACAAACCATAAATAAATCCTGAACATTGCACACGAATATCCAGGGCGCCAATTTCATTAAATCCCATTTTTTCCTGAAGAACACATCCAGATCCAGGAGCGTAAAAGTCCGGTGTTGAGGTTGCAAATATAATAAAATCTATATCACCAACGGTTAACCCCGCAGCTTCCAAAGCCTGCTTAGTTGCCGGAATAGCCAAGTCTGATGGACCTACTCCTTTTTCAGCATAGCGACGTTCCTTAATTCCTGTCCGTTCTTGGATCCACTCATCAGTAGTATCCATATAGGTTGAGAGCTCATCATTGGTAACTACACGTGGGGGCAGATAAAATCCAGTCCCGGATATGTATGGATTAGGCATGATTTTTACTCAGTTTTATATCTTTTAGTTCAAGTTGAATTGTTCTTTGCCCATTCCAATAATTCTCACCCACAACATAGGCAATGTCAATAGGTGCGTTTTGAATGAGTTTTTCATAATGTTCAGCCATATTAAATCCAATAGACTCAAAAGGTGTTTTATTTTGTTTTACGGAAAATTTTAATGTGTTCTGATCTTTCCCAAGCAATTTTGGAATACCATCAATAGATAAATTATTGGTGACAAAAACCGGACGCATATTCCCCGGTCCATAAGGTTCCATCGCATTTAAAAACTTAATCATACGACTGTTTAATTCTTCTAATTTCAATACTGAATCTACATAGATAGTAGGGATTAAATCATCTGATGTAATTTTATTATTTGCTACCTGAATAAATTTTTCCTTGAATGAATTAAAGTCACTAGAATTCATCGAGAGCCCTGCTGCAATAGGATGACCTCCAAATCCTGTTAAAAAATCTTTACATTCTCTTAGAGCATCCACCATGTCAAATCCATGAATACTCCTGCATGAACCTTTACCTTCAACATCATCTAAAGACATAATGATTGCCGGACGGGAGAATTCCTCCTTAATACGTGAAGCAACAATTCCAATGACGCCAGGGTGCCAATTTTTATGTCCCAAAACAATGGCATTTTCATTTTCAAGATCACAATTGGTTTTAACCATATAAAGAGCATCATTGGTGATTTGCAGGGTTATATCTTTGCGCCGGTTATTTTCTAATTCTAATTCCTCTGCAATTTCTTTGGCTAAAACAGGGTTCTGTGTAGTGAGGAGTTTTACGGCACGAGAAGCATCCCCCAGTCTGCCGGCAGCGTTAATTTTTGGCGCCATCCAAAAAACCAGCCTGCCCACGGTAATATCTTTTCCTAATAATCTCCCTGTTTTTTGCAGCGCTGTTATGCCCAGATTGGTCTCTTTTTTCATTTGGGAAATTCCCTGATGAACAATGATTCTGTTTTCATCCTGAATTGGTACTAAATCAGCGGCAATTCCCAACGTCACTACATCTGAGTGTTCCCAGGCATACTCTGGGTCATATCCCCCTTTTTCGCAAATCGCTAGTGCCAATTTAAAAGCCACACTTGCACCACATAATCCCTTGAAGGGATAGGGACAATCAAATCGATTAGGGTTTACAATTGCATAGGCCGCTGGGAGAGTTTTGTCTGGTTTATGATGATCGGTTATAATAACATCTAATTCTTTTTCATTGGCATAGGCAACTTTTTCAAAGGCATTTATTCCACAATCACAGGAGATAAAAATATCCGCACCAATATATTTAGCGTAGTCAATTCCCTGTGTGGAAATTCCATAACCTTCTTTTTCCCGGCAGGGAATATAATAGTGGGATTCTACATTAATTGATCTGAAGAATAGGGTTAGAAATGCAGCCGAGGTTGTGCCATCCACATCATAATCACCAAAAATGAGGATAGTTTTCTTTTCTGAAATTGCTCTTAATATTCGCTCCACAGCTTTATCCATATCCAGCATGAGAAATGGATCGTGCATGTGGGTAATATCAGGATAAAAGAAATCTTTGGATTCGGCTCTCGAATTAATACCTCTGAGACTCATTACCCGTGCAATAGTATGTGGCAGACTGAAAGTCTCCGCTACCTGATTGACACAGTCTTCATTGACTGATTTAAATTTCCATTCTGGTTCAATCATATAAAAATGTATGAGGTTGGATCATAAGCCGAATTCTGTTTCCGCCGGAGGGCGGATAATGGTCATTCATCTGGTCTCGACCTCGCGATCGGGATCTTGCGATCTACCCATCCGTAACGTGCGAACTACACTGGATTGCTTGATCTTGCTCCAGGCGGGGTTTACCCAGCTATTCATGTTTCCATAAATACTGGTGGTCTCTTACACCACCATTTCATCTATTTCCCAATACTAGATTGGGATGTTTACTTTCTGCTGCACTTGCCGTTCCCACCTTTTGGTGAGACCCTCCTCTTAAGAGGCGCCTTGTCCTGCGGAGTTCGGACTTTCCTCCCCACCAATGGCAGGGCGACCATTTCACCAACCTCAATTATTCTTCTGCACCATCCCAAAATTGCAATACACTACAACTTGGACAGGATATAATTTTATTATTTTCTTTTATTTCAATAACGGTCTGAGGAGGAAGCTGACTATAACAGCCACCACACGCCCTGCCGATAATACTTACCATTCCAACACCATCCCGTGCATTTCTTAAGGTCTCATAGGCATTTAAATAGGATGGCTCAATTTTGTCAAATATTACAGATCTATTTGATTCCAATTCTTCCTGCTCATGAGTTGTTTCAGCTAATGCAGATTGTAGGTCAGCACGGTTGCTGGTTAACGTTTCAGAAGTGGTTTCAATTTTATTGGTATTGAGCTTAATATTTTCCTCTAAATCCGTTTTTTCTTCCTCAAATTTAAGCTGCACATCCTCAGATTCGGTAATAGCTGCCTTCATATGATCAATTTCCTGGCTGAGGGCATCATATTCCCTATTTGATTTAACCAAGAAAAGCTGCTCTTTAAATTTTCCCAGCTTGATTGTAAAATCTTCTATTTCAGTTTCATGATGGCGAATATCTTTTTTTATCTCCTCTATTCGATTAAGTTTTTCCTCATTTTCAGATTGAAGAGAAGCTACCTCCAATTCCTGAGATTCAACTGTAACGGGCAAATCTCCCATATGCTCCTTAATCTCAAGAAGCCGTTGGTCTATTTCCTGTAATTTAATGAGTTGCTCTAAGGTTTGCTTCATATATTTTTTCTGTAAATCAAAAAATGCACCCGTTTAGGTGCATTTAATTTTGATTAATTCCCCTGTTTATTACTCGTATTAATTGAAAAATGCAGTGTTTCATTAGACCATTAATTTAGACAACTTTTGATTGGAAATACAAGATAAGGGTGCGCTAATTCCATTGTGCTAATTTACTCATCACCTGTAAATTTCCTCTAAATTCATCTAGGGAATATGCATGTTAAACCAATTACAGGAAGAATTAAAAATTGCCATGAAATCAGGAGAAAGGGCGAAAATGATAGGCCTGAGAAATATTATCGGTAAAATTAAAGCTGCTCAAATTGATAAAGGAGAATCATTAACCGATGAGGAATCATTAAAAATACTTAAAACAGCTGCCAAACAATTAAAGGAGTCCATTGACCAATATCAAAAAGGCGGCAGGGATGACCTCGCTGAAAAAGAAGCATTTGAATTGTCACTTCTTGAAAAATATTTACCGGACCAATTATCCGAAGAACAGATAAGAGGGACAGTTAAAAATATAGTTAAAAATACCGGAGCTGGGTCTATGCAGGATATGGGTAAAGTTATGGGAGCGACAATGAAAGAATTAGCTGGATCTGCAGATGGAAAAATAGTTCAGAAAATTGTCCAAGAGGAGCTAAGTTCATGACTATTACACCCCCTGATATTGTAATTAGTCTGATACTGGTATTTTTCACTTTTAATGGTTTTCGTCATGGATTTATTGAAGAAATGGGGAGACTCATCAGTCTCGTTGGCGGCTTCATTCTTGCATCTAAATTTCACAACTTGCTCATACCCCATCTTCAACCCTATATCGATGGTGAAACCCTGCAGGTTACTGCTGCCTACCTGGGAGTATTTGTTATTTCGGTAATAGTTATCACAATCATCGCAAAAATATTACAGAAATTTATTGAATTGGTATTACTGGGCTGGTTAAACCGCCTATTGGGGCTGCTTTTAGGACTGCTTAAAGGATTTTTAATTGTCAGCCTTCTCATTTTTATTATTCAAGCTCTCCCAATTAAACTGGATCAAGAGGATACTATTCGCCAAAAATTAGAGAGGGAATCTATCATGTACCAAATTTGTGACCATGTAAAAGAACTGGTGATTTTAACCATGCCAATGAATGATAGACTGAATGAATTTCAAAAAAAAATTAAAGAAATTTCTCTGGAAAAAAATGTGCATAAAATATTAAATCAACCTTAGGTAAAACTTCTTTTTATGAATCAAAACGATTCAATCTGCAGTTCAGAATTTTACAAAGATACCGGATTTGATGTTATTCGTAACTGGCTGAAGGATAATTGTCTTTGTTCTCTTAATCAGATTTTTTTCACCCAACTAACTCCCTCCCTTAACATTCAGGAAATTTCTGATATTCAAGAACATTGTGATGAGTTTCTCTCGGCTTTTCAAAGAAAAAATCCCCTCCCCCTAGAGACTGTCCCCGATATTTCAAAATGGATTGACTCGCTGAATATTGGCGGATTTCAGCTTACCCCTGAAAACTTTCGAGAACTGTATCAAATATTACTTTTATCCTCTAGAATAAAACAGTATTTAATAAAAAGTGGTTTCCCTCTTTGGCATGTTCATGGAAAAAATTTAATTAATTCAAAAAAATGTCAAGTAGAAATTGAAAATGTATTTGATGACAGTTTCCAAATAGGGAAAGATGCCAGTCCCAAATTAAAACGACTTACTCGTTCTATTTCTATGGCTGAAGGAAGTATTAAAGATACCATGCAGAAAGTTTTTTTACGAGCAAAACAGGAAGGTTGGCTTGGTGGAGATCAAATTGTCTTTCGGAACGGTCGATCTGTTTTACCTCTTAAGATTAGTCAAAAAAGGAAGGTGAAAGGTATAATCCAGGATCAATCCTCAACGGGACAAACTGCTTATGTGGAACCCTTGGAAATTGTTGAATTAAATAACCGTTTAACAGAACTTCACTTTGCCATTACTGAAGAAAAACAGCGCATACTTCGTGAGCTTACTGCATATTTTCAACCATATTATATTGAGCTTCAAGAATCATTTAATATTTTGAAGTATATTGATCAGCATAATACCATGGCTAAACTAGCTTATGAATTAAATGCCGTTTCTCCAGAAATGAATGAAGGGCGAAGCCTGAAATTAGAACAGGCTAGAAATCCCCTTTTCACTTTGGCTGGGAAAGAGGCTATCCCCTTAAATATAGAGCTAAATGAAGAAAAGATTTTGCTTCTATCCGGACCGAATGCGGGGGGTAAAACCGTGGTACTAAAAAGTCTTGGTCTATATGCCCTCATGGCACAGTGCGGACTTTTTATTCCAGCGAACAAGGCTCAATTCCCCATATATACAAAATTTATGGCAGATATTGGGGATCGGCAATCTATAGAGGATGATCTCTCGACTTTTTCTGCCCATATTCAAAATCTTGCCACAATAGTTGAACAGGCAGATCAAAACACACTCATTTTATTAGATGAATTGGGAACAGGAACAGACCCAGATGCCGGTGCAGCTCTATCCCGGGCGATTATGGAGTCCTTAATACAGAAAAACTGTACGGTTATTGCAACTACCCATCTGGGATCTTTAAAAGTATGGGCCTCTGATGAAAAGGGGATAATAAATGGGGGAATGATTTTCGATTCAGAGGCGCTTGCTCCTACCTATGAACTTCAATTGGGAACACCTGGGGCAAGTTATGCATTAGAAATTTCAAAACGAATGGGATTGAGTGATGATATCATAAATCGGTCAAAGGAGTTGGTGGGGGATGGATCGGTGAATCTTGAAAATATATTGGGACAACTGGAAAAAGAACGCTTAGCAGCAGAATCCCTCCGTATTGATTTGCAGAATCGTGAAAAAAAACTTAAACAAATTGAAACCCAAATATTCAGCAAAGAAAATGAAATTAATAAAGCCCATAAAAAAGCAACGTCTAACGCTATTTTGGAAGCAGAAGAAATAATCTTATCTGCCCGTCGGGATGTGGAGAACCTTATTGCTGAAATCCGTACGAATCAAGCGGACAAAAAAACCATTAAAAAGGTTAAAGAACATTTTCAAGAGACACTTGAAGATTTACAGCATCAGGATAAAATAAGTGAGGAAGACATTAATCCACTTCTGGAAGGTGATGCACAAAAAGGGTGTATCGTCTTTATTCCTCATCTAAATTGCAAGGGTAAAATTATTCATCCACCGGATAAAAAAAATAGAGTCCGGGTAGAAGTTAACGGTATTACTCTCACCCTAAAATTAGCAGAACTTCAGGCAGCGGAACACTCTGAAAATTCAGATTTGGATACTAATACAAATATATCCATAAGTAAAACATCTTCGGTTGCAAAACTCCAAATTGATTTAAGGGGAATGCGTGTTTATGAGGCATTGCGTGAAACTGAAAAACATCTTGATTCTGCCCTTGTTTCAGGAATGGGTTTTATTCATATTCTTCACGGTAAAGGTACCGGTGCATTAATGGAAGCAATTCATGAATTTCTAAGTGAACAATCGTTCGTGACTAATTTCCACTTTGCCAATGAAGATCAGGGTGGCGCTGGAATTACAGTAGTGGAGTTGTAATTTTACACAATTTCTGTGAGCAGTCTCGAAAAAGCCTTCTTCACCTGACTTGAAGTTTCAAGTACATTTTCATGAGATAATAAAGAGCCTTCCATTCCGGCACCATAATTAGTTAAACAGGATATTCCAACCAACTTTAATCCCAGCTCATTTGCCTTCATAATTTCATGTAATGTGGACATCCCCACTGCGTTTCCGCCTAATGAAATAATGTCTTGAATTTCTGCAGGTGTTTCAAAACTGGGCCCCAATACTCCAGTATAAATTCCTTCTCGCAATGAGATTCCAAGTTTAGTAGCCATAGTTTTTATATTTTGGTTGATTTGTTCTTCCTCAAACAAAACCACAGATAAAGGGTCTGACCCCTTTAGATAGGTATAATCTAAATAACCAGAAATGAGCATAAAGTTACCAATTTGCCAATCATGCTTTAGACACCCGGCGGCATTTGTAATAATTAGGGATTTACAGCCAAGAGAGTGAATTACCGATACGGGGAGGGTTACTTTATCTAAATTAAACCCCTCATATAAATGAAAACGCCCACTTGCGCATAAAATAGGTTTGTTGTTGATGTAACCAAAAACCCATTCACCCTCATGTCCAGATACTGTAGAGCAAGGATGGCCTGGAATTTCTGAGTAGGGGATGAAAATCGGTTTTTCCAAATTATCAACAAAATTCCCCAAACCCGACCCTAAAATCACAGATGTTTGTGGGGGCTCGGGTATTTTATTTAAAATGTGAGAGGTGATGAAATTTAGATTCATCCATTCTGCCCTGCTAATTGACCACATCCTGCTGCAATATCCTGCCCCTTACTCCATCTTACCAATACTCGATACTCATCTCTATAATTATGCAGTATTTCGGAGAATTTAGTAATTGTAGATTCATCCGGTCTTTGATATTTCCCTTCAATCTCATTATAAGGAATCAAATTTATTTTGCAGGGGATTCCTTGTAATAAACGGGCTAACTCCAATGCATCTTCTTCTGAATCATTGATTCCTTTTAGCAATACATATTCAAACATAATCAACCGTTTTTTTTGATTTGAATATTCTTTCCCCGCATTAACAAGGTCAACTATTGACCATTTTTTATTAATGGGCATAATTTCAGACCGCACTTTATCGTTTGATGCATTCAATGAAATAGCCAATTTATACCGCCTTTTTTCCTTAATAAATTGATTTATTTGAGGAAGTAAACCTACAGTTGAGATTGTGATACGAGTTGAAGCCAAATTAAAACCCTTGGGGGAATGAAAAATATCTGACGCATTTAACACATTATCGTAATTATGGAAGGGTTCTCCCATCCCCATAAAAACTACATTGGTAATAGACTGATCAATAGATTCTCTTACATAAATAAGCTGGTCCACAATTTCCCCAGTACTGAGGTTTCGTTTCAGTCCCATTTTCCCTGTTGCACAAAAATGGCAATCCAATGCACACCCAACCTGTGAAGAAAGGCATACTGTGTGCCGGTTTTTATCTACCATTGACACCGTTTCAATGAAATGACCATCATGGGTACGGAACAGTATTTTAACAGATTTATCCTCTTTAGATGGGAATTGATTTTCAACTGCGAGAGTTTGAATTATAAAATGCTCATTCAAATGTTCTCTAAATGATTTGTTTACATTTGACATGGAATCAAAGGAGGATATACCGTGGCGATACATCCATTCAAATAATTGCCCACCCCTGAATTTTGATTCTCCAGCTTCAATACACAGGGATTGGAGTTCTTCCTGGTTCATACCCTTAATACAAATTTTTTCCAAGTATATACGTTTCTAATCGGTTTATGAAGGTAATATTTATATTGGAAATTTAACAACAATTAATATGCGTCATTGAGTGAATTTTCATTGTGGCGCTCGAAAGACCCCATTAGATTTCAACCCCAATATATAAAGGAAAATTATGGATAATATTCAGTTATTAGAAAAATTACAAGCCGATAAAGAGAAATTATTTCAGGAAATCTCTAAAGTTATTATCGGTCAAAAGAAAATTATAGAACATCTTTTTATTTCGCTTCTTTGTAGGGGACATATCCTTTTGGAAGGGGTGCCTGGATTAGCCAAAACGCTACTCATTAAAACGCTTTCCGATGCCATGGACCTCTCATTTAACCGTATTCAATTTACACCCGATTTGATGCCATCTGATATCACTGGAACAGAAATAATTGAGGAAGAGCCCGGAACAGGTAAAAGGGAGTTTAAATTTTTTAAAGGTCCTATTTTTGCCAATATTGTGTTGGCGGATGAAATTAATAGAACTCCACCTAAAACACAAGCTGCTCTGTTGGAATCAATGCAGGAGCATAAAGTAACAACTGGCGGTACGTCATATACATTGGAAGAGCCCTTTTTTGTTTTAGCCACACAAAACCCAATAGAGCAGGAGGGAACCTATCCTTTGCCCGAAGCACAGTTAGATCGTTTCATGTTTAATCTTTTGATTTCCTATCCTTCTCGTGATGAGGAGGTAGCCATAGTTAAATCAACAACCAGTACTGATGCGGAGAAAGTGTATCCCGTGTTGTCTGCGGCTGATCTTTTTTCATATCAGGAATTGGTCCGAAATGTACCCGTTGCTGATAATGTAATTGAATATGCTGTAGATTTTGTAAACAGTACACGATCTTCAAATAACGGGCAAACTACAACAGCTGCTAAAGATTGGTTGGAATGGGGTGCAGGACCCCGAGCCAGTATGTACCTAATTCTGGGGGCAAAGGCTAAGGCTCTTTTAGAAGGTAGAACAACCCCGGATATCGCTGATGTTCAACAAATGTTAAACCCCGTTCTCAGACATAGAATTATCCCCAATTTTAATGCTGAAGCAGATGGTGTCAGCCGGGATGACATTCTTGAAAAATTATTGGAATCTGCCACCTAATAAATAAATTACAATGCCCAGCGGTAATATCCTCACACCTGAAATAATATCCCGGTTAAATAATTTATCCCTTAAGGCTAAATTCGTAGTGGAAGGATTCATTGTTGGATTACATAAAAGTCCCTATCACGGATTTTCAGTAGAATTTTCAGAACACCGTGCCTACGGTGCCGGTGATGAAATTCGACACATAGATTGGAAATTATGGGGGAAAACAGACCGCTTTTTCATTAAACAGTTTGAAGAAGAAACAAACCTGAAATCGTACCTTTTGATTGATCAGAGTTTATCCATGACCTATAAATCCGGCAATGTGACCAAGCTGGAATATACCCAAATATTGGCTGCGTCTCTTGGGTACCTTATGTTAAAACAGCAGGACGCTGTTGGACTGACGCTTTTTGATGATCGTATCCGTGTTAATATCCCTGCCAGGTCAAAAAGAAGCCATTTGAATATTATACTTTCCCAAATGCAAAATATACAGGCCGGCCCTGAAACTGCTATTGCACCCGTTTTACATATAACAGCAGAGGCTATTAAAAAACGAGGTCTCATTATTCTCATATCTGATTTATTTGACGACCCTGATGAAATTCTTTCTGGTTTACAACATTTTCGATACAAAGGTCACGAGGTGGTGGTTTTTCATGTCTTAGATCCTCAGGAACTCACTCTTGATTTCACCCAACGGACACGTTTTCGAGATATGGAATCGGGGGAAGAAATTATCACTGACCCTTGGCATATACAGTCAGATTATCAAAAAAGTATGGAGAAATTTTGTGATTATATGAAATCAATGTGCCGACAGAAAAATATTGACTATATTCGGCTTTCTACAGATTCTCCATTAGATATGGCTTTGTCAGAATATTTAATTAAACGTAAAAGGTTAGGTTAGATTATTAACCAGGGTGGATAGGACGAAAAGAGGGCGTGGCGATTTAGTCCCGTTTTTAGTCTAAAACAACTCCTGCTGTTTTAGCTATTTTCCTGATAGATGGGATAAAAATATCATCCATTTGATTCATTGTTGTTTTCATCTCAGAAATTGCGTGTTTTGTATCTAAATTTTCGTCTTTTTCAAGGTCACTTGCCTCATAAAAATAATCTTTCGCATTATGCGCATACTTCCTAACTTCCCTGAATTCTGCATATACTTGATTAATCAATACTTCAGAGGGAGTGTCCATTTCATTTAATCTATTGAAATTTTCTTTAGAACGTACTTGTATATCTTTTGCTAAACGTTGATATAGTACACCTACATTATAATATAAATTTGCATCATTGGGATATTTATCTAAGAGTTCATTGGAATAATCGATCGCCCTTTCATTATCACCCATATCAATATAGACAAATAGTAATTTCCGCATAATAGGTCCAGGATCTTCTGAATATTCGATGGACTTAAGGTATAATTCTCTTGCTGATTCTAATTCATCGCGTTGTATCGAAATATCAGCTTTAATTTGGTACAGCATTGAATTAGTGTTATCGGTTTCCAACCCACGGTTGGCAGTATTAAGAGCCGCATCCATATCCTGATTTTTTAGATGAATCGCTGCCAAAGTAGAATAATTTTCTCCTTTTGAAGGATGTAAAAGGATAGCTATTTCAATTTGCTTTTTGGCGTCTTCAATTTTTTCCCTCTGAATTAAATCTACTGCATTATTAAATATTTTTACCCATTCTTGATCTCTATATGCTAATACACCCTCTCCGATTGTTGTAACAGGGGTATCTCCCAATTTAAAAGGACTTTCTAAAAGCTGATCAGAATTTCGTTTTTCAGCAATATTCAGCATTTCTGCTACTTTAATATAATTTTTCTGTTTTAAATAAACTTCAGTAGCAAGAAAATATGGTGCACGGGCATCATTCACCGGGTCACATTCTGGGGATTCTAATGCTTTAAGCCCCCATTCTTCAGCTCTTTTCAAATTTTTCTCACTCCGAGCTGCCGTTGTAGCCGACCGATATTCCATACAAGTTGAGGCGCAGCCGGTTAATAGAATAATGCTGTAGATTGATAATAAAATTGATAGATTTTTCATGATTATAAACTATAATAAAAAAGGCGTCTAAGCCGACGCCTTTTAAATTGGTAAGATAAATTTTTTATCTTAAGCCTTTAACTGGTTTCCTTATTTTACGTCTCCTTTTGTGGGAACGCTTCCGATCAAGTTTAATATCGCTATTATCGGATACATCTTTTACCCAATAATGATTACTTTTTGACTGGGCATTTTTTTCCACACTTCTTGGATCACTCTTCCCCGTGCGGGCAAAAATAAGTCCACCAACTATAAATGTTACTAATATAACCTTACTCATTGTCTTCATATTAAAGTCTCCCTCTTGGATAAAAGCTACAACGATTTGTATTTATAAAACAATGATTATTGTCACAATTATGTAACAACTTGTAACATTGTTTTAAAAGGGCAAATCTTCATCTCCGGTAGGTTCAGATACTTTTTCAGCAGTTTTTTTCACCGAACCGTTTTCTTTCTTTTCTCCTGTTTTCCACTCAAGAGGTGTAATAACATTAGATACGATTTCCGTTTTCCAATGCTGAACATCATTTTTATCCTTATAAGTTCGTGTCTGCAGCTTACCTTCTATATAGATTAATTGACCTTTTTGAAGATATTCAGTGGTAAAATCAGCCAATTTGTTCCAGGCAACAATATTATGCCATTCTGTATGTTCTTTTTTCTCTTTATCACTATCGATCCATGATTCGTTTGTTGCAAGAGAAAATGTCGCAGTAGAAGTCCCTGAGGGAGTATATCTACCCTCTGGTTTATTTCCGATATGACCCACTAGAATTACTTTATTTACACTTGATTTTTGCATTATTAAATCCTCGATTAAGACGTTTATTTTTATTAACTATTAGGGTGTAATTTAGAATTTATAACTATAAAAACCAATAATTATATTTTTGGCAGGTATAAAATAAAAATAGACCCCTTTTCTGGCTCACTTTCTATGGAGAGACGCCCTTTATGAGCCTCTATTATCTTTTTACATATTGTTAAACCAAGACCAAATCCCTTTGTTGAAACAGGTTGTTTTGCCTGAAAGAATGGCTGGGTTAATTTTTTAATATCTTCTTTTGAAATACCAATTCCTGAATCTTTTACTTGAAATTCAATATCACCGTTTTGTACAACCGTTAATTCAATATCCGCTTTATCTTTTAATTTGCTGTATTTAAAAGCATTATCCAATAAATTGCGTAGTGCCAGGCTAAATTTTGTTTCATCAATAAGTACGTGTTCATCGGGAATTTTGTTTTCAATTTTTACTCTGTCACGATTAGAGGGAAACATATCCATTACTTTCCCTAAAATTTCCTGTGTACTGAATTTTTGTAAATCTAATTTGGAATATGGCAATGAAAGTCGATCTGATAATAATAGGTTGGCAATCATTCCCTCTAAAAACTCTACCTCTTCCTTTAACTTGGTTAGATTTTTATGATCTGGCATCATTGCAATTAATAACTGCATTCTGGCTAAGGGTGATCGCAGTTCATGGCTCACCTCTAAAAGTAATTGGTGTTTATTTTCCAATAAAGTATTAATGTCTTCAATTAATTTATTCATTGAATATGAAAGATCTGCAAGTTCATCTTCACCAATAATATCAATTTTTGATTTTAAGTCTCCTGCCTCCAGAGCCTCTATCCTGTTTTTCATTAATTGAACTGGTTTCAAATACCTGCGGATGAATAAGTACAGACCAATAATAAATAGAATTGCTAAAATAAATACAATTATCAGATTATTTAATTCGCTGGGTGGAATATAATCAATCACTAAATAGAAAAGGTAACTGCCATTGTCCACCACGGTTACAGGCATATCGTTGATATTTCCAAAAAATATTTCAAGTGGAATTTCGATATCATACATGATTTCAAAATCTGAACTAATTGTCCAGCTATAAAAATCATTTAAAGAAATATTTTCCGGTAGATTAGACCAATAAACCTCGCCTGGGTAGGCTACATCGGTCTCGTTTTTCTCCCGTTCAAATATTCCACACCACATATGCAGATTTTCAATTTCCTCTTTGACAAGATTAGTATCAGGAGGATTTTGCCATCCCATAACCATTTGTGAATAGTAATAGTTTTCGTGGGCATCAAATATGCTATCCTGGGTGGAGAAGGAATATGTGAACTGGTAGTATAAGGCTGCTGTTAAGGATATTGTAAAAACAATAACCAATAAGCCTAATCTGGTAAATAGACTTTTTCGAAATCGAAGATTGGGTTTAATCCTTTGGCACTCCGATAAATTTATAGCCCACGCCGTGGATTGTCTTAATAAACCTGGTTTTATTGGGAGTTTCACCTAATTTTCCTCGCAAACGACTTACTAAAACGTCAACTGAACGATCATAACTCTGCCAGGATATACCCCTCAGGTTTTCAACTAAAAATTCCCTGTCCAATGTTTCATTTGAATTTTCAATAAATAATAAGAGGGCTTCATATTCTGTTGTTGAAAGTGAAACTGGTTTTTCATCTAACAACACTTCCTGCTTATTTTTATCTATACTTAACCCTTTAAAATGGACATTTTCTACTATTGCTGCGGATGAATGTGTACGTCTTAGAATAGACTGAATTCGAGCAAGTAATTCCCTGGGTTCAAATGGTTTTGGTAAATAATCATCTGCGCCTAATTCTAAACCAACAATACGGTCTGTCACCTCTCCTCTCGCAGTGAGCATAATCACTGGAATGGATAAATTTTCCCTTATTTTTCTTAATACTTGAAAGCCGTCCATTCCTGGCAGCATAATATCTAGGATTATCACATTTGCTTCTTTTTTCTCCAGATAATCTAATCCTTCCTCTGGTGTATGTTTTGCAACAATTTCATATTTATACGAACCCAAAAATTCAATAAGTAATTCTGTTAATTGTACATCATCATCAATTATTAGTATTTTTTCCATTAGGCGCTTCCTTTCACAATTTTGGACATTTTCTGTCCGGATATTTCATTTTTCATGCTAACAATTTTCCGTTGAAAATCACTGTCAGCAATTGCTTTTTTATCAATATTTTTACAGGCGTGAATGACTGTTGAATGATCTCTTCCACCAATATGAATTCCAATATTTGCAAGGGATGCGCTGGTTAACTCCTTGGATAAAAACATTGCCAATTGCCGAGCAAGAGCGACTTCCATTGTCCGGCTTTTTCCCAGCATTTGTCGCTCACTGATTTTCATTTCCCTACAAACATATTTAACAATTTGATCTATGGATAAATCGGTAAAGGAATTTTTTCCTAACAGATTTTTTAACACCTGCTGCGCCAAGTTCATTGTAATATCTTCTCGCCGAAGAGATGATAGTGCCAATAATTTTACCAATGCTCCTTCCATTGCGCGGATATCTCCCACTATTGCTTCCGCTATAAATTCGGTTACATCATTGGGGATTTCCAACCCATCATCTTCAGCCTTTTTCATCAGAATTGCAATTCTTGTTTCTAAGTCCGGCGGCTGTATATCCACTACAAGCCCGGACTGAAACCGAGAAATTAAACGATCTTTCAATCCTTTTAACTCGCTTGGATGACGGTCGGTGGTTAATACTATTTGTTTTCCTTTTTGAAATAAATCATTAAATAAATGAAAAAATTGCTCCTGAGTTTGTTCTTTTGATTGAAAAAACTGAACATCATCCAATAAAAGTATATCTACGTTTCTGTAGACGCTGATAAATTCTGTTGAGCGGTTCTTTTGAATAGAACTGATGAAATCCAGCATGAACTTTTCACTGGTGAGATATACCACTCTCATATTCCCGTTATACCGGATGAGTTTATTTCCTATTGCCTGTAATAGATGAGTTTTCCCCAGTCCGGGACTGCTATAAATAAGCAGTGGGTTATAGGGGGTTTGTCCGGGGGTATCTGCAATAGATAGGGCTGCAGCCTTAGCAAATTGGTTGCTTTTCCCTTCAATGAAATTCTCAAAAGTATAGCGGGAATTTAACTGAGATTTTCTTTGATATCCCTGGGGAACTGGTTTTTCCTTAGCAGTTAATGTTGGAATTTCATCTATGCTTTTATCACTAATCACTACACTGTAATTAACAATTAACGGATGACTTGCGTTTTCCTTTAAAGCATTATCGATGAGGTGACGATACTTTGTTTCTAACCACTCATAATGAAATTGATTAGGAACCTGGAGCGTAATTCCTTCTTCATTTAAGTTGGTGGCAACAATTCCATCAAACCATGTTTGAAATGCTTGTTCTTGTATTCGATCCTTAATATATAAAAGACAATTTTCCCAAAGATCGTCCTTGGTCATTCTTATTTCACCGGCTGATTGTTCAGTCGCATCGTTCATGTTGGTAACCATAATATAAAATTCACCCCTAAAATTCGGGTATTAAGTCCACTTAAAACAAGTTGAAAACATACCGAACTGTTATTTAAACCAATTGTAATTTACCTGTGGATGTTTGGGGTAGAAATCTTATTATTAACAATTTTAATAATCACCGTCACCATTTATAAAAAAAATTGGGTGCCGGTATATCCACCATTATACTCAACTGAAAAACTAGTAAAAGTAGGACATCGCGGAGTACCATCACTCGCCCATGAAAATACTCTGGATTCATTCCGGAAAGCCATTGATACAGGAATGGATGGCATAGAATTAGATGTTCAATTTTCTGCTGATAAAAAATTGGTGGTATATCATAATTGGAGTATTGAAACTCAATCGGGTAAATCAGAATTGATCAAAAATTTGACCTATTCCGAAATACATAAGATTTCATTAAATGGTAATGAACAAAATGAAATACCCTTATTTACCGATGTTTTAGATATCCTCAATAAAAATATTATCATCAATATTGAAATTAAATCGGCTCATTTGTTAAATACCAATATTGAAAAAAATGTTCTAAAATTAATCTATGCCTATGGATTCGAAAATAATTGCATCCTATCCAGTTTTAATCCGTTTACTCTCAGGCGAGTTAAGAAAATTAACCCCCAAATTTTAACCGCATTATTATGGAGGAAAACAGACCCTCAATTTATTTTAAACAGTCCTTTGTGGGTGTGGCTTTGCAGGCCAGATGCTTTTCACGCCGATATAGAACATTTAGATGAAAATTTAATGAATTGGATTCACAGAAAAAAAATGAGTGTTTTAACTTTTACAGTAAAAACTTCATCTGAACTGTCAAAAGCAAAACATCTTGGGGTAGATGGAATTATTATGGATGATCCGTATCTAAATTAAATATGGAAGGATTTTAGCCTTAACCGTCTGACACATTTAATATAACGAATCTATTTTTCTTTTTTCAATGAGTTCGTTTTGATAAAGTCATGATTTACCCTTTGAAAAGTTTGCGAGGTAAATTTAGCCCTAAAGGTTAAAATAGTTGAAAATATTATAAGTTGATTTTGTGGATAATTCTATTCATCTGCACCGATTAAAAGCTGGTCTCAGTCAAAAAGATTTGGCTGAAAAAATGAATGTTTCTCAAGCATATATTTCAATATTAGAGAAAATGGAAACGGTTTCAGCAAAAGCATAAAAGAAAGTGTCTGATTCAATTTGATTTAACCATTGTATAATTTTAAGCTATCCAATGGAGGAATTACTCCACAATGAAGTACCCTTTGAAAGGATTCCCTCACTCCTCCAATACTCCATTCATTTATTTTAGACAGGCATATTTTATCTTTAAATTAGGAGGGTGTAATTCTTAAATAATTGAAGATGTTAGATATTTTCTCCAGATTAGAAAAATTAAAAAAAGAACGCAATGCCGTAATACTGGCACATTATTATCAAGATCCTGATATTCAGGATGTTGCCGATTTCATGGGGGACAGCCTTGCCTTGGCACAATATGCCGTGAAAACAGATGCCGATGTCATCCTTTTCTGCGGTGTTCATTTTATGTGCGAAACTGCCAAAATACTGAATCCGGACAAACGGGTAATTTTACCCGATATGGATGCAGGTTGTTCTCTCGCAGATTCTGCGCCCCCTCAGAAGTTTAAAGCCTGGGTAGATTCTCATCCGGATCATACAGTAATTACCTATATAAATTGCTCCGCAGGGGTAAAGGCGGCATCAGATATTATCTGTACTTCATCCAACGCTGAAAAAATCATCAATAGCCTGCCAGATGATGAGAAAATTATTTTCGCGCCTGATAAATATTTGGGGGCATACCTCCAGAAAAAAACCGGGCGTGATTTATTATTATGGGATGGCTCCTGCCAGGTACATGAAATTTTTTCAGAAAGAGAGCTAATCCGATTGAAAACCCGGAATCCAGAAGCTCTTGTTCTGGCACATCCGGAATGTGACGAAAATATTCTCCGGCATTCAGACCATATTGGCTCCACAACTTCTATTATTAAGTTTGCTAATCAATCCAATTATGAGAAATTTATAATTGCTACAGAACCGGGAGTTATTCATCAAATGGAAAAAGAGAGCCCCAATAAAACGTTTATTCCTCTTCCTACAAATGATGGCTGTGCCTGCAATGAATGTCCCCATATGCGCTTAAACACCATTGAAAAAATGGTAACGGCACTTGAGACTATGTCTCCCGAAATTAAATTATCGGAAGAGCTTCGGCTCCAGGCACTGGCTCCTTTAGAAAGAATGTTGGCGCTCAGTTGATGGAATACCCTCAACACAAGCATCTTTCAGATGAATATATCATTGGAAAAATCGCCGATTTTCTAACAGAAGATATTCCAAATGGTGACATTACTACTGAGAGTACAACTTCTGATGATTCTAAAATTACAGCAGAAATTCACGCAGTAGAAAAACTGGTTTTTGCCGGGACTGAAATTATACCTCATTGCTTTGGTAAAAAATGCCAGGTGACCATTAATCATAAAAACGGTGCTATGCTCTCAAATGGCAATGTGATTGGAGTGGTTACAGGTTCAGCCAGAGAAATACTTTCTCGTGAAAGGGTCATGCTGAATTTAATCCAGCGGCTTTGTGGTATTGCCACGCTCTCCCATGAATATGCAGAAATTGCAAAACCCTTTAATGTCAAAATTTTAGACACCCGAAAAACAACCCCCGGATTACGCTTATTTGAAAAATATGCGGTGGCAATTGGTGGAGCTTTCAATCATCGACTCAATTTATCTAATGGAATTCTTATCAAAGATAATCATATAGTTGCCGCAGGTTCAGTAACCAATGCCATAGTATCTGCCAGAAAAAAAGGCCCTCACTTGCCTTTAGAGTTGGAAGTAGATAATTTTGATCAAATCCATGAAGCTTTAACAACAGGGGTGGACGGATTTTTATTGGATAATATGAAGCCTGAGACCATCAGGTCTGCTGTTTCAATAATAAGGGCTTCCCAAAATGGGAAAGATGTGTTTATCGAAGCTTCCGGTGGAATCACTTTAGAAAATATCCACCCTTATTTGGATACTGGAATCAATGCCATTTCCATTGGGGCTCTAACCCATCAGGCTGTAAGTAAAAACATTCGGCTCGATTTCATTTCATGAGTTCGTCAATTAATACAGATGTTCTGGTTATCGGCAGTGGATTATCAGGTGCCACAGCAGCAATTACCGCTGCAGATAGGGGGAAAAGTGTAACTATTATTACCAAATCTTCCCAATTAAAAAGTGGAAACACACCAAAGGCTCAGGGTGGTATTGTCTATAACAGCAGCACTGATTCTCCAGAGAAACTGAAGAATGATATCATTAAGGCTGGTAATAATCATTCCTCACTTGATGCTGTTGATTTAATCTGTAATGAAGGTCCCCAATTAGTAAAAGAATTGCTCATTGACCGATTTAAAGTGGCTTTTGATACTGACCAATCTATGGGAGATGATGATACCCTTTGTCGAACCAGGGAAGCTGCACATTCGGAATCTCGCATTATTTACAGTAAAGACAAAACCGGTGATTCCATTCAAACAGCCATATTGAGTGAATTGGAAAAACATCCCCATATTTCTATCATAACCAATTATACAGCTATTGACCTATTAACCTTATCGCACCACTCCACAATTTCTACCGACATCTACAAAAAACCTGCCTGCTTCGGGGCTATGGTGTTGGATAATAATACGGGAAAGGTGTCTTCAATTTATGCCCAAAGAACTATATTGGCAACGGGTGGATTGGGACAAATTTTTCTTCATTCAACCAACCCCGAAGATTCTATTGGTGATGGTATTGCAATGGCGTGGAGGGCAGGCGCCAGATGTTTTAACCTACAGTATATCCAGTTTCATCCAACAACTCTTTTCAGTGGGTCTGGGCGATTTTTAATTTCAGAAGCTGTCAGGGGTGAAGGGGGAATATTAATTGATGGAAATGGAAATGAATTTATGAAGACTATTCATGAAAAAGGTAGTTTAGCGCCACGGGATATTGTTGCTCGAGGCATCCATCAAAAAATGTTGGACACGGCTCTTCCCTGTATGTATTTGGATATTTCGTTTAAGGATAGTAGTTGGATTAAAAACCGATTTCCTTCTATTTATATCGGCTGTCTGGAGGCTGGAATTGACATGACCAAAGAGCCTATCCCCGTGGTACCAGCTGCACATTATATCTGTGGCGGTATTGGTGTGAATCTGGAAGGCCGGACTTCTGTAAAACGCTTATATGCAGTGGGTGAAGTTGCCTGTACCGGTGTCCATGGTGCTAACCGTTTGGCAAGCACTTCTTTACTGGAAGCTTTGGTCTGGGGCTACCATGCCGGAAAAGATGCAGCCATTTTTAGAGATGGAGATGACCATTTCCCAGAAATTGAACCCTGGGTAGATGAACTTGAAGAAATTGACCCCGCTCTTATTGCTCAGGATTGGCTCACTATTAAAAATACCATGTGGAATTATGTGGGATTAATTCGTACCCGTCAAAGGCTCCACCGTGCCCGTACCATTATGCGGAACCTTCAAACGGAAATTGAAAGTTTTTACCAGAAAGCTAAATTGACTCCAAATATTGTTGGATTAAGAAATGGAGTTCAGACTGCCATTGCAATTATTGCTGCAACTCTTGAAGCCAGGGAGAGTATTGGCACACATTACCTTTTAGAAGACAAAGAATAAATTTTATTTGGACTGCATCAACTGCCTGTACTGAGCGGCAATCGAAGTCTGCTGATGCTTGGATTAACACAGTTAATCCACTCCATATTTAGAGTAAATTAGCAATTATGTAAATCAGGTGAAGAATAGGTGAAATTATCAATAAGACGGGTTTTGCTTAAAAATAACGCTACGCTTACTAGAATATCTCCACTTAATTCCCCCTCAAATTCTTCAAGTGTATCCCCACTAGCCACTGAAACATAGTCAATCGTAAACGCTGGTTCACTTTTAATAATCTGGTAGATCTCACGCTTTAATTTGTCGCCATTGAGTTCACCATCTTTTAGAAGTTTTTTGCCACTTTCCAGGGCTTTAAAAATGGTGGCGGCAATTGAATATTCACTTTCCGTTAAATATTTATTTCGAGAGCTCATTGCCAATCCATTTTCTTCCCGAATAATGGGGCAGGGTACCACCTCAATGGAATAGTTTAAATCTGAAACCATTTGTTTTATGATGCAAAACTGCTGAAAATCTTTCTCGCCAAAAAAGGCATGTGTTGGTTCTACAATATCAAACAATTTTGCAACAATAGTGGTTACACCTTTGAAAAATCCTGGGCGGCTTTTCCCCTCTAAAATATCAAATAAATTATTGTCATAATTACCCACGTTAATTCCTTCAGGATACATTTCAGAATTGCCTGGCAAGAAAACACAATCCACTTCATATTTAGACAGCTTATCTAAATCTGCTTGTACCATTTGGGGGTACGTATCTAAATCTTCACCTTCAGCAAATTGAGTTGGATTTATATAAATACTTACAATTGTATTTTCACAGATATTATTGGACTTTGAGACCAAAGATAAATGTCCCTCATGCAGGGCGCCCATGGTGGGAACAAATCCAATGGAACCTGAAATATTCTTCCGCCATTTTCGGAATTCCTTAATGGTGGAAATTTTCTTCAAAAATTAGTGAGTTTTTTCGAGTTGGGTTTTGCTGGTAATGAAATGTTCTTTAGTAGGAAAAGTTTTACCTTCAACTTCATTTTTATATTCTGCTAATTTCTTTTGAATTTCAACTCCAAAGTTGCCATACTGTTTTGCATGCTTCGGCGAGAAATCTCCATATAAACCTAAAATATCGTGGTAAACCTGAATCTGACCATCACAAAATGGTCCGGCACCAATACCAATCGTTGGGATATCTAATAATTTGGTAATTCTCTCAGCTAAATCTGCAGGTATTCCTTCTAAAACCACAGCAAATGCTCCACTTTCCTGTACTGCCGATGCATCTTCTATAATTTTTTCTGCTTCCAGTTTTGACTTCCCTTGTATTCGATATCCAGAACTCAGATTATACGATTGAGGTAACAATCCCACATGCCCCATTACAGGAATACCGGCATCAATAATTGCCCTGATTTGGGCCGTGTAGGGAGTCCCGCCTTCCAGCTTAATGGCACAGGCTCCTCCCTCCTTAACAAATCTACCGGCATTTCGAACCGCATCTTCCACGGAAGCTTGATAGGACATGAAAGGCATATCGGCAACTACCAGCGCTTTTTTTGTACCCCGACAAACTGCCCGTACCAGGAATATTAATTCATCCATTGAAATGGGGATTGTATTCTCCATACCATACACCACCATGGCAGCACTGTCACCCACTAATAATAATGGTATATCTACGGCATCTGCATTTCGGGCAGAGACATAATCATAAGCAGTAATGGTTGCGAAGGGTGTGTCGCTACCCTTTAACTTCTGAATATCTCGGATTGTTATTTTATTCACGGATTGTTAAACCAAAACGGGTTCTTCACTAGCCAAAAATGTTACTTGGTTTTCAGAATTTACATGAACAATTTTGGGTTTGTGGACCTGGGCTTCTGTTTCGTTAAGCTGGCAGTAAACCACAATTATGTCTAAATCCGCCTTACTAATTAAATGGGCGGCGGCTCCGTTAATACATACCTGTCCAGACCCTTTTTCCCCTCGAATAATATAGGTTTCGATACGATTGCCATTGGTTATATCTAAAACCCCAATTTTTTCGTATTCCCTAAGTCCGGCAGCATCCATTAAATCTTCATCCAGAGTTAGCGATCCAATATAATTTAAATCTGCCTCTGTCACCATCGCACGGTGGATTTTTCCTTTAAGCATTTCGATAAACAAGCCATTTCCCTCTAAAATAATCCCATAAATTTACAATTATTTGCAATATTTTACAAAAAATGAATAAGTTTTAATATCATTAAATATATATGAAATATTGGTACTTTTTTTTACCAAAAAAATATACTAATTGGGAATAAATCATTTTGCTGATATCCACATTATAAGGTATATTTTTACTTCAAGATAACAATATGTTGTATTGATTTAATTCTTGGTGTTACGGGAATTCCTTTAAAAAAAAAACTCCAAAATATTACAAAAAAATACTTATTTCAATTATGAATAACATTAAACTATATCTAATATCAATTATTTGTACTCTCTTTATGTATTCCTGTGGAGGTAAGGACGCTGAAAATACAGCTTCTCCTGATGTCAATTTAAATGAGAGTTCAAATGGTAGTAATTATAATCTGACGCAAGATTCAGTATTGGAAAAGAATCTGCCTGAAATAATTGAAGACCTGCGAATGGATATTAAAAAGTTGAGGGCTGAATTGGACTATCAGCATGAAAATTTGAGTAAGCTGGAAGCCCAAACCAAGGTATTTGCAAATCCTTTTGCTATTTACAACAAAGAAATTGTCCTCAACAACGGCAGTTCTATTTTTGGTAAAATTGTGTACCAGGATCAGGATGTAATGAAAATAGAAACCCTCATCGGACAGCTGATAATTGACCGAAATACAATCATCCGGGTGGTGAATCAGGTGAGTGCCTATGGCAATTTTGACGAAGAATCTTCAATTAATCAATCGGGTGGTTCGCTGGATGCTGTAAGTCTCATCCAAAAACGGGTTACAAATCTGTCTGCTCATTTGGTTTTAGTAGGTGATATTACCGAAGAAAAAGACGGTTCTGGTAATACCGTGCTTTCAGGTGAAATAAAAAATGTGGGAAATAAACGCGCTGACTTTTCAAAAATTATTTTCACTTTTCGAACCAACTGGCATGGTGATTCAAAAACTTTGACAGCTTTTATTAACGGAATAACAAATACCTTCAAAACAGGTATTTCTTCCGATAATAGTATTTTACCGCATGCTGTAGGCAATTTCCAGATGGTAATTCCCAAGTCTTTTGGTACCTTTATTGGATATAGTTATGTTATTGACTGGAGTCAGTATGATGGTTAATAAATATATTCTGGGTTTTAGTATTGGATTATTCTGTTCAGTAGGATTTTCTGAAAATGAAATTCTCTGGGATTTTGGTGTTGTAATCAGACAACCTGAAATTCAGAAAAATCCCAAAGATACTTCCCATCGGTTTCCATCTCAGAAGGAGAATTCTCAAGCCAAAATTAATGCGGTTATTACAGATCCATTTATTCCTCCCATTAGAAATACATTTTCAACAGAAATTTCTGACCAACTGGTAAATAAACCTGCTGAAATAAGCAGCCACCTGATAAAATTCATAGCGGAAAAATCATACTTGACGAAAAATTATCAATATGTTATTGAAATACTGCAACAAAGAGATTTGAGTCTGCTGTCAGAAAAGGTTCGTAGTGATTTAAACTATCTGCTGGCGGATGCTTTTTATCATTGTGGATACTATACCAAAGCCCAGACCCAGGTACTCTCCTTACTTAAACAAAATGAAAGTGATAACCTCTATCTCCTGCTTGCAATGATTTATGAATCATTAGGGGACACTAAGAACGCAAAAGATAATTACCAAAAATTAATCGCCTATTATCCAAATAGTGATTATTTCAATTCAGCAAAAATCAAATCTCGGATTTTAGGCAAACATTAAAGGATGTCCAAAACAAAAAATTTAATTCCACTTATAATCATTTTATTGGTTGGAGTAATTGAGGCAAACTCACGGGTTGCATTTTCCAGGCCTGGGAATATGATACGGGTTCCAAATGTGGATAGTGATATGTACAAAAATCTTCTTGCTGTGAATGTATCCTCTGAATATCTCTCATCATCCCAAAGCAGTTCTGCATTTTCTGTAAATATTTTGGCAAAGTCTGGTTATCTGTATGGCATATCTTTTGTGAAGCCTGTAAATCCCGCAAATTCAGCTGAGATTGGCTTTCATCTACAAAAAAACATGTTAGAGTATGGTGATGTGAAATTAGATGTGGGAATTCAAGATGTAATTTTAAGGCAGGGTAGTGATATAGAAGGTGCTGACGGATTGGACACAAAAGGTGTGTCGCTTTTTGCAGTTCTCAGCAGTGCAAAACATTTTGAGGATTACGCCATTGCCACCCATTTGGGTTTCGGCTCAGGTAAAATTAATGAAGATTCACACCTCTATGTTTCCAACCCAAAACAAAATATTGGGGTGTTTTTAGGCTTTAATTTCACTACTCCCTTTCTGAAAAAAAATGGAGGAATAAATTTTCTGACGGAATTTGATGGAAAAGGATTAAATATTGGTGTTAGTATTCCCATATTAAAGTCAACTCATATTAATTTAGGTATTACTCATTTCGAGAATTTTGGCGATTTTGCAACTGAGGACCGTACTGGTACTGACTGGACAGACTTAAGTGGTGATGCACCATCAATAACTTTTGGAATGGGGATCAATGTACCCAGAATTATTGATGCAGATGAAGCAGAAGCATTAAGTAAACAATTAGGTGATGGAATTTATGGTGAAACGGATTCTTCTATTTTGTATTATGACCCAATCTGCACAGATGTAGTAGAAACTTTGCGTGATTCTATTAAGGTAAGTAAATATATGATTGACAATTTAAATGATTATAATAATATGCTTCAGCATAAGGAAGCTGTGTTGGTTGACTCTACCCGAAAAAATCTTTTGCGAGAACAGGTAAGTCAATCTAACCAGAATAAAGCCATGCGTCATTTATCACGATCACTGAGGTTTTTCTATAATGAACAATTTAGAAATGCATTGTCTGAGGTAAACTCTGCCATTGAACTGAACCCCAATCTGGCCATTGCTTACGGCAGGCGCGGTTCTATTTATTACAAACTGGGCGATAGCCGCCGGGCAACGCTTAATTGGAATGTAGCTCTGCAGTTAGACCCGGAATTTACAGAAATTTATGATATGCTGCAGGCTGTAGATGAAAACCGGCTCACACCCATAGAAATAGGAAAAACACAGGAGAATATTAAATGAATTTAGGTGCCATAATCGGTCTTGTGATGGGTCTTGGAATTTTACTTACCGCTGCATTCATAGGGTCAGCAGAAACGGGTGGTATGAAATCTCTGTGGGATGCTATCAGCTTGGCAATTGTGCTTGGCGGAGCCATTGCTGCCACCTGTATTGCTTACCCCCTAAAAGATGTTATTGCGGCTTTAAGTGGATTCCCAAAAGTTTTCAAGAACCAGGGTTTTACAATGAAAGATGTTGTGCAGGATTATGTGAATTTGGCTGAAGCAGCAAGAAAGGGTGAGCTTGCAAAAGCATTGGATGAAACTCCTGAACACATGCCTTTCAGGCTAAGTAGTATTAAGGACGGAATCCGGATGATTTCAGATGGTCTTCCAAAGGATGATATCCGTACCATTATCGAAAATAAAGAACAATACCGCGCTCTGCGGGATATAAAAGCAGCTAATGCTCTGGCAAAAATGGGGGAGTATGCCCCTTCATTTGGTATGATCGGAACTCTGTTTGGGTTGATTTTTATGCTGGCAGGTATGTCCATGCCCCCCACGCCCGGGGTTGACCCAATAGTTTCACTTATTAGCAACATGGCAATCGCACTCATCACCACGCTTTATGGAGCGCTTTTTGCATTCTTCTTTTTCTTACCCTTTTCTGATCATTTAAAATATATTAATGATGATAAAAAGGTTGAAAGTGCCCTTCACTTAGAGGCAGCAATGTTATGATATGACAAGGTTCACCCCACTATGGTACAAGAGCGGTTAAATGCATTTCTAGCCAGAAAAGACAGATTTACTGATGAAGATTAGTTTCTATGGCTGATGAGGTTTGTCCATTATGCGAGGGACAGGGTTCTGGACTTCCTGCATATTTTGGTACCATGGCAGATATGTTCACCCTGCTCTTTGCGTTTTTTGTGCTCATGTTTGCTATGGCAACCATGGACCCTGCTGCACTTGTTGAAGGGGGTGGGGAAGAAGCAGGGGCAGCTAAACAGGAGGAACTAAAAGAAAAAATAGAAGAAATTGAAAAACAAGCTCAGGAATTAAAAGAACAAGGGGTGACAGAAATAGACGACCAACCCATTGAAGAATATATGGACAGCCTCATTCAGGATTTAAAAGTAGAGAACAAATCACCTCCGAAATCTTATGAAATTCATGGTGATTTAGCTGAAATAATAGAAGAAATGGAACTGGATTCCTCTGAGGCAAAAGTTGATAGGAAGGACCCCCGGGGTACCGTAATAGAACTTAATGGAAACATCTGTTTTGGTGCAGGGAAAGCAACAATGAAAGACGAATTGAAAACATTTTTAGATGCAGCTGTAGATAGTTTTTTAACTGTTCCATCTGATAATCGGCAAATTATTGTAGAAGGGCATACGGATAATTTGAAACCTACTAGGGATGTGGCGAAAATGTACCCAACAAACTGGGAATTGTCATCTGCGAGAGCTTCTGCTGTGGTGAGTTATCTCATTAATAAGGGGGTGAATCCATCTAGATTGGTAGCACATGGATATGCAGCCCGCTGGCCTGCTGATATGACCTGGGCAAATATGAGACGAGGTGCCGTACAAAAGCCACGAGGTGAAAATGTAAAGATAGGAAAAGGACGAGGAGGTAAGGCACAATATACGGGCGTTGACAGGGATGAATATGGGAATCCCTTAATTGATGAAGTCAGCATGGATACTGTCATTGATTCACTAAATAGAACAAAAGAACTTCGAGCAAAAAACAGGCGGATTAAAATTATTTTTACGCAGCAGCAATTTGTTGACGGAATTGAAAGATCTGGAAATTCAGGAAAATAATTGTACTGTCTTTCATACAATAATTTGAATGTGTTAAATTTACTTATGCTTAAACAGGAGCAAAACAATGACCAATAAATTTGGCCGTAAACATCTATTCATTATAGCCCTCTGTGCTTTTCTCTGGAACCAGCAGGCAAACATCCTCTCACAGAAAATTGCCATAGAAAATTCCTATCAGCAAAAAGTCACTTCTGCTGTATCCCGATTGTTGGGGCAGGAAAAGTTTTTGGTGATCGTGAGCATTGAATTTTCC
>SCKP01000063.1 GCA_004124405.1 Fidelibacterota bacterium | reverse complement strand
GTAGGAATTAATTAATTTTTTTATTCTCAATTCACTAATCAATATTCGATATTCAAATCATTCCCTTATCCGCCATACTGGTAAAATCATTACCAGCAATAATCAAATGATCATGGAGCTGTACATCAATGGTGGCACAGGCGGCTTTCAATTTTCGAGTAAGTGTCTGGTCATCCTTTGAAGGATTGGGATTTCCTGATGGATGATTGTGAACAAAAATAACTGCAGCAGCATCCTTTTCCAATATCAGCTTGATAACTTCACGGGGGTACACAGCGCTGGTGGTGAGTGTGCCCTCAAATAATTCAACAATATCCAACACCTGATTTCTCCCATTGAGCAACACCACCAGGAAGACTTCTCTTCCTCGATCCCGAAGATTATGTCGGAGATAATCCAAAACATTCTCAGAGGACTGAATAAAATCTTCTCCTATTATTTGCTCCTTCAAATATCTACGCGCAACAGATTGAACCAGTTTTAATCCAAAAATATTGGAATCACCAATTCCCTTAATTTTTTTCAAATGTTCAGGGCTTGCTTCTAATACTCCACGCAGTGATTTAAATGTATTCAAGAGAAGTTTTGCGGTAATTTTCTGGTCTCGGCGATTATCTGCAAGCTTGAGTAAGAGCTCAACAACTTCATAATCTAAGAAACCATCAATTCCCCCTAAAAGAAAACGCTGACGGAGGCGCGCATAATGCCCTTGTGGGGAAGAAATTTTATCCATAAGACGATACCTTTATTTTAATTTGGGATAAATTACATTATTGATGAAATATGTAAAAAGGTTAAATTCGCTTAATATATTGGAATTAAATAATGGAATAAGAAGTATTTGACTTCCATTTAATGAATCACCGTTTTTCTAAATCAGCCAAAAACAATAATCTAAAATAGGAGTACATATGACCAGAGCCATGAAAATATTCATTGGTATTATCGCAGTAATAATTTTCGGATTCTATTTCAACATTATAAATTTTACAGTTGATGGAAAAGAGGTGGATATAATAACGGGAATTGATAATATCTTCGGAATCTTTGTTGGTTATTTATTTTCAGTACTGTTCTATAAAATTCTGGGTTTTCCTCTTATAGTATTGATACTGCTGGCGGGCTCCATTACCTTTACATTTTACTTTCGATTTATTAATATTCGTGGGTTTCTTCATTCTATTGATATTATTAAAGGAAAATATGACAATCCCAATGATACTGGGCAAATCAGTCATTTCCAAGCACTCACCTCCGCACTATCTGCAACGATTGGATTGGGGAATATTGCAGGTGTGGCCATTGCGGTATCTTTAGGTGGCCCTGGAGCAGTCTTTTGGATGATATGTATTGCTTTTTTTAGTATGACTGCCAAATTTGTATCCTGTACTTTGGGTCAACTCTATCGACAAGTAAACCCAGATGGAAGTATTGATGGTGGACCCATGTACTATCTCGAAAAAGGTCTGGCTGAGTTAAATTTAAAAACTTTCGGTAAGGCATTAGGGATTCTATATGCCATTTTCATTATCGGCGGTGCATTTGGTGGGGGTAACATGTTTCAAGCCAACCAATCATATGCTATTGTAGGTAGCCAGTTAGGAATCAGTTCACTTACCTATGGTATTATCCTGGCGATTTTAGTGGGGATTGTCATTGTTGGGGGTATTGAGCGAATCGGCAAAACCACTGAAAAAATTGTACCCGCAATGGTGGTTCTGTATGTGGGTGCATCCTTATTTATAATATTTACGAATCTTGACAAATTAGGTGGCGTATTGGCATCCATTATGGGTGAGGCCTTTTCTCCCAATGCAGTCTATGGTGGTGCTGTTGGGGTGTTAGTAACAGGAATTAAACGAGCTGTATTTTCAAATGAAGGTGGAGTAGGTTCTGCATCTATTGCCCATTCTGCGGCAAAGACAGATGAACCTGTCCGGGAAGGTATCGTAGCCATGGTGGGTCCATTTATTGACACCATTGTGGTATGCTTTATGACGGCATCCGTTATACTTATTACCAAAGATGCCAATCCGCTATATCAAGTAGGGGGTGGTATCAATGGCGTAGAACTCACTTCTGCTGCATTCGGTTCAGTGATTTCTTGGTTTCCTGCAATACTCTCCATTGTAGTCTTTTTATTCTCATATAGCACTATGATCTCTTGGTATTATTATGGAAACAAAGGCTGGAAATATTTATTTGGGGATACCACCATCCCCGTGTATCAATTTCTATATTTAGGATGTATCGTTTTGGGTGCCATTGCATCACTGGGTAATGTAATTGACTTTTCAGATATGATGATTCTCTCTTGCGCATTCCCCAATATTATTGGTGCCATGTTCATGCTACCCAAATTGAAAGAGGCATTAGATGACTATTGGTCACGCTATCAAGCAGGAAAATTTCAGACCTTTAAATAAGGAAAGTGATGGAGTAAAAAAAAGCCGCATTTAATGCGGCTTTTTTTGTTCAATTAATAATGATGGAAATTTATTTGATAAGCATCATTTTTTGAGTTTCTGTAAACCCGCCAACTTCAGCTTTCACGAAGTACATACCGCTGGGCACATTTGAAGCATCCCAAACCAATGAGTAGGTATTTGCAGGTTTATGTCCACTCAGCAAGGTGCTCACGATCTGTCCATGAAGATTATACACCTGTACATTAATATCCCCTGCTTCAGGTATAGTTAAGGTTAAAGTGGTTACCGGATTAAATGGATTGGGATAGGCTGAACTTAAGCTGAAAATTGTTGGCATTGAGGTTGGTATTTCATACTGACTATTAGCCACAATTAATTCAGTAATCTCAAAATCACCTTTAAAACTGAATAGCTTTTCAGTTTCTGGAGTAATAACCAAAAGGCGAGTTGTATTACCGGTAGTAAGGTAATCTGCAAACAATGCCCTGTCTGTCATTTCAATTGAAAATTCAGATCCGTGAGTCAATGTCATTTGAACCCCACCAATAAAACCATTTCCTTCAATTGAAAGATGATTATTTCTCATAACCAGGGATGCACTACTGGCATCATCAATTCTTCCGCCGCAGTTAGCTGCCAGAACACAATTAGCAAGGGTAACAATATCCAGCACATTCCACCCTCCATCGCCATTTAGATCGCCGGCACAGCCAACACATTCATTTCCCGCACCAACTACTTAACT
>SCKP01000016.1 GCA_004124405.1 Fidelibacterota bacterium | reverse complement strand
TATTATAAGGAGAGCTATTAGTGTGATATAGGTCACAAAATGTTGTTTTATCTGGGAACCTTACTCTTATTAGTGAGTAGATAATATAGAACAAGATATTAGTACCAAAGAGCAGCCATACATTCTCCTCCTCCTAATGTGTGGCTGTTTTGTTTTCCTGATTGCGTGCGTGGGTGCGTATTATATTCTTTTACTATACATTAAGAGACTGAAGCTACGTTAGTGCTTCATAAATAGATGTCAAGTTTACTAGAATTTAGCAGCGATTTTTTCTCTCAACCAGACTTCGCTATTCTATACAACGGCGGCGGGGGGGGGCTTATTATATTATACTAAAGAAAAAAGCGAAGCAGAGCTACGTAGCTAAGGTAAGTAGACTACGTAGGAACTACGTTGTTATTGCTACGTATACTGCGTAGCTGCTTATTAGCTTTATTATATATTATGTCAAGTTTTCTACTGTAGCCATCTGAAATACTTGACGTATAATTTATGAAAAAGAATATCCGCTTATTAGCGACTGCTATGTGCGCTATTCTTTTTTAATAATAGTCAGTAATAAAAGCGTTGCTTATTAATAGCCGATTACTTCTTAGTTATGTTGATTGAGGAACATTGAAGATGAAATGGACGAACCGTGGCTACGATGTGTTTTATCGTTGTGTTGGTTCGCAGAAATTTACAAGTATTTGGGGTATAAAATCAAGCTTTTTCTCGTTATATTTTGTATAAAATTGTAACTAGAATGGGAGTCCCTGGTTTGTCAAGCTTGCCACCCCCTCTAAATTAGGCCTATAGGGGTCGACTTTGGTTGAAATAAAACATGGTTGGAATGGGATATATTTGACATTTAAAGGCTGGAGGCAGTAATGTATTTGCCCAATCCCAGTGCCCGAGCTAAATTTCCAGTGCCTGTGGAGTGCCTGAAAATGGCATTTCAAGGATGATTATTGACAACTTATAACTGCATTAAGGTATGCAAAAACCCCGCTTTTACACGGGGTTTTTCCTCTTAATTGGCGGAAGCGTATGGGAATCGAACCCATCTCTCAGTTTAACCCGAGACATCAGCTTTGAAGGCTGTGGTGCCCACCAGGGTCACATTCACTTCCAATATTTTATTGCTTACACCTCGGAACGAAGTGTAGAGGAGTACACCCGACAGGATTTGAACCTGTGACCTCTTGCTCCGGAGGCAAGCGCTCTATCCAGCTGAGCTACGGGTGCAAAAAATAATTTATAATTAATCAATCTACGCACAGCTAAATTGATAAACAACTAACAACCTGCAACCAATTCAACACATTTTTCTGCTGATTTAACCGTATTTACCAACAGCATGGTGATAGTCATGGGTCCCACCCCCCCTGGTACTGGTGTTACCGAATTGGCAATACCCATAACAGATTCTGTATTCACATCACCCATAAGTGTATAGCCCTTTTCTGAATTGTCTTCCACCCGGTTAATTCCAACATCAATAATATCCACACCCTCTTTAATCATATCACCGGTAATCATATTGGGGGAACCAGCCGCCGCAATAATAATATCAGCCTGCTTGGTGTGTAGTGCTAAATCTTTTGTACCTGTGTGGCAAATGGTTACGGTGGCATTACCCATTTCATATTTCTGTGCCAATAATGCAAACATGGGCTTCCCTACAATATTACTCCTGCCTACAATCACTGCATGCCTGCCTGAAACTGGAATATCATAATGTTTTAAAATCTCCAGTATCCCCTGAGGTGTACAGGGTATAAAATTGGGATTCCCCTCTAACAATAGCCCTAAATTCTTAGGGTGAAATCCGTCCACATCTTTTTTTGAAGATACTGCGTGGAGTATGGTTTTAGCATCCAAATGATTTGGTAATGGGAGCTGCACCAGAATTCCATAAACTGAGGAATCATTGTTGAGTGTATCTATAAGTGTGAGCACTTCTTTTTCACTGGAACCTACATCTAAACGAAAAGTTTGGCTCTCACAATTCAGTTTTTCAAAGGCTCTGGTTTTATTGAGCACATACACCTGGGATGCGGGGTCATCCCCTACAATAATAGCTGCTAACTTTGGAATGATACCAATTTCTTTCAATGATTGAACTCTTGGTGCTAATGCCAATCGAATGCTATCTGAAACAGGCTTCCCCTTTAATAAGAGTGTTTCCATTTATTTTTTATCAGCCTCAATATCGTGGATTCTGTTTTCAATGAATTCAGTAATGGCAATGGTTTTGGCTTCAACTTTATCTACAAATTTCTTTTTCTCTTTCTTATAAGTAAATAGTTCATCGGTTATATTCATTGCGGCTAAAATTGCAATACGCAATTGCTGTGAATCATCAATACCTGAAGCCTTTATTTCTTCCATTTTTTCATCCACATAAGCGGCAACTTTCTCCAGATATTTTTGACCGGCAGAAGACCGAACGATGTAATCCTGCCCTAAAATATTAACTTTAACAACTTTTGTTTTCATCACAATTACCCCTCCTTATCGTTGGGTGGCTCCATGAGCCTTATTAAGAGAAACCAGGATTTTCTCTACATCTGCATCCACTTCTGAATCTGTAAGTGTTGCATTTTCAGATTGAAATTTCAATGAAAATGCCAGGCTTTTATTTTTATCACCCACATCTTCAGACTGATACACATCAAATAAAGAAATATTTTTCAGGGTATGTCCACCCTCTTTTTGAATTGTTTTAAGTAAGTCTTCGGCAGGCAAATCACGAGAAACCTGAAGGGCAATATCCCGACTCATACTGGGAAATGCTGTTGGAGGTTTGTATGCCATTTTCCGGTTTTGCCACAGCTCCCGCAAATTTTGCAGTGAAAGGTCACACACCATTGGTTTTATCTTGAGATCATACTGCTTTAAAACCTTACTGTCAGGAATTCCAAATTTGCCAATTTGGGTTTTACCTGAGTAAATTTTAAGTGAAGTTTCAAATCCCTTTTCCATACCCACTTTATATGAAATATTAGATAATCCCACCGATTCTAATAGTTGAACTATTTCACCCTTACATCTAAATAAATCCCTGTCTTCATAATTACGCCAATGGGGTTGGGGTTCACCATACCAAAGCAATCCTAAATGAAATTTTTCTTTAGAGCCGGTGGCAGGTTTTTTAGACTGATTATGAATGGCTCCAATTTCGAAAAGCTTAAATCCTTTCTCCTGTCTTTTTTCATTATAGGAGGCTGCCATTAATAATCCCGGGATAATTGAATTTCGAATAAAGGCCATATCCTGACTAAATGGATTTTTCAGCTCTATTGCTTCACCACCGGAAAAATGAAGGGTATCTTTTTCATGCTGTAAACTATTGGAATAATGTTCATGAAATCCATTTGCCTGAAGCTGATTTCTAAGCAGGGAATCTAATTTTTGATCATCTTCTACAAAAGAATTATACGACCCCGTGAACTGCGTAGCCGAAGGGATATTATCATATCCAATCACCCTGGCTACCTCTTCAAATAAATCCACTTCTCGCGCTAAGTCATTTCTAAAAGAGGGAATATTACACTGGAATCTTCCATTTTGTTTTTTATGCGTAATTTGCAGAGAAACAAAAATGTTTTCTATTTTATTTTTTGGAATATGTGTACCCAAAAGCGCTTCACATTTCTCTGGTGAAAAATCGATAGTACGCTGCATTTTTTCAGCGGGATATTCGTCAACTATTCCCTTACAAATTTCTCCACCAGCCACTTCCACAATCAGGGCAGCCAATTGGTTAATTGCTGGGATGATGCCGTCTATATCTGTATCCCTTTCAAATCTTCGGGATGCTTCTGTTGATAGGTCTAATACTTTTGCACCTTTCCTTACCACCGTTGGGGTGAAATAGGCACTTTCAATTAAAATATTGATGGTACCATCATTTATTTCACTATTGATTCCACCCATAATACCCGCAAGAGCAATAGGTTTTTCAGCATCACAAATGAGTAGGTGGAAATCTTTTAAATCTCTTTTTTCATTATCAAGGGTGGTGAATGTTTCCCCATTTTGGGCATAGCGGACAATTATCTCGTTGCCCGAAATGGTATCAAGGTCAAATGTATGCATGGGGTGCCCGGAATCCATGAGCACATAATTAGCAGCATCAACAATATTGTTTATGCTGGACTGCCCAATAGATGCCAATCTATCAACTAGCCATTGGGGTGATGGTTCAACTTTCACACCCATTACAACCCTGGCAGCATAACGGGGGCAAGCATCAGGATCTTCAATTGTAACTTTTATTTCATTACTGGTGGGATTTGCGGATTCATTTATAGCAACTGCTCTTCGTTTAACATCCCTACCTGATCCAATTCCAAGTTCCCGGGCTACACCTAAATGGCTGAGGCAGTCTCCTCTATTTGGAGTAAGATCAATTTCAAAGAGGGTGTCTTCCTTAAATATGAGAATTTCTTCAATTGGGGTACCTAATTCTGCTTTGGTGTCCAAAATCATGATGCCCTCATGCTCATCACTAATAGCCAATTCCCTTTCAGAACAAATCATTCCACTAGATTCAACACCTCGAAGTTTTGCCTGTTTAATTTTGAAATCACCATTATTCAGGGTAGCCCCAACTTTTGCAACGGGAACATGAATTCCACTTTTTACGTTAGGAGCACCACAAACAATAGTATGGTTTTTCCCATCCCCTGTATCCACCTCACATACTGATAATTTGTCCGCATTCTCATGGGGTCCACATTTAACAACTTTTCCCAATACAACATTTGTGAAACTTTTACCTGTAATTTCATACGAGGCTTCAAGACCCAATGCCGTAAGCGTATCTGAAATTTCTTCAGCAGTCCCATATACATCCAGATAATCTTTGAGCCAATTTAGGGAAACTTTCATCAGAATTGCCTCAAAAATCTAACATCACCACTATAGAAAAGACGGATATCCTGGACGCCATATTTCAACATTGCCATGCGTTCAATACCCATGCCAAAAGCAAAGCCGGTCCATTTTTTCGGGTCATAATTCACTGATTTATATACTTCGGGATCCACCATTCCACAGCCGAGAATTTCCAACCATCCGGTTTTCTTACAGATGCCGCATCCTTTTCCTTTACAGAAAATACAGGAGACATCCATCTCAGCGCTGGGTTCTGTAAATGGGAAATAGCTGGGGCGAAACCGTGTCTTAACATTCTGGCCAAATAACTCCCTGGCAAAATAATCCAGTGTGCCTTTCAGTTCTGCAAAGGTTACTTTTGAATCCACATACAATCCTTCTATTTGGTGAAATAAACAATAGCTCCGAACACTCAGATCTTCATTACGATACACTCTTCCCGGAGCAATAATTCGCACAGGAGGTTCATGGTTTTCCATAAAATGAATTTGTGTGTCAGAGGTGTGGGTTCTCAGAAGCACATTATCGGTGATGTAGAAGGTATCCTGCATATCCCGGGCAGGGTGATGCCTGGGTATGTTTAATGCTTCAAAATTGTAGAAATCCGTATCAATTTCAGGTCCATAGACAATGGAAAAACCCAGGCGCAGGAAAATGGACTTTATCTCTTCCATCACCTGAGTTAGCGGGTGAATGCTGCCTGCCGGTATTGGGTCTCCTGGGAGGGTATAATCAATATTGGAAGTTGCAGATTTACTACTGTCCGAATCAGTGTTGCCTAGGCCATCAATCTCAGCAGTGATATCAGATTTGAGTTCATTAAGAACCTGACCCATTTTAGGGCGTTCATCAGCAGCCACCGTACCCATTTGCACGAAAAGGCTGGCAACCAGTCCTTTCCGTCCCAGGTATTTTATACGGATTTGATCTAAAGCGCCATTTTCAGAGGACAGGCTTTCCAAGTCAGAACTGAATTCAGCCCTGACTTTCTGTATCTGATCAGTAATGGACACAGAAGCTATTTTACAGAGTCTACTACTGCTGCAAATCCCTCTGGATCATGTACAGCCATATATGCAAGGGTTTTCCGATTCAGTTCGATATCCTTCGCTTTCAAGGCTGAGATAAATTGTGAATAGGATAATCCATGCTGTCGCACAGCTGCATTAATTCTGATAATCCAAAGTCTGCGAAAATTCCGCTTATTTACTCTACGATCTCTATAGGCGTATTGCCACGCTTTTTGAACCGCATCTTTTGCCGACTTGAAGTTTGATTTTCTAGCACCATAATACCCTTTTGCCAATTTGACAATTTTACGGTGTCGGCGGTGTCTTGGTACTGTACTGTTTGCTCTAGGCATGATTCTCTCCTAATTTATTGAATCATTTTTCTTGTTCTACTCGTCATAGCCTTGCTAAGACAAGTGTCCTTACGGAGACGCCTCTTCCGCTTCGAACTTTTCTTTGTAGACAGGTGTCTATTACCTGACTTATTGTAGGTTATTTTGCCCGAGCCTGTTTTTTTGAATCGCTTTGCAGCGCTTCTTTTTGTTTTCATTTTTGGCATCTTTTTACTCCTTTTATCTTGGGCTTAGTATGATTGACATTCGCCTACCTTCCATACTGGCAGCTTTATCAATTTTTGCAACATCTTCTAATATATCTGTCACGCGCTTCAACAGAACCGTTCCGGCTTCTTTCCGTGACATTTCCCGGCCTCTAAACATAACTGTAACTTTTAATTTAGCGCCGGATGCTATAAATTTCTGTGCTTTATTCAGCTTAGTAAGCAAATCATGATCGCCGGTATTTGGTCTGATTCTGATTTCTTTAACCTGAACCACATGCTGCTTCTTTTTATTAATTTTTTTCTGCTTTTGAATCTCATATCGATATTTTCCAAAATCCAGTATTTTACATACCGGTGGATCTACCTTCTTAGAAATTTCAACTAAATCCAATCCTGCTTGTTCGGCTTTATAAAGAGCATCTTTTATAGTGACTACTCCAGCCTGATTTCCCCTTTCATCAATTAATCTAACACGTAAAGCCCTAATATCTTCATTTATGCGGGGTTCGTTCTTATCTTTTGCTATACTAAGCCCTCCTTCTATTTGTTATTTCTTCTACAATTTCCGGAATCAATTTATCTACAGATGTAGAACCTAAATCTCCAGTATGGCGTCTTCTGACTGAAGCGCTGCCATCATTTTCTTCTTTTTCACCAACAATCAGCATAATGGGTATTTTATTTATTTCAGCATCTCGTATTTTAGCGCCCATTTTTTCGCTTCTGCTATCAACGGATACCCTAATATTATTCTCAAAAAGTTTAATCTCTAATGCCTTCGCATAGGATAAATACTTATCTGAAATGGGTAAAATTATCACCTGTTTTGGAGCCAACCAAAGAGGGAAATCTCCACCAAAATGTTCTAATAGAAATCCCACAAAACGCTCATGCGTTCCTAAGGGCGCACGATGGATACAAAGAGGTGTCTGCTCTTTATTATTTTCATCTACATATACCAAATCAAACCGCTTAGGGATAGCAAAGTCAACCTGGTTTGTAGCCAAGGTAAATTCTCTGCCAATAGCACTCCACACCTGTACATCAATTTTGGGACCATAAAAAGCCGCTTCATCAGCGATTTCTTCAAAAGGGATACTCCCCTCAATTAATGCTTCCCGAACTAATTGTTCTGTTTTAATCCATAATTCAGGTTCATTCACATATTTTTTACCCAAATTTTCAGGGTCATGTAAACTTAACTGCATTTTATATTTTTCAATTCCAAAAATATCAAAATAATATAAATACATATTGCATACTTTCAGAAATTCATCTTTAAATTGATCTTCAGTACAATAAATATGAGCATCGTTCATTTGCATGGATCGCACCCGCATCAATCCAAATAACTGACCCGATTTTTCATAGCGGTAACAGGTGCCATATTCAGCAAGCCTTACAGGCATATCTCGATAACTTTTAGGTGTGGCTGAGAATATTTTATGATGATGGGGGCAATTCATTGGTTTTACAAAATATGAAATCCCATCCACATCCATTGCTGGATACATGCTATCGCGGTAATGGTCCAAATGGCCTGATTTTTCGTACAAATCCCCTTTGGTTAAATGAGGAGTTCGTACGCGGGAATATCCTGCTTTTCGTTCAGTTTCTTTTGCTAAATTTTCAAGCTCCTCAATTATTACAGTTCCATTGGGAAGCCACAAGGGTAATCCTGGACCTACTTCATCATCAAAAGTGTAGATTTCCAGTTCCCGGCCAAGTTTCCTGTGATCTCGTTTTTTGGACTCTTCAAGATTAAAAAGAAATGTATTTAAATCCTTTTTTGTAAACCATGCTGTACCATAAATCCGCTGGAGCATTTTATTTTTTTCATCTCCACGCCAATATGCGCCGGCGCATGACAGCAGTTTAAAATGTTTTATTTTTCCAGTGGATGGTACATGAGGTCCCCTGCAGAGGTCAATAAAATCACCCTGCTGATAAGCTGAAATTGTTTCCTCTTCAGGAATTTCTGAAATGATTTCAACTTTATAGTCTTCATTCCTCTCTTTGAATTTCTCTAAGGCATCATTTCGAGATAATTCAACTCTTTCAACTTTCAAATTCTGCTTAGAAAGTTCCCTCATCTTTTTCTCAATTTTATCAAGCTCTTCTTCATTGATGGAAACATCTACATCAATATCATAGTAATAACGGTCAGAAAGTGCCGGGCCAATTGCAATTTTTGCCAATGGATATAATTCTTTAATTGCCTGGGCTAAAAGATGTGCTGAACTGTGTAATAATATTTCATGAGCTTCAGGATTCTTATTTGTCAAAATTTCCACATTGGTATTTTCCTCAATGGGAGATTCTAAATCAACGATATCTCCATTAACCTTGGCTGCAATGGATGCCCTATATAAACCCTCTCCAATTGAGCGTGCCACATCGCCACTGGTAGAACCCTGTTCCACCTGCTTAACAGTATTGTCTGGTAATGTTATTTGAATTTCACTCATAATCAAAGTGAGCGACACAAGATTTGAACTTGTGACCTCCACGATGTCAACGTGGCGCTCTAACCAACTGAGCTAGCCGCCCTTTTCTTAATATATCTATTGAAATACAGCCGAGAAATTTACAATGATGATAGGATAATGACCATAGATTTATCTAAGAAATTTTCATTCCGTAACAGGTTCAGTTTCAACTGTTTCAGCCACGGGTTCAAAAATATCGTAATACCTGTTCATATCAAGCAAAATCTCTACCGCTTCCTGGTATACATTATCTTCAATTAAACTCACACGAATTTTTTCCCTATTTCCTGATACAACAAGGGACATTTCTCGAAGCAAACCATTTTTCACCCATTTTATGTTATTGGGATCCCAGTATTGCCCCTCTCTTTTATTTTTATAATATATATCTAATTTTTCTGTTAACTGCAGGATTACAGATTTTGATTTTTTCCAAAACATTAGTTTAGACAAAATAGATGTATTGGTTATTTTCTTTAAATCATCCTGAGAGCGGAGAGCGATTTTTAATTTATTTAAATTCTTTTCTCCGGGCAATTTATAATTAATTTCATACTCCTTAAGAAATATTTCAAAGTCTCGGTAAATTTTATCTGTTATATTAATGGGAGATTCAATTTTATTCATAGGTACATATTCTGCTGCAAAAGTGAGGAAAACACCTTCCCTCCACAGCCCTTGTACATAAGGGGGAAGGCTGTTTCGTTTAATTTCAACATCGGGAGTAATACCACCACCGCCCTTTACGGTTCTCCCGCCTCTTGTAGTAAATAAGGAATCCTTTTTATCCAGTCCATCTGTTAAGAACCCATTATTGAGATAATCTTCTTTTTGAATGAGTCTTCCGGATGGCGTATAATATTTGGCAGTGGTAACTTTAAGGGTGGTTGTATCATTTAGGTTATACATGCTCTGCACCAACCCTTTTCCAAATGATTTTTCTCCTACGATTATGCCTCTGTCTAAATCCTGAATAACACCAGAAACTATTTCACTGGCAGAAGCTGAACTGCGGTTGATAAGGACCGCAATTGGGATTTCTGGACTCAGCATTGGAGCTCTCCGAGAATTCATTTTCCTGTTAGATTTCGGAATTCGTCCTCGAGTGTTTAACAGGTTAATCCCGCGATCGGTTAGTTTATCTAAAATATTAATACTATTTTTCAGTAAACCGCCTGAATTGCCCCTCAGGTCAATTACCAATCCTTTCAATTCATCATCAATCATTTCCTGAAGACCTGTGCTGAAATCCTTCGCTGTATTTTTTGAAAATTTGGTGATACGAATATAACCTATTCCATTTTCATCCACACCCCAATAGGGTACATGTTTAATAATTATATCAGCTCGTGTTAACTCAAAGGGGATTTTTATACGGGATGAAGGTCGATATATTGTTAATACTACAACAGAACCTAATTCGCCCTTTATTAATTCAGATGCATCCTTTAAAGACATTCCTTTTGTCTTCACAGAATCTATCATTAAAATCTGATCCCCAGATTGAATCCCTTCTGTATAAGCAGGGCTATCTTCAAAGGGAGTCAACACCGTCAAAGTATCTCTTCTGAGACCAATCTGAATTCCCACACCACCATACTTTCCCGTCCTCAGCATATCAAGCCTGTCTTTACTGCTTCCACTAAGAAATCGGGTATAGGGGTCCAAAGGTTTCATCATCCCTTTAATACCCGCTTTTATGATTTCAGATTCATTTATTGAATCTACATAACTTTCCCGAACCCTATAAAAGGCTGTTTCAAGCATATCCAGATAATCTTGGGTATTTTGGTCATTACTGAATTCTAATTTATTTATCTTTTTGGACGAAATGGATTTCGACTTTTTCTTTTTCTCCTGTCCAATAACAGGAATTAGAAAAATAAGTATAAATATGAACCATTTTATCATTAACTGCATGTCAATTCCTCTTTAAATCTTTTCATTATTATTTGATTAATTTCCTTAGATATATTTTCTTGTGATTGCTCCGCATTTATTACGATACATCGGTATGGGAATTGTTCCATAATTTGATGATACCCCTGGCGAATTTTTTGGAAAAAATCAATACCTGCAGCTTCCATTCGATCGGGTGATTCAGCCCTCATTCTCTCAGAAGCTTTCCCCGGGTCAATGTCCAATATAAAGGTTATATCGGGGGTCAGCCCTTCAGTGGCAATATTGTTTATTATTTCTAAATTTTTAATATTCAATCCCCTGCCATGCCCTTGATAGGCAATAGTGCTATCTGTAAATCTATCACAAATTACACATTCACCTTTTGCAATGGCTGGCTTTATTTGTTCAACTGTCAATTGTGCCCGTGCTGCTGCAAATAATAGGCTTTCAGCATTAGAGTATAATTCTAAATTGTCTTTATCCAAAAGGATTTCCCGTATTTTTTCCGAAAGGTCAGTTCCACCAGGTTCTCTGAAAGTTTTATACAGAATCCCTAACTTATTAAATTCCGCTTCCAGTAATTGAATCTGGGTGGATTTACCAGCTCCATCGATCCCCTCAAATGTAATCAGTTTTCCAACTAACATTAATCCAGAGTGTATCCTTTTTTTGCAACCAATACAACAAATTCTCCTTTGGGTTTAGATTTTACAAAATAATTTTCAGCATCTTCCACTGTTCCTAAAAATGATTCCTCAAATATTTTGGTTAATTCCCGACAAACAGAAATAATACGATTTCCCCAATAATTATGGATATCCCTCAATGTTCGAAGCACTTTATGTGGAGACTCGAAAATTACGACAGTTGCAGGCAGAGATTCTAATAATTCAAAGTGGCTCTTTCTCCCCTTTTTGGGAGGTAAAAACCCCTCAAAATAAAAATGGTCAGTGGGGAGACCAGAAATAGAAAGTGCAGCAGTAACTGCTGAAGGACCGGGAATGGTTATGACTTTAATCCCCTCCTTTTTTGCCAAATTCACCACCCTGTATCCCGGGTCACTAATGCAGGGTGTTCCTGCATCTGAAATAATTGCAATTGAATCTCCAGAATTTAATTTATTAACTAAATTTTTTGCCTGGTTAATCTCATTATTATCATGATAGGCGATGAGGGGTGTGCTAATATTATAATGCCCTAATAACTTACGACTGGTACGGGTATCTTCGGCGGCTATGAGATTCACTGCCTTTAAAGTTGTTTCAGCCCGGAAGGTTAAATCTGACAGATTTCCAATAGGTGTACCAACCACATAAAGTGTTCCGGACACCTAATTCAAAGTAGCTTTAATTGTGGAATTAATTATCTCTAATGCTGTTGTCAAATCTTCTCGGACAACATTTAAATTAGGCCTGAAACGAATTGCATTATCACCGGATGGCAACATGAGTAACTTATTTTTTAATAGGCCAGCGATCACTTTATCTCTTTCAGTTTGAGATGGTAAATCAAACGCTGCAAATAATCCCAATCCCCTTGGATTGGTAACATAGGCAGGGAATTCTTCAGCAAGATTCCTCATTTCACCCAGTAGAAATTCTCCCATGGTTTTCGCATTCTCAAGTAATTTTTCTTGCTCAATTATTTCCAAGATTATTTGGAAGCGAACCATGTCAACTAAATTTCCACCAAAGGTTGAATTAATCCGGCTGGATTCAGAAAATACATGATTTTTAACTTCTTCAACCCTGCGGCCAGCAAGCAATCCACATACTTGAGTTTTCTTTCCGAATGAAATAATATCTGGTTTTACGGAAAAGTGTTGATGTGCCCACCATTTTCCGGTAATGCCAATTCCTGTCTGGACTTCATCCAATATGAACAACATCTCATTTTCATCACAAAGTTGGCGAAGTGCTACAAAAAAATCATCCCGAAAATGATTGTCGCCTCCTTCACCTTGAATTGGCTCAATAATTAATGCTGCAACATCATCCTGATTATTTGTAAGGGCAGTTTTGATCTGGTCAACTGCTAACTGTTCATTTTTTTCAACTTCCTGTAAAACTATATCGGTGATTGGAAAGGAAAGCTTTGGGATATCAATTCGAGGCCAGTCAAACTTAGGAAAGTACATGGTTTTCCGCGGATCTGCAGTATTGGTAAGGGAAAGCGTGTATCCACTCCGGCCATGAAAGGCCTGTTTAAAATGAATGACCTTGCTGCCCTTTTCGCCTTTTCCGGCTGCCATATTTTTGCGGACTTTCCAGTCAAAGGCAACTTTGAGTGCGTTTTCCACTGCCAGGGAGCCACCTTCAATAAAAAAAGTATGAGGCAGATATTCAGGGATTGCTATCCTGGAAAATGTTTCTAGAAATTCAGCATAAAATACATTATAAATATCCGAGAGAGTGGGTTTATACAAGGCCGCCAAGGTAAGACGTTCCTTTTGAGCTTCAATATCTGGATGATTATATCCAACAGCTCCGGAGGCAAACATGGAAAACATATCCAGATATTCTGTACCGTCCCGTTCATCCACTAGCCATGAGCCATGGCTTTTCTCCAAATCCATTACAGGCTCATATCCATCTGCAAGAATATGTTTACCTAAAGTTGTTCTTACCTGTTTAGAATCTACTGACATCTCTATTCTCGCAATTCTTCCTAATCAAGGTTAAATTTTATTCCCTGGGCCAGAGGTAATTCCCGGCTCCAATTCAGGGTATTGGTTTGCCGGCGCATATAGGTTTTCCAGGCATCTGAACCTGACTCCCTGCCACCACCGGTATCTTTTTCACCACCAAATGCCCCGCCAATCTCAGCGCCTGATGTGCCTATATTAACATTGGCAATACCACAGTCACTACCCTCATGTGAAAGAAATGTTTCTGAATTTATAACATTGGTAGTAAAAATGGAAGAGGAAAGGCCTTGAGGTACTCCATTGTGCAATTGGATGGCCTCTTCTAAATTATCATAAGGAATCAGGTAGAGAATGGGAGCAAAAGTTTCTTCCTGAACTATTTCATAACTATTTTCCGCTTTCACAATAGTGGGCAGCACATAAAACCCTTCTCCATCCACTTCCTTGCCCCCGCAGAGTATCTCACCGCCTTCCTGTCTTACTTTTTCCAACGCAGCCAGATAATCATCCACCGCTCCTCTATCAATAAGGGGTCCCATGAGCGTTTTGTCATTCAGTGGATTACCAATTTGTATCTGCTGATAAGCACTTTTTAAATTTTCAGCCAGGCTTTCATAAATACTGCTGTGAACGATTATCCTGCGGGTACTGGTGCAACGCTGTCCTGCCGTTCCTACGGCGCCAAATAAAATGGCTGGAATAACCAAATCCATATTGGCTGTTTCATCAACTATAATGGCATTATTACCACCAAGTTCTAAAATTGTTTTTCCCAATCTGCCGCCCACAATTTCACCAATTCGCTTACCCATGCGGGTACTTCCGGTTGCAGAAATAAGGGGAACTCTTTTATCATTAATCAGCCGCTCCCCAATGACAGATCCTCTGCCGATTATTAAATTGAAGATTCCCTTATAGCCATGTTTTTCCAGAACCTCATTACAAATATTCTGAATGGCAATTCCACAGAGGGGTGCCTTTGATGAGGGTTTCCAAACGGTAATATCTCCGCAAACAGCTGCAATAAAAGCATTCCATGCCCAGACTGCTACGGGAAAGTTAAAGGCTGAAATCACACCACAAATACCTAAAGGATGCCACTGTTCATACATGCGGTGTTTCACCCGTTCAGAATGCATGGTCAAGCCGTATAATTGGCGAGAGAGTCCTACAGCAAAATCGGCAAGGTCAATCATTTCCTGCACTTCACCATCACCCTCGGCCTTGATTTTACCCATTTCAAGTACAACAAGGCTTCCCAGTATATCCTTTTTCCGACGAAGTTCTTCGCCCATTTCTCGCACCAACTGCCCTCTAATCGGCGCTGGAACCATGCGCCATTCTTCAAAGGCTTTTTGTGATTCTACAATTACGTTATCATAATCACTTTCTGAACATTGATACACATTTGCAATCACTTCTCCATTAGCAGGGTTCACAGAATTCAACACGCCTGCATCGGTAGTGCTGGACCAGTTTCCAGCACCCACACATGCCCCAAAATTATTTTCTTCAATCCCTAAGGAATTCAATATTCCCTTCATTTCAGCTCCTAAATATTATGTAATCTGTTTTATTTAAATCAAAATTAAGCAGTTGATTCATTCTTATTTCCACCATCCATAAATGACCAAATAGCAAGGCTAATTATAATAAATACTAGTATGATTGGGGTTGCATAATTATATTCCGCCGCACTGTAATCTTTCAATTGATTCATTCGTCCAATGAGAAGTGAAATACGCCCCATTACTGCAAAACCAAAGGAAGCGCCAAACTTGATCATTAAAAAATATATTCCAATTCGACTCAGACGACCAACCACCCCTTTATGCTCAGTTGAATAGAAAAAATAAATTAATCCTGTCATAGTCCCAATAAATAAAATAATGGCATTTATTATGCTACCCCAATCTGCAGTAAAATCAATTGCTACAGACTGAATTTGCATTAATATATCTGAATTTAAAAATCCATAAAATCTTAAACCGGCTGCCATTCCCACTATATAGGCTATAGCCCAGCGAGCCAACCAACCCAGTTTGGGAACAAGTCTCAATAACATAAATATTCCTAAAATAAAGGGAATTAGGTACATGAGTCGAATCTCATCATATCCCTTAATACCACCTTCTGGAAATATACTCCTTTCTAATGTTCCAAATCCTGTAGAAATAAAATTGAGAATTTCATAAACACTATACCACACGGATTTTAAAACAGATACTTCTCCTGTATCTTCCAATTTTGGCCACAATCGTCCGAACAGATTGGGTTGTATTTGCTGCCAGAAAGAAATGACAGCCACATAACCAGCTGAGACTCCTACATATAAATGTTCTGCAGCTTTATAAAAGGGGTTGTCTTTATATAAAAAACTAAAAATACACAGTGTCAGCAATACTACTAACCAGGCACCCATAATTTCAGCAGTTATCATACTTCTATCCTTTCCTAATTTTCTTTCGGGTAATGTAATACGAAATATTCCCGAAAATAATAAATAATACAATTACAACATGGGCAATGGATTGTGCCGCCATCATACCTGAGGCTTCACCTGGTTTCCCTGGTTTACCCATCTCACGCAATTCTCTTTCAACCAGACTTTCATATTCCGCAGCGCCGGGCATACCTGCCAGTATTCCTCTAATCTGGTTATTTTCAACATAGGGCATAATATCCGTAACCTGAATAGATGTACAACCAGTGGAAAGGGGAATATTTTTGGGATCACAGGCATATTGTACCCATTCTTTTGTGCCGGGAAAGCCTGCGGATAAACTGAATACAAAATCAAAATCTTCAATATTAATTACATCTTTCATCATGGGAATATCATTAATAGGTGTCCCCTGCAAATCTACGGTATAGAGCGTACGAATATCAGATGCAATGCCTTTTATTACAGCTTCCTGGCCAGGTTTATATCCCAAATTCACATAGTCAATACCATAAATTTTATCATAATCATCTGAGACCTCAGAAAATGCCTCTGTTGACATAAAATTCCCGTCCGGCCAAAGTGCGAACCCATAAACTTGAATATTTTTCGCATACAAATGCTTCAGTATGGCAATTGCCATGGGATGAATTTCCGGCTTAGTACTGGGACCATACTCAAATGATAGAAGTATTTTATCACCTTCCTTCAGTTTATTAATTTCATCAAATACAATTTGTGATTCCGGTGTTGGCCTAATGGGAAGATTAACCCAATCTGGTTTTAAAAGCGGTATAAGTACAGACAACCCCACAATTAAAAAAATTATTCTTCTATCTAATGACCCAAGTAAAATAAATATTTTTTTTATAGCTTCCATACGTTATCCCCCTAATACTGATTTATCTAAGCCAATGATAATACGAAACGATGTAGCAACAATACCCAATGCAATCCCAATCATGAGCGCACGAGAGCCTGCCATAGCTGGAAAAGCAAATATCCAATCCTGAATAATAGGAATAGATAATAGTGCAGGCGGGGTCTGATTCCATCCCATTAAAGTTCCCGAAACAATAAAGATAAAAATTCCACCACCCACTATCCCTAAAAGGATTGTCCTTTCCTTAATAAATGGCGCTGCAATAGCGCCTATTCCAAACATGATCATGATACTCACCGCCCACCAAGGAATTAAATTACCGATTGGAACTCTACCCAACATGAGAATGATTCCTGCCACCAGCAATAGGGTAGCCTCAAAATTCCGAATACGGAATGCCCGATAGGATGCGGATGCTACAAAAAATGCCAATAAAGCAAACATAGTGGCGCTTAATGGGGTTATCATATTAATAAACATCCAGTAAAATAACGATCCCTTGGTTTGCACATGAGCACCCCATGGTTTTGCTTTCAAACTCACACCCTCTGCATGGGGAGTTAACTTTTTCATAAATAGCTTCGCATTCCCTTCGGTCATAAACAACTTATCTATTTCGTATTCATCTTGTGAACTCATTATTTTAGTTTCAATATCATACGGATTAGTATCATCCACTTCTTCTGCAATTATTTCTGAAACAATTGCTATTTTCCCTTCTTGGACACCAGAAATTGTAATGAAATTTGCTCCCCGATAGAAAAATCCGGCAAATATGGCAAATGCAAATCCGGCAACAGCCAAAATACTATATTGCCAGTTTTTCTGTTTCTTTATTATTTTAATTAATTGGAGTTTCAGCATATTCAATGCGCCCAGAAATATGGCAAATGAGGCAATAATATCAAACCACTGAGTGGCATCGTTATCAACAAAACCCCGTATTGCTTCATTATTGATAAAATTGCCGAACAGAGTTAGCAATCCAACACCAATCACAATCATCAATGGTATTTGTCGTTTTAACAACATAACTTCTCCTTAATATTCTATAAATAGCTTAATATATCAAAACTGATCCAACCTGCTTGGAACAGCCCATTTAATACAACAGTGAGTACCATGGTTGCCATCACCAACAATTTGACAATATCCTGCCCTTTTATACTTCCTAATAATTCCGGCTTTTTTGACAGATATGCGCTGGCCGTGAAAAATTCTTCCCCAATCAATGTATAATCGCAGGCTGTAACAAAAAATGGTATCTGTGCCATTGACCCTGTGCCTGCAATTTGAATAGCGCCGATGGAATTCCCGGTTTCTGCTAATATGAGAGATTCTGCATAAAATTTACCCAAATAGAAACAGGCGGCTGGTTTTTCCCGGATCATAATTCCGTTTACTCCGGCAGCATAGGCAAATTGATCATCAGTGAGATAATGCACCATATCATCGGAATATAAATCGGGCCGACCGGCTTTAAGATAGGCTTCCCTACAAATATCCCTTCCGGCTTCCATAACAATTGATTTGGATACAGGAACATTCAGGGATGCTTCATATTTGGCTGTGTGTTCAGCGACATGACCTAAAATATTTAATCCGGTTATGGTTTCAACCTGATCCAAGTCACTGATTCCTGGTACAAAGAGCACTGACTTTCCCATCTCTGTGGCTCTGCCTACAGCTTCCTCCAGCGCCTTTAAACCAGGTATTGTACGGAGGTAAATTTCTTCGCCGGATCTGGCCCGATCAATGTAATAATAAATAGTAATCGAAACAATCAGGATAGCAGCAAATTTTACTCTGGCCCCTTCTATAAATATCATGCCCTCTCCCATAATATACAATCCCAATAAAATCAGAAACAATACACTCCACATGATGACTTTATTATTCATATTATTCTTATGACTCCTTCTTTTTATTATCAGATTCCATACGCTCAATTTCAAGCATGAGGAATTCAACATTCTGACGCTCTTCCAGTAGATGTGTTATTTTATAATAAGATTCCGACTGAATAAATACAGTAATGACAGGGCCGAAAAATACCATTAACTGACTACCTATAAATGACATATATTTTACCATTTCTAAAAAAAATATAGCCGGGACAGCCAGACCTCGCTGGACAATCTTGCCTGCCAAGCCTGTGATCAACTGCTTTTCTGTATTAGATATTGATAAACTATCAGAGATCATGTGAGGATCATTTCTAAATTAGCTCGGGGTATAATTTCAATCTCCCCGTTTTCGAATTCAATTTCAGCTACCCGAACCAGAGTTTCGGATTCCATCTTTGTAAGTTCAGCAGGAAGGGATTTAACTTTCCCAACCTTTCCAAAATGGGGGGCGCGAATTATTCGAATCAATGACCCATCCGTAATTGCCAGATCGGCTTCTTCATAATCACGTATTTCACCATTTTCTCTTTCACTTGGAATAATTATTTCAGGCCGTATGACCCCTGCTCGAATCTGTGTGGAACCATTTATGGCTGCAAACTTTCCTGCATTGGATGATAATAATTCGTAAGTTCTTACTGCCATGCTGATTCTGCCAAAGCCTTCGGTAATAATTAAGCTGGGGCCAATATCCTCAGATCCGGTTATAGCAACTCCTAAAGAATATCCTAAAATTTTTGATAAATCAGTATAATCAAATCCACCGGAAACAATTCCGGCTACTCCAATTTTACTTGCATGTTCAAATGTATCCTTTGTCAGAAATGATCCCCCAACTAAAACCATATTTTTATGCTTTTCCTGAATCATTTCAGCGGTCAATTCATCACTTGGCGAAGTTGTAACAACCTCTAATATTCCATGATTTTCACCCCCAATACCCAGAATTCCCTGAACAAGGGCTCCCACTGTTTCAATGGTGACACCTTCTTCATCATCAACTTCAGTAATTGTACCTGATGTATAGGCATCAACCTCAACCGGGATAGGTGGTTCTGACAAAATAGCCTGCCCCGTAATTTCTGAAACGTTCGCAAGCGTGCCATCAATTGGGGATTTTAATTGGCTTTTAAACATTCCAAATATACCTTTGCTTTCAGCAATTATCTGCCCCTTAGAAATGGACTCATCCAGTTCAACCAACATACATTCCGGAACATTTTCAGGTTCTATGTTCAATTTATTTGCGACATTTAGCATTTGCACATTACCGGGTAATTCAGTAGATGCTACAATTGTATCTGATTTGACAATATCACCAATTTTCAAATGAACATTACCTTTCATTGGCAGCTGTCTTTTTTTGATAATTTTAGTCCGTGCTAAAATTTTGAGCCCCGGAGTGTAAGATCTAGACATTTGAATTTTCCAATTGGGGATATTCGCCTGTTTCTTCTGACCATTTTTTCAATTGTGAAACCCTGTCTTCCGTATTATCCATCAAGTTAAAAGGCTGTCTGCCCCGACCATCTATAATTATTCCAACAACCCCGCCATATATATTTGTATTCAACACTTCATTTTTACCGGCACCAATGTCTAAACCTTTTCCTGGTGTGAGCTTAGCTTGCAGCGATTCAAAGGGTGCAGGAATTAACTTCAGCTCACCAAATTTCAGGTCTCCTACAATTATTCCACTTGGTAATGATATTTCATACTGCAGCATAACCTGGTCAGATTTTGCTTTCCCCACCGCTGCGATGCAGGTACCCAGACGAATGAGACAATCTTTTTCAAAAACTTCTACTGCAGCTTTGGGATGGATTGTGGATAAAATACCTAACTGAGGCATCATAAAAATAGAATCCACAGCTAATTGGGTAACTCCTTCCGGAAGAAATGCATCCATCAGCATCCGGGCTGCCTGATGTCTTCGGGGAGCATGAGATAATACCCCCCCTGATCCAACCAGCATATCCAGTTCCATAAGATTTACCAGGGTTTCACCGGAACTGGTTTGTTCAAATGCATCTGAAATAGTACGTTCGGTCTGAACACCTTTGAGATGAACTGCAAATTCTTTATGCTGTTCAAAAGAAAGCCTGAGGGCTTCTCTGGCAATTGCCTGCTCAATTATCAATGCTTCCAATGACTGGGGAATTGTTGTGGGACGAATCATTTTATTACCAATTCTGTTGGTGAGATCTGTCTCATCCATATTAAATGGAACCCAGCGAGCCACATTGTTAAAGCCTGATTCAGCCAGAACATTACAAACTGAATAACTCATACCAAGATTTGCACTAACTGTTCTATTAAATTGTTTTTGGAAAACTGAAAACACATCGGTTGTTGCACCGCCAATATCCACACCTACTACAGAAATATTTTCTGCTTCTGCAATTTTTTTAATGATTTCACCAACAGCCCCGGGGGTAGGCATTATTGGGGCATCTGTCCAACCCATTAATTTTTTATATCCCGGAGCCTGAGCCATTACATGTTCCATAAATAGATCGTGGATTTTATCCCGGCTGGGTTGCAGGTTTTCCTCCTCCAGCGTAGGCCTGATATTATCAACAATCATTAAATCTGTTATTTCTCCAAGCCTTTCTTTTATGGGTTCTCTTGCATTTTTATTTCCAGCAAAAATAACCGGCAACTTGAAATTTATACCCAACCTTGGCTTGGGATTGGCAGCCTCTAAGACTTCAGCGAGTTCCACCACATGGGTGATGGTACCTCCATCAATACCTCCTGAAAGCAATATCATATCAGGACGTAATTGGCGAATCCGTTGGACTTTTTCATGATAGAGACGACCATCGTTTGACGCCAAAACATCCATGACAATTGCTCCTGCACCCAGCGCTGCTCTCTGTGCACTTTCGCCAGTCATACTTTTCACCACACCCCCAACCATCATTTGCAACCCACCGCCAGCAGAACTGGTAGAAATATAAATGTCAACTCCGGTTTCATCCTGAGTGGGAGAGATAATATTTTCACCATCTAATAGCTTTCGTCCTGAAAGCTCTTCTATTTCCAGAATAGCATTTATTACTCCACGAGTAACATCTTCAAATGGCGCTTCAACCGTTGTAGGCGCTTCACCACGATGTGTTAAACGGTAGGTACCCTCACTATATTGAATTAATATTGCCTTGGTTGTGGTAGAGCCGCAGTCTGTAGCTAAAATGATTTTTATATCTTCTGCTTTAATTTTCTATCCTGTCTTAATAAAATATGTACAATAAATTAAGGTAAGAGGAGCTGCAAAGGTTAGGGAATCAAATCGGTCTAAAATGCCTCCATGCCCTGCCAGGAAATTGCTCGTATCTTTCACTCCTGCCTCTCGCTTTAATAATGATTCTGCCCAATCTCCAAATTGCCCAAATAATCCGGCGATAATACCTAAGGCTGCCACATCAACTATGGAAAATATATCTGGAAAATATCCAGCCTGGTTGAGTATTAATAAGAAAACTACAGAACACATAAATCCTGCAATTGTGCCCACCCAGGTCTTTTTCGGACTAACATCTGGTAATATTTTTTTCTTTCCAAACTTTTTTCCAAAGAAAAATGCTCCAGTATCACATATCCAAACTGAGAGAAAAAGAGCAAGAGTTATCTTAAACCCAATATCTGGCAGATTTCTCAATACTGATAAAGAACCCAGCATTAATCCCAACCAGACAAATGAGAAAACCAATATTGATATGTTGAGGAGCGGTGTTTCTTTCTTTCGGAATATTTCAATTGCCATGGCGGTAAAGGTTAATCCAATCATTAATATGTGAACGGGTATCTCCCAATTAATTCCGGGAATCCTTCCAATTTGTAATAGGACTAAGAATAATAACAAAACAGAAATAACAGGCTGGCCATTTTTAGTTTTTGTCAGAGGTGCAATTTCTAAAGCGCCTAAATAAAGCACAATTCCTATAAAAACAGAGAAAATCGGAATATTGGAATAGGAGTCTCCTAAATATATTATTGCTAATAATGAAGGAATACCCAGCAAGTTGACAAGTGTTCTGGAAGAATTATTTTTAGTCATAAATACGTTGAAACAAGACTAAAAATTTACAAGAATTTCACATCTTATACCAAAAGGATTAATGAATTCTTTAGTAATAAAAAAAGCCCGGTACTGCCGGGCTTTTTTATTATGCTTTTGTGAATCTAATTAATTATCTAAAATGTAGTTAGCAATCTGTACCAGGTCCAGGATATTTACATTGCCATCCTGGGTATAGTCAGCAGCACATTCGTATAAAGGGGTGGATACTTCTAATATGTAATTGGCAATCTGTACCAGGTCTAAAATGTTGATGTTGCCATCACCGGTAACATCACCAAGATCAGCACCGCAGGAAGTATCATCACCAGGCATGTAGGTGCCGCTTCTTAGTTTATTACCACGGTACATACTCCAGTAATTACTATTACTGCCAGACTCTTTAATATCAATCACAAATAAATTACTACCAGAACCGGTTATGATTTCTAAATCACCATCATTATCAAGGTCCGTTGTCATAGGTGAACCAGAAAAGGGAAAATCGTTTACAATGGGAAAATATGGATAGGCATCACCATTTAAGTGGAATGCCACTATTTCACCCATATCTGTAGAAGCTAAGACTTCAGCCTGTCCATCACCATCTAAATCAGAAAATACTACAGATCCTCCAATGGTGCCATTGACTTCTATGGGCCAGCCAGGTAGAGAGCTGCCTTGGCTATCAACAGCGTAGATCATATCATCATTGGAACCAAAGAAAATAGATAGCTGTCCATTTTCTTCTAAAAATGAGGGAGAGGTAAGTACTTTGCCTCCAGTTAGTACACTGAACAGTAAACTGCCATCACTTTTAATAGCATAGAAGCTGTTATCATTACTCCCGAAAAATATTACTTTTTCTCCATCTATTTCCTGTATTGCAGGAGCTGCTTGTATTTTATCTCCAACTGTAAAGGGAAATCCAGGAGCTATTGTTCCATCATCATAGATGAGGTAGATATTGTTATCATCGGTTCCAAATACTATATCATCTTTACCGTTTCCATTAAAATCAGCCAGGGCAACTCCAGCTTTTGTTTTTTCACCTAAAGCCATGGGAAAGCCATCTACATTACTGCCATCTGGATTTATAGCAAATATCTGGTTATTGCTTGAATATCCACCTATAACTATTTCCAGATCATCATCATCATCCAGGTTTCCTATTGCAGGTGTGCCCATTAAGTATTTGTTGGCATTATAGTCTGTCTTGAGTCCGTTTTTATCAAAGATGTAGAGATGTTTTGATTTAGAGGCTATTACAAAATCCAGGAGCCCATCATTGTCCAAGTCAGCGGCAGCAGCAGATCCCCAGATTTGGTTGCCTGTATCATAGGGGAAGGTATCATCTTCAACTTCAGTTCCATCGGCATTATAGATATGGACAAAGCCATTATTATCACCAAAGATAATTTCATCATCACCATCACCATCCAGGTCTATAACCAGGGGACTGGCTTTTACTTCTGCTGTGGAAATAGGAAAACCCGATTGGTTTAGAGATACGGTTATATCTATAACCCTAATTTGATCATATTGATAATCAATACTTTCACCTACAATTTGAAGCTGAAATGTTACATCTTCTAATGCTATCCCATCTGAAAATGTAACTTCAAAGAAATCTCCGCTTTCAGTATTTCCCGCTGAAATATTTCCATAATTTGCAAAATCGTTAGAAATAATTACATCCGAGTTATTTGAGGATAGATATGCTGAAACATTAAATGCATCCACCCAACCTTCAACATTTAAAAGAGCAAACGATAAGTTAACTGTTTCTCCTGGATTAGCAAGACCATCTGAATCTCCAGCAGAATCATCGATAAAATAATCTTCAATTATAATATTCGGTGAAAAATTTAAGCCAATGGCTTTATGGGCATCTACCATTCCTGTACCCAGACAATATCCCCCGGTACTATTTCCATTACAGTCAATATAATCTGGATTAATATCATAAATAAAAGGGTCAGCCGATAGTGAAACCTGGTCCCGGACCTGCTGGTTTGTCCATTCAGGGTGATATGCCCATACCAGACCATGAACACTGGCTGCATTTGGACTAGCCATTGAAGATCCAGCCCATGATTCATAGCCGGTTCCAATAATGGCACTATAAACATTTTCACCTGGGGCAGCCAGATCAACAGTGGTATGATAAGTGGCCCAATTACCCCATATACCATTACAACCAATGGCACAGACAGAAATTGTATTGTCATAACTCGATGGATAATGGGCTGCATATTCTTCTTGCCCATCATCAGTTCCATTACCTGCTGCAGCGAGTACAATAGCGCCATAGGTATTGTAGGCATTATTAATTACTGAATTTTCTGAGGAACTAAAGCCACCACCGCCCCAACTGTTATTAATGATAGTACGTGCACCAGCATAATAACCTGCTTTTGCCGCATAAGTAATACCATTATATCCATCATGGATGCCCGGCTCATCAGTTGCTGGCCCATCCATTGAACATTTAACTGATAATATTTTTCCGTTGAACATAGTAGATGCCATTCCTAAACCGTTATCTGTTGTAGCAGCCATAATTCCAGCTACATGTGTTCCGTGTGCCCATGTACTGTTATTTGGAATACCTGTTTTAGGGAATGGATCATTATCTGGAGTACCAGATGTTCCAGAGGCATCCCAGCCGATGAGATCATCCACATAGCCATTTCCATCGTTGTCAACGCCATCCATAAAGGGTGACCCATATGTGAGAGCATCTCGAAAGTTTGATATGCCATCTTCATTTAAATCACTTTGGGTGGACATAAAATCAGCAATTTCAAGGGAAGAAATATATCCATCTTCATTTACGTCAACACCAATTTCATAAATTAGAGCGGGGATTTCCCCTTGATTTACCCAGAGATTTGCCACCAAATCAGGGTGTGTATAATCCACCCCTGTATCAACAGATGCTAATAGTACATTTTGATCGCCCGGCATATCATCAGGGATATCCCAATAATCCCAGGCAATATCTGCTTTTACAGCAGGAATGCTACATTGATTACCAAGTGCAGGATCATTAGGTGTATAAAGGGGTTTGCGAAGGTATTCATTTTCGGCATAAAGGGTAACCGGGATTTCTCCTATTATAGCAATAGATTGTTCAGTTGAAATACTACGGTTGTCATTTAAATATACTCGATAAATACGATTCAGATAAACCTCTCCATCTCTATCCATTTCAGTAGCATGGTGTATCCATGGTTCAATATTGGTAACTTGAATTGTTCGGAATGCATCATTCAATTCCTCAATACTTACAATAACTTCATTACCATTTCTAACAATCTCTAAAGGTTCTACATTTGGTTTCAGGCAAAAGAGAAAAGTATTGTCAGATATTTGAGGTGTACTTGCAAACACTTGCACAATACCCAATCCGAGTATTAATAGGTTTATTAATTTATGTTTCATTTTTATTGTTAACTCCCTTTTCCTCTCCAATTTTTCTATTATCCCTATTATTAAATTACAGGGATTATAATTTAGGTATACAATAATTGAGATAATGTGACGTAACTAAAAAAAGGCAGATGACGTAGGTCTTCTGCCTTTTTATTAGCATTCAAAAATGAATAAACTTATTTGAGAAGTACAAGCTTTTGAGTCTGAACAACATCTCCGGCAATCATTTTAGCAAAGTACATACCACTTGCCTGATTAGAAGCATTCCATGTAATGCTATGGTAACCAGCAGTTTGATTTTGGTTAACCAATTCATCAACAAGTCTGCCAGTGGCATCATATATCATTATTTCAACATGTCCATCATTCATTAGTCCGTAATTAATGGTTGAACTGGGGTTGAATGGATTTGGATATGCATCTGTTAATTCAGTTTTAATTGGTAATACATTAGAAAAACTGATATCATAAGTTTGCACTTCAACTTCTACACCATTACCTTGGCTATCAGCTAAAATGATGTCTTTAAATTCAATAGTACTGGTACCTTCAAAACCGTCTGCATTTAAAAATTCAAATTTTAAATTTTTAGGTAAAGCCTGGCCTTGCATGCTGAAAATAAGACCGCGAATGACACCTTCAGATATTTCATTAAATTTAACCTCAAAACCAGATATAGCTTCAGGTTGTATAGATTTTATTTCTGATGGATTATAAGAAATATCAAATTGCAAGCCATGTATAGCCTTATCAGAATCAATTACGAGATCAGCAATTGAGCCAGAAGACTCAGAACGGGCTACAACAGTTTCCTTAAAGTTAACCTTAGCTTTATGAGCCGTGGCTTTTCCAGCGAATAAAACAGCACTAGAGAGTGCCAGTATTGTTATTAGTTTTATATTCTTCATTATTTTACTTTCCTTTTATTCAAGTTTACTGTTATTTAATGTCCCTTTTTGTGATGAGGATCAATTTTATTATATGCAGATCTCCACCCAATCTTTTCACCATTAACTTATAGTTTGTTCCTAATACAAGACAAAATTAATATTGTAACAGCTTGTATCATGTTCTCTTCGAGAATAAATTAATTTTTCCTGAAATCAAGAATTTGTATTACAACATCCTTTCTTTTTTCCCCAGAATTTCCACCAGGTAGATTTAGCACAATTTGTGCAATTTTTCTTATTGATAGAAGTGTTTTGTACACTAAGAGGACATTGTATACCGGCAACTGCTATCTGTGTACCATCTTCCGCCACAGTGCCATCTTTATTTAAATCAATATTTGCCCGGTTAAACTTACAAGCTACTTTCCCTTTATAGCTTTTGTTCTTACAGCAGGGCTTCCCCTGTGAAAAAACCAGCGTAAGGCTCATGGCTAAAATGATTAAATATATAACTCTTTTCATTGTTTTCCTTCTTTATGAGTAATTGAATTTATTAATAACCTAAAATTCCTCTTCGTGTAATTTACAACTTCTCTTGTTACAGATAATAGAACTTTTTGTTCCCAATTTAATTACTAACCAAGCCTAAAACTGAATACCCAGTCCATTGGAAATTTCAAAATAATTTGGATTACCAGATTCTAAATCATATCGATAGTGGCAATTAATATGAAATGAGATATTCTTCGACCCTGAAATAGTAAGCTTTCCATCCCATAAAATACGGTAAGCACCCGGATCCTTCAGTTTAAACTGATAATACAGAATATTCTGCAGCTCCAGTATTTCAAATAATTTCAGGGAATAGTTCAAATAATTAGTTGATTTAATGAAATGCTGACTATGAGGTTTGTTTTGGTACTTTTCTGTTTCACTCATAATTCCCAAACCCAGGTAAAACTGGTTAAATGGATTAACCCGAAATCCTCCACCTGCCAATTCTCGATTTTCCAGATCAATAAAATGGTTGAATTCCTTCTGAACAAATCCTTCAAAATAGATATGTGATTTAATTGGCTTAGTAGCTCTTAAATGTCCGAATCCTTTATAGGTGAAATTTTCTTTTGACTTTTCAAATGCACGGTCATATTTCCATACAAAAAATCCATGCCAATTGGAATTAGATACGTAATCAGCCCGGTAAGAACCGTTCAGATTTAAAATTTCTGTATTTCCGGATATATATGCAAAATCAAGTTCCAAGTTATGGTGAATACCAGGTAATAGATTATTACCGCGCAATGATTCTGTATTTACCTGATTATATAAAAATGATATGCACAGGAGAGTTATAGCGATTACTTTTAGAAAAATTTTCATACCATTAAATTACCTTTTCCCCTCGATAACAACACAATCATTTTTTGTATTTAATCCTAAAATGCCGCTCATAATGAAAAGTGATATATCCTCTCGACTATAAAAATAAGGATTATGCTTTTAAAATTGCTCCAATTTCTGTAATTTCAATCCATGAACAAGCTATCAAAATCCATCTTATTACTCTTGGGACTAACCATTTTAGCGGCACAAAATGAAAATCCGCCCGAAATTATTAATAAAGAATTTACGCCAGCTGGACGAATTGAAGCCCTTGTGGATAACAGCCAAACTGATAATCTCGTTTTGGTTCAATTAGACCTTAAAAATGATAGTCTTTTTGCCCTGGTAAATGACATTATGCCAGATTTAGAATTATATTCCGGCCCGGCATCTTACCATCGAATAATGTCAAATCATCATTTAATTGAAATACAGTTGGTTTTAACAGAAGAATTTTATTCCGTCTTAAATAATGATTATAAGCTAATAAACGATTCACGGGAATTTTGGGTGGATCTCAAACAGGGTAGCGAAACTCAGGGCACATGGTCTGAAGATGATGCAATTGAATTAACCTGCGCCTGTCTGAGTGGGGCAAGTGACTGTATAAAACTGGGCTGGGATGACAGTTGGTGGAATCCCCTGGATTACTGGGGAGAAGCTTGGTATGGCTATCAGCCGCCCTATTACCAGACAATAGAGGAGATTCGTGTTACTGTGAGAGGCGCCCAGTGTGATGCTCTTCCTGTCTGGTCTGAAACCTATATGGGCATGATGGATGATAACGAGAACTGGTCTCATGATTATGAATTGAGTATAGATTACACTGATAATGAATACATTGTAGGCAGTATTTGGAGTGGAGGTATGCTCATGCCGAGGATCGGCTCAGAAGACAATTACTGCATAGATTTTATAAAACTGGAGTTTTTCTATTCCTGTGAAGAGCCTGAAAGTCCCACAAACCTCTTAGCCTCCGATGGAGAAGATTGTTTCATGGTGAATTTAAACTGGTCACCTGTCTCTTCAGGAACAACCAGTCAAACTCTCCTTCGGGATGATCAAATAATTGCCCAATTAGATGCAGGAGATTCTACCTATGAAGATTGGGGCGCTCAAACGGGAATTGAGCATATATATTGTATCCAGGCAAATAATGAATGTGGGAGTTCCAATTTAACTTGTAATCCCGGCAGTAAAAAGACGGCACCTTCATCCACATCGTTTGTAAATGCCAGTGATGGAGATTATACAAACCAGGTACAGATAATTTGGGCAGGGACCGATGCAACCGATGAATACAAAATATATAGAGATGGTTCATGGATGGGCATTGTATCCGCAGATCAAACAGCATATACAGATGTTGTCGCTGAAATTAATGTGGTTTACAATTATTGTATTGAAAGTGTCAATGAATGCGGCTCCTCAGATTGGACATGTGACATGGGATTTTCATCCACTCCTCAGGGAGATGTGAATGATGACGGTGCCATAGATGTACTGGATGTTGTGATTGTCATTGGAATTATCATTGAGACACACATCCCCACCGATGATGAATTGGCAGCGGCAGATATGAATAACGATGGAATAGTAGACGTTCTGGATATTGTTATTCTGGTAAACGCAATACTGGGAGATTAACCAACAACTCTTTATAGATACCCATAAATTTATAAATCGGTACTTTAGAAACAGCATTAGTGCTGTTTTTTTATTCTCAATAAATAATTTCCATTAGCATCGTTACATTTTGTTTCAGTATTCCATTAAGCAGCATTAAAAAGATAATATTAAATTTCCGGCAAGTTGATTGTAGGGGATCGAATATAAATAAGGTAAAAATAAATGATTAAATTTATAAACTATACAACTCTAATTGCTTTCACAGCACTTCTTTCAGGAAGCACTATTCAATTCACCAATGAAGATATCCCAGTGGATGTTTTTATTAAATCTGAGACATCAGAACATATTATAGTTCAATTCCAACTAAACTATTTTGAAAGAGAATATATTCAGGTAAATGGAAATGAGTATGATGCTATTTATCTGGAAGATGAACCAAATTTTCTACAAGCGGGTTCACCAATTCTTCCCCATGTAAATAGATCTATCATTATTCCTGATTTAAGTGGAACTACCTTGGAAATAATTAAAACTGAAAGCTCAACTTTTGATAAATACAAAATTCCTGCGTCCAAGGGCAATTTACCGCGGAATATTGATATTTTTTCAGTGCCCTATATTGAGGGGATTGCTTATCAAAAAAATGAATTCTTCCCAGGGGAAATTGCTCATTTAACCGATCCATATATCCTCCGGAATTTTCGAGGACAAGTTATTCAATTTAATCCATTTCAATATAATCCTATTACTGGAGAGTTGCAGGTTATTCATCAAATGACTATAAAAATCAGTTTCAACGATAGGGAAAGTATTAACTCATTTCACACCAAAAGCCCTTCTGTAAAACCAAATTTGGATTATCACAATATGTATACAAACCACTTCCTGAACTATGAGGAAAATGACACCCGCTATATACCTGTTCCTGAGGATGGTGAAATGCTTATTATTAGTTATAATGGATTTATGGATGCAATGGAACCCTTTGTTGAATGGAAAAATCAAAAAGGACTGAAAACCACCATGGTATCAGTCTCCGAAACTGGTACGAGTTATACTTCTATTAAGAACTATGTAGAAGATTTTTATGATTCTCATAATTTAGCATATCTCCTATTAGTAGGGGATATTACCCAGATTCCTTCTAAAAACTATGGGGGCGGTGAATCAGATATTTGGTATGCTTATATATCTGGAAATGATTCGTATCCTGAATTCTTTGTAGGCAGGTTCTCAGCAGAGAACACCTCCCATGTAAATACCCAGGTGGAGAGGTCTATAGAATATGAGCGGGATCCTCAATTGGGTGCTGATTGGTATGGAAAAGGTGTTATGGTGGCATCTAATGAAGGGGCTGGTTATGGAGACGATGGTGAAGCCGATTGGCAGCATGCCCGCAATATGAGAGCAGATTTATTGGATTATACCTACTATTCAGTGGATGAAATGTATGATGGCAGCCATGGTGGATCTGATGCCAGTGGAAATCCCAACAGCACTACCCTTAAAAATGCTCTTAATGATGGTCGAAGCATGCTTCATTATACCGGGCACGGAGATGTAACCGTAATTGTTACTACTAATTTTAATACTTCTCACGTAAATTCGTTGACTAATGCAAACGAACTTCCATTTGTATGTACCGTGGGATGTGTTACTGGAAATTTCGCAGGGTATAACTGCCTGGGTGAAGCCTTCCAAAGAGCCACTCATAATGGTGAGCCTTCTGGTGGAATTGCCTCTTTTATGTCAACCATTTATCAGGGCTGGGCACCTCCTATGTCTGCTCAAGATGAAATGGTGGATATCCTGGTGGAAAGTTATATCAATAATCGCAAAGTTACTTTTGGTGGAGTATCCTTTAATGGCTGCCTGAAAATGAACGACGAATATGGCAATTCCGGCGATAACGAAACTGATCATTGGGTAATTTTCGGTGATCCCAGTGTGGTTCTCAGAACGGGCTCCCCCACTGAAATTTCCGTAAGCCATAGCGGTTCTATTGAAGTTGGGGCATCAACCTATTCTGTAAATGTATCTGGTGGCGGTGATTTTAACTTGGCTGCCCTTTCAGTAGATGGAGAGTATTTAGGAGCAGCCTATGCCGATGATTCAGGAAATGCTGTAATTGAACTGGATGGCAGTTTTGAAACCGACGATGAAATTCTATTAACGGTTACTGGATATAATACCACAACGGTGATTGAATCGGTTAGTATTGGTAACCCCTGTGGTGATACTATTTTGGGTGATGCCAATGGTGATGGCATAACCAATATTCTTGACGTAATTCAATTGGTTAATTTTGTACTAAATACCAATGAAGCTGATAATTGTCAGTTTACCGCATTAGATTTGAATAATGATAATGTTCTCAATATTATGGATATTATTTTATTGGTAAATGAAATTTTGGGAAATTAGGAAGGAAGACTAACCCTGGAGTGACTCTTTCCAATAATACATCTCTCTAGGGGTAAATTGAAAGGCATCTTGAAAAAGGTGCCTTTTTATTTAAACTCCGTCATAATCTCACTGATATCTTTCCGCTTTATATCTGGTACCTTGGCATCTTTAGCAGGGCGACCCACAACCAATAGTAGAAATGGGCGTTCATATTCAGGGCGCTTCAGGATTTCATACCCCTCAGGGAGATGTGAATGATGATGGTGCCATAGATGTACTGGATGTTGTGATTGTCATTGGAATTATCATTGAGATACACGTCCCCACCGATGATGAATTGGCAGCGGCAGATATGAATAACGATGGAATGGTAGACGTTCTGGATATTGTTATTCTGGTAAACGCAATCCTGGGGGATTAAGCCTAGCGAATTTTATAAATTTGTAACAGGTCGTCCGCCGAAAGGTGAAGAAGAGCAGCGAAATATAAAATAGCTGCTTTTTCAGTTTCTGCTTCTATGAGGGTTTTAACATCCCTACTTTTCTTCGGTGTTAGTTTATAAATCATCTCTATTTCCTTTCCTGGTTATTCTAAAAAATAGAAAAGAATAGAAAATAATTTTGTAGCGGAAGTCACTTTACGTGAATTAAGTGAGGCTGAATGACTAAAATTCTGTCATAATCTCACTGATATCTTTCCGCTTTATATCCGGTACCCTGGCATCTTTAGCCGGGCGACCCACAACCAATAGTAGAAATGGACGCTCATTTTTTGGCCGATCTAATATTTCATTCAGAAAACCCATAGGGCTGGGAGTATGCGTCAGTGATGCTAACCCGGCATTATGGATGGCGGTGATGAGCATTCCTGTAGCAATACCCACCGACTCAAGACCGTAATAATGCTTCATCTTGCGGCCATCGGGGAGTTTGCCATAGCGCTGCATGAAAATGGCAATCAGGTAGGGAGCGGTCTCCAGATAAGGTTTTATATTGTCTGTACCTAAGGGCGCCAGCGCTTCCAGCCACTCCTTGGGAGCCCGGGTTTTGTAAAACTCTTTCTCCTCTTTTTCGGCAGAAATGCGGATTTTCTTTTTAATCTTCGGATCTAAAATCAGTACAAAATGCCAGGGCTGCATATTAGCGCCGCTGGGAGCCGTGCCGGCAGTTCTAATGCAATTTTCAATCACTTCCCGCTCAATTGGTTTATCTGAAAAATCCCGGATGGTGCGGCGGTTGTTTAGTTTCCGGTAAAATGCCAGGGATTCCTGAAGCATTTCCTCCAATGAATATTCTGGTAAGGAGGTAGGGGTATTTGCCGGAATTTTTCTATCAATTCCGTTTATTGATTCAGGTTACTTTCGTATGCCGTAATGATATCTCGACAGTAAAAAAATCGGGGATGTGTATCTTTTTCAGGATGATTGTTATATTGATCAATTTGTTTTTTATCAATATTATTATAAGCAGTCTCAAGATTTTTAAATGCTTTGGAAGATTGATTTAGCTCATTATAATAAAGGTACAAATAGTAGTAAATAAAATACTCGTTTTTTTGTTCAAGCTTCATCTCCATATCATCCAACTGTGATTCGACTTTGGAAATTGTTGTTTTTGCTTTTTCAATATTGCCATTCATTAAACTTGTCAGTCCACATAAAACATTTAATTGTCCCAGACCATCCCAGATAATATTTTCTGTATTAATATTATTTATATTCCAGATTTCTATCCCTTCTAATAGTATTTCATTTGCAACTTTCATATTTCCATTATAATAGTGATTTAGTCCAATCCTATGCATTAGTAATTCCTCATCAAATGTGACATTATCTCGTTCTAAAACTTTTGCAATTTCCAAACATTCTTCAAAGTTATTGATTGCTTTATCATATTCTCCCCATTTCATGTAAATCATTCCGGCTCTGTAATATTCAAATGCTTTTAGATCTAAGCTGAAGCCCTCATCATCTAATTCTTGTGTTGATTTATTAATGGTTAATTGAATGATCTCAAGAGCTGTTTCATAATAATAATTATTATAAAATATTCCTTCTAATTCACGTAAGCTGTTTGAAGATAAACAAGTCAATGTACTATCTGGGCACATCATGTTTTTATTACTTTGTAGAAACTCAAATGCATCATCATCTCTAGATAGTATGAAAAATGCTAGTGGGATACACTTAAAGTTTAGTTCCTTAGCATAATTTTGTGAATTTTCTATTAGGGGCATATTGTTTTTTATAATTGAATGAGATTTTAATAATTGATCTAATGCAAATTGAGCATCTTTTTTATTTTCTGTGAATCTATATCTTATTAAATAATAAAATCCGCTCATGGATATGGTAAATGGTGAGTCGGGAAATTTTTCAATAAGTCTCTCCATTTGAATAGTGAGTTTTCTAAGAGAGAATAAATCAAATTCATCCTTATTATGCCTCATTTGAAACGTGGGAATCATAATTGATAAAGCCAATGCAGTTTCATGATTCGGATCATATAGCAAACCCTTTTCAACTAATATTATGGCTTCTTTTACATCTTCAATT
>SCKP01000015.1 GCA_004124405.1 Fidelibacterota bacterium | reverse complement strand
TGTAACTTAGATCAAACCTTGGTACTGCTGTATTTCATGGCAACGCTGGGGTTTGGTTTTTATAAACGCTCTGAAAATGGGATAAATAATTTCCTCTTTGCCGGTAGGAAACTCACCATTCCGGCCTTGGTGGCAACCTTGGTAAGTACCTGGTACGGCGGAATCCTGGAAGTAGGCCGTTTCACTTATGAAAACGGTATTGTCACCTGGATTATCTTCGGATTGTTTTACTATATTGCCGCCCTGCTCTTTGTAAAATATATCGCACCCAAAATTATTGAGTCCAGCATCCCCACCATACCGGAGCTCTTTCTTAAATCATTTGGGAAAATCCCTGCTCTCATAGCCATAGTCTGCGTAATCCTTCTCACCACTCCTGCCCCTTATTTAAAAATTCTAGCCACACTTTTTGATTTTGTCTGGAGAATTCCGGTTTTCTGGGCATTGGTTTTGGGAGCTTCCTTATCTCTGATGTATGCTGTTACCGGGGGATTCTCCGCTGTGGTTCGTACCGATAAGCTGCAGTTTGTCCTAATGTTTACCGGATTTGCAATTCTTCTATCCCCGGTAATTTCAGTTGGACATTCATCTTCGTCTGGGGCTTTATCGCCCTCATTACTTTTATTGATCCAGGATTTTACCAACGCAGTTTTGCCGGACAATCCCTGAAAACCGTTCAAAGGGGAATACTCATTTCTGTGGGCTTCTGGGTGATATTTGACTGCATGACGGTCCTGTCCGGACTCTACGCACTGGCAGTCCTGCCGGTTGTGGAGACCAGCCCTTATCTGGATTTAGCCGCCCTGCTCTTGCCCCCATTTGCCAAGGGAATGTTTTTGGTCTCACTCTTTGCCATTGTTATGTCCACGGTGGACAGCTTCACATTCATTTCCGCTTATACTATTGGCAGGGATTTACCAATCGTTTTGGGATTAAAACTTTCAGATGAGAAAATGATCCAACTCACCCGTGTGGGATTAGGTGTCACCGCCCTATTTTCCATCTGCCTGGCTCTTTATTTTGAATATGCGGTAGATATCTGGTATTTGGTAGGTTCTTTTGTAGTCCCGGCATTGCTCATACCCTTAATAGCTGGTCTTTATAAAACGCAGATTAATAAACCAATTATCCAATTGCTAATTCCTCCTGCTTTAGCAATCTGTTGGCACATACATGGGATTTCAAATCTTACCTCAGATGGCTATCCCGACTATATTTGGGGATTGGATCCTATGTACCCTGGGATGATGGTGAGTTTAATTTTATTTACTGTGTTTAGAAGCAAAAAGTCTATCGAAAAAAATAATATAGTCACGCATAATCATTAATTTCCACTCCAAGTTAATTCTGTATTTTTTAACCACTTGAAAAAAATGTAACCTTTTTAATTGGGATTGGTCTTATATATAGTTATTGTTTGCTCGCCAGTGTTAACTCTTCCTAAGTAAAACAAATGAGCGTTTTAAATAACAATGAAAAAAGGTAGCAATTGCTACCTTTTTTTGTTTAGTCTAATTAATATTTCTAATCATTTGGTTCTACGTTAATTCTATTAAAATAATATATTAATTAAGGGAGAGTTAGAGCATGCTGCCTTTCAAAATACTCCTGAAATATTGCCATACTCTCTTCAATTTCTGGTACAGATATGCCTGAATAGGCAAAGCGTATATATTTTCGGTCTTCATTAGGCTGGGGAGTACCAAAATGTTCCCGTGTACAAAATGAAACCCCTGTTTCCCGCAATACTATGGATCGAAAATCTTCGTACGATTTGGCTTCAATTTGATGGTACAAGTCTGTCACATCTGGAAAAAGATAAAATGTGGAATTTGGAATATATAATGAAACTCCTTCCATTTCGTTTAATTTTCCATATAAGGAATCTCTTCGTTTTTTTAATTCAGCTAGAATACTCTGAGAGCCCTCTTGATTCCCAGTGAGCGCTTCTACTCCACCATATTGAATAAAATGATTGGTACAGGATTCATCATTCACACCTAGTTTGGCAAATATTTTCATTAAATTTGCAGGACCAATTGCCGCACCAAGCCTCCAACCGGTCATGGCATAGGTTTTAGAAAAAGTATATAATATGACCGTTCTCTCCTGCATTCCAGGCAGGGATACTATACTTTTTGGTTTTCCAGAATACTGTATATTAAAATAGGCTTCATCACTAAGCAGCCATAAATCATGGCGCTGAACTAAATCAGCAATCCAATCCATTTCATCCAGGTCAGATTCCCCACCCATGGGATTTTGGTAATTATTATAAATAAATAACCGAGTATTGGTATCTATCATTTCCTCTACCCTATCCCTATTGATACTAAATCCATTGGGCTTGGGGATGTAATCATAAGGCAGCGGAATTCCACCATGAAACTCAATCTGGCTTTCATAGATTGGATAGCCCGGATTTGGGTAGAGCACCCCATCACCTGGGTTCATTAATGCTTGGATAAATTTGGATATAACAGGTTTGCCTCCAGGCTGTACAACTACATTTTCCCGGCTTAAAGAAATATCTCGCTCATTACCAATTTTTTCTGCCAGAACATCCCGTAATTGGGGGATACCAACCGATGGATTATACCCCGTTTTTCCATCTTGAAGCGCTCTGTTTGCAGCTTCCATAATATTCTCTGGGGTGGGGATATTAATGTCACCTAAATGAAAGGGATAAACTTTATTGCCTTCAGCTTCAAATTCAGCTACATGCTGTGATACTGCAAATGCTGTTTCTGTACCGAGTTTTGTAAGGCGGGATGCGAAATCGGTTTTCATCCTATCTCCATTTTTTCAAATATAGTTTCTGGAATGGATTTCTTCAACGAATCTATTCGTAATTTTCTTTCACTGCTGAATTTTTGAATGGCTTCTAATTGCCAATGGGCTGATAAATGAGATTCATCAATCACCTCTTCTAAATTGCCACCATACCGCCAACCATTATCCCAATCCGGAGATAAAGAATATTCTTTCACAATGGGATGCTGTACCCAATGTGACATATTTCCTATGGATGTGTTGGTAATAACCATACAATCCAACCATTCATCCTTTTTCATAATTGACCGTTGATATTCTTTGGACTGTAATTGAAATAATCCCCAGGACAACGCCGCTACAATTTTTATATTGGGTCCATCTGCAATAATTTGAGGAAGAATAGAACATAATTCATTTATGACAGAGGTGCCTCTTACTAATACTACTCCTTCTATTTCTCTATCATCATCATAATCTTTAATCAGATAAGCACCCTTGGCGGCTTCAAAATGTGATGCCATACCCAAGTTTATACGATGGGGTATTTCAATGGATGGCCGGGTTAAATGTAAAGCAATAATAGGTATATCCGTAGCCAATGCGGCACCCAGCATGACTGGAACTTCATTATACTCCCAGGGGTGCAAGTTGAGAATATGACCTTCAGGGAATAATTGCGTTACGCCTGGTGCGAAAATTCCAAAATGGGTTCGAAAATCTTCTGCTGTTTCTGGTCCTGAATGCCCTGCTACCCAAATTGTTTTACCTACCTTCAATTGGGAGTCTTGTGCAATTTGACTGAATAATCGATATGCTCCGTATTTTAAATACGAAAATGACCCATAGGTACTGCAGGAAGTGAGATAACCATTAAATTCTTTATAGGGGTCTTTGGCAAAATTTACGGTACTAATACCAGTCATGAGCCCGGCATTTGCAAATTCAGTGATTCCCTGGGGAAGCAATGTTCCTTTAGGATTTCTCTCACGATGATACATACCAAAATCCGGGTTATTATTCCACCCTTTGCTAAAACCAGCAATATTGGTAGATCCAGCTAAATCTGCTGAACAGACCAATGCCAGGGGCCTGCCATACTTTTCTTGACAATAGGAATTCAGCCAGGATCCAAAATTCCCAAAGGCAGCACGGTTGGGTGCTTTTTCACCCGGCTCAAGATATAAATTAGTGGGATAGTTTTTATAATCGTAGATTGTGTCATCATCAAAAGGGTTTTGTTCAAACCCCATTTTTACAGAATTATTTTCCGGGATAGAATCGGCAATCTCAAGTAGTCTGTCTGCCAGGTAATCGGCTAAACCATCCAAAGAATCAAATAATGACATCACCGATTGAAGCGTATCTGCCATTTGTATTTTATTTATTTCAAAATCTTCGGATGCTTCTGTATTCAGATGCTGAAATTGTACTCCAAAGCGTTCACCGAATTCTCGTTTTATATTCCAAAATTCTTTAGAGTTTCGTTTATGGGGGGTGCCGTGACTGGCATTGTCAAATTTATCATAGCCCCTGCCTTTGCGAGTTTTCAGCCATAATGCCTTGGGTTGATTTTTATTTTCAGATTCAAATAATTCATCATATGCAGTAAGAATACTTTCCCAATCTTCACCATTTTCTGTTCCTGCGACTTTCCAGCCATAGGGTTCAAACCAATCTTTGGGGCTCCCTGCTTTTATATCGCTGAAGGGGCGGTCATCAATCCCGTAATCATTCCAATCAACAACGTAGATTAAATTACCCAGTCCCAAACCGTAGGCTGCAATTCTTGCTTCGTGGGAAACACCGGTAGTGAGTCCACCTTCCCCTTCCATAGCAAAAACTCTAGTATTTTGGGCGCCACTGTATTTAAGAGCAAAGGCCTCACCGGCGGCAGGTGCTGCCCCATGCCCTGATGGTCCCGTATTATATTTAAAAAACAGGGTTTTCCCTTCCATCTCAGCATGACCGGGAAGACCTCCTCTTCGCCTAAGTCTCAGTAAATCTTCCCAATAAAGTGTAAATTTATCTCCCATTGGATTTACATATTTTAGATCACCCGTCTGTCTGTATTTTCTCCGCAGGGCTTCATTGAATACTGCCAAAGTCGCATAGACCACTGGATTGGTATGTCCCGCAACCAAAACAAATCGATCACCAAATGTTGCACCGGGATTGAGAATATCCCATTTCATGACACCTGATAATAATGTGGTTACCAGGGCAGGTACTTTAGAGCGAGAACCACCAGGATGGCCGCTTTGAGATAGATTTAAAGCAATATCAATAGATTGATCCACCATTCCAGCAATGGCATCCCAATATTCTAAATTATTTTTGTGTAGTTTATATAGATCCATAATTAGGGTGTTAATTTACGGAGGTAATACTCTTTTCTTCAATTCAAAGAGAGGGATTACTCCATCCTTTAATATTAATCTATGGAATTCAGAAAGCAAAAAATTATCCTCCTGCTTGCGTTTATACTCTGCTAAAAGTGAATTCAATTCCATTATCCCAATGAATGAGGCCGTGCCGGAAAAATAATCTAAATCCGATTCCATTTGTGCCAATTGGGCTTCATCCTCTTTCATAAAAGCCATTTCAATAAGATAATTCTTGGCATCCTCCCGGTTGATTTCACCAGAATAATACCGCATTTCCATAATTACCCGAGCAATCATGGAAAGTTCTTCCTTTAATTTTAAAATATGATACTCCTGGGCCCAATTTCCATATCCTTCTTCTATTAACATATTTAAAGCATAGGATTTCCATCCGGAAACAGTCACTAAATCGGGAAATAAATATCGAATCATGGATGCATAATTTTGAGAGTATCCCAACTGTAACCCATAACCCGGGAGAATATGCGTAGCATTGATAATATCTATTTCCTGCCTGTTCAAATTATATTCTCCAAAATCATCCACAGGAGCTTTTATATTATAAACGATATCCATGGAAACTTTTTTGGGATGATTATCAAATAAGAAAACCGGAGATTGAGAACTGCTGTAATTAGGTGCAAATTCCAGTTTAATGGTTTTATTTTTTTTCCTGGGTAAGAGAGATTTCGTAAAGCAAAATTTTTCAATAGCGGTTAATGATTCGTAAAATCGGGAAAGCACCTCATCATTTCTTATCTTATTTTTTGGATTATTATATATATCATCAATCGTCCATTGAATGACTTCCAAAGTATCAGCGCGGTCTAACCAAACGGGTTCGTCATTTTCCTTTAAGTAAAATGGTAACGCCAAATTAAATAACCGGTCCTGAATGGGTATGAGTTTTTGCTTGGCCAATTCATAAACATGAGGAAATAGATATTTACCTCCGGTGAAATGATGAAATCCATTCTGGATTAAGGATAAATCTGAAGGGAAATTAATTTCATCAAATTTTACAGATTGAGAATTAATCCAATTTTTATAAACTTCTAATGCTAAATTAGATTTTTTAATTAATTCATCAATATTATCGAGTGTAATATTATCAGAATTTAATTTTAGGGGTAATTCCTGAAGGAGAATAAGCAATTTATCCACCCTGGTATTGCTATAGAGAATGTGAATTTTTGAATGGGCTGTCATGAGTATCTTTGAATTTTCCAATAGTTCTGGAATTATTCCCAGTCTTGATTGTATAGCAGAGACCCTATCATCCATATCCATACCTTCCCGTTCACTCAAGATATATAAGCCATCATGTAATTTATCAAGTGTCCATAATGGATTCCACTTCCATGGTTTTAATTCGTCTATTTCATATTTCATTTTTTCCAATTTAGAATATAGAATATTATAGTCAATCCTGGAATTGGGGGCAATCTTGGTAGCATCGATTTGAGATAATTCTATTAGAAATCGAGAAATATCGGCATAATATTCATCCATCTCTAATTTGGTATTCAATGAAAACCTGCCATTATCTTTACTCATATTATAGCGGGTAGATTCAACGGGGTGATATTTAAAATACCAATTGATAAAGGCTTGGTTTAAATTATCAAATGAAGTTTCCGGAGAACTCCGACAACCAAAGGTTATTATTCCAATTAGGATCAATATTTGTTTCATTGATTTAGAGAGAAAAAATTAAACTAACGTACTTTTCCAGACCAACCCATTTTTGTCCGGAGAGTTTTAAAATAACCATTTCCCGGAAGGCTTACGATTTGGGCGCTGTGGGAGGCTTTTGTTATTTGAATCTGAGTTTGATCATCAATCCGCACTTTAATCTGACCATCCACTGCCAATGAAATTCCATCATACGGCTCCGGAAAAGTCATGGTAATAGTTTCGTCAGGCCTGAGAACAATGGGGCGGGCTGACAAACTGTGGGGGCAAATTGGCGTAATGGTTATAGAATCCATTGAAGGATAAATAATGGGTCCGCCGGCTGATAATGAATAGGCTGTACTTCCAGTTGGTGTTGATATTATTACCCCATCTCCTTCAAATGTATTCAGGTAATGATTTGAGACATGAACTTCTGCCTTTAATAGCCTGGCTGAGTAACCATGATCAACAACAATATCATTAAGTGCCCATAATATTTGTTTTGCATCATTTTCAGGAGTTATTTGGACTTCCAATAACATTCGCTGAGTGACCACATAATCATTGTTAAGGATACTATTGATACTCTCAGTTAGATTTTTTTCAGTACATTCACTGAGAAATCCTAATCCTCCAATATGGATGCCCATAATGGGTTTCATATTTTGTTCTAATCTTCGGACAGTAGACAGGATAGTACCATCTCCTCCAATGGCGAATAATATATCACATTTATCAACTAATTGAGAAAATTCCATTATTTTATAATCCCGAGGGGTTAAAAAATCAGTATTCTTTTCTAAATCGGAAGAAATGATAAATTCAATGTTTTTATCACTCAAAATGGTATGAACCTTTTGGAGAATGGTATAAAATTCCTGCTTACGATAATTTCCTGTACACCCGATAATCATGATTGTTTTATTCCCGGTTTTTCACTAAACTCATCATTTTCCTTAACCAGGGTCGAGATACGATTTTCCACTTCATCCAATTTAGTTCGGCATATTTTCATTAATTTCATGCCTTCTTCAAATAAGTGAACCATTTTATCCAACGATGGAGTTTCAGATTCTAATTCTTCAATGATGGCTTGAAGATCAGTGAGTGATTTTTCAAAGGTTTGTTTTTCAGACATTGTGAATTTTCCCTTTTATAACTTTTGTTTTTAATATTCCCCGGGCTACCTGAACAGTCACATCATCATTAACCTTAACCTGGTGAGGTGAAAAAATAATATTGTTTTTTGAGTCTGTAGCTATTGCAAATCCTCTTTTTAGCTGAGTTTTAGGATTCAATAATAATATTTTATCTTGTAAAGAGTCCACTTTTCTTTTTTGGGAAATAAATGTACTCTGAATGCTTTGTTTTAGGCGATAATTAAAAACATTAAGTTTTTCATCCCACTGTTCCAGAACTAAATGAGGTTTAAAAAATCCATGGCGTTTATGAAAGCTCTCAATTTTTTCTTTATGTGCAAAAATAATCTGTTTCGATGCTGAATAAAGTCTCTCAGAAATATTATCCAAATACTGAACGGTTTCCTGCCGATCTTCAGCTGCTATTTCAGCGGCTGCTGATGGAGTGGGCGCCCTGTAATCCGCTGCATAATCTGAAAGTGTGGTATCCGTTTCATGACCAATGGCAGTAATAACTGGAATGTGAGAGGCAAATATGGTACGGACAACCTGCTCATCATTAAAACACCACAGGTCTTCCAGCGAACCCCCGCCTCTGCCCACGATAAGCGTATCCATTTTTCCATATTGATTCATCATTTCAATGGCTTCTGAGATTTCACCGGCAGCATATTTACCTTGAACAGAAACAGGATAAATCAGGCATGATACATGCGGTGCACGGCGATTTAAAACCTGTATGATATCCCTGAGCACTGCACCCTCACTACTGGTAATAATACCAATTCTACTGGGAAAGCGTGGGATTTGCTTTTTACTTTCCTGGGAAAATAATCCTTCCAGTTCCAGTTTTTCTTTTAGTGCCTCGTACGCCAACCATAACTCACCTTGCCCAGTGGGATATAAGTTTCTAATCTGCAGCTGAAACTGCCCTCTGGGGGAATACAAAGATAAATCGCCATTAACGGTTACTTTTAATCCTGTCACAGGTTTATGTTTTAACTGTTTGGCATAGGGTGAGAATATAACCGCAGGCAACTCACTTTGTCCATCTTTCAGGGTCAAGTAAATATGACCGGATGGATAGGGTTTACAGGAAGCTATTTCACCCTGAATCCACAGGTTTGCATAATTCTTTTCCAAAGTATATTTCACCTGGTTTGCAACCTGAGTAATGGTTAGAATAGAATGGCCGGCAATATTCATTGAATGACAATGCCGCCAACTCAAATTCAAATTGACGGCAAAATTAATTCAATATTACATCATAAATATTATGATATGGAAATTAAATTATTTCTTCTTCTTATGACGATTTGCCCGTAAACGTTTTTTACGTTTATGAGTATTCATCTTTTTCTTTTTACGTTTTTTTCCGCAAGGCATATTTTTTCCTTTATTTTAAAAACCTCTTAATAATGATTTATTTACTACATTCTTCAAAATTTTTGAAACTTTGAAGGCTGGTATGTATCTTTCCTGCAATCTCACAATTTCACGAGTGGCTGGATTTCGAGCATCTCTGGCTGCGCGCTGTTTAACAATGAAACTGCCAAACCCGCGCAAATCCACGCGCTCTCCCCGTTTCAAGGATTCTGAAATACTGTGAATAACACCATCTAATACAGCTTCTATCTCTACCTTTGTGAGACCAGTCCCCTCAGCTACTTCTTTTATAATATCTGATTTTGTCATCTTATCGTGTATGGTAATTTATACTCTGGAGTGGGAAACATAAGCAAATTCCCTATGGTGGAGCTTTGGAATATATCCCCCAATAACATATCCAGCAAACCTTTTTTCTCTTCAGGTGGATATACAATTTCAGGTTCTTCATAATGGCCTGATTTTTGTGCTGCAAGTATAACTGCATCTTCAAAAGTGCCCAACATATCTATTAATCCATTTTCTACAGCTTGTTTTCCAGAATAGACTTGACCGTTGGCCAATTCAGCTGCTTTTTCAATAGGGATATTTCTTTCTTTTGCTACCACTGACAGAAACTGACCATGAAGATCATCAATTAATCCCTGGAAATATTTTCGTTCCTCACTGGTTATTTTTCTAAAAGGTGATCCGGAATCTTTAAGTGTTCCACTTTTTATGGTCTCGTATTGGATACCCATTTTATCCATCAATTCACCAATAATGGGATAGGACATGACAACACCAATGGACCCTGTTGCTGTCCCGGGATTTGCCATAATTGTATCAGCGCCTAAAGCAATATAATACCCACCGGATGCTGCTACACCTCCCATGGATGCAATGATTGGTTTATCACTGGTTTTGGAAATTTTTCTTACTTTTTCATATATTTCCTGACTTGCCGCCACACCCCCACCAGGTGTTTCCAATCGAACAACAATTGCAACAATATTAGATTTCTTATTAAAATAATTGAGATCTTCTACTGCTTTTTTAGAATTGGTAATGGGCATATTAATTTCAACAATTCCTACTTTTGGACCTGAAGGGAGTGCATCTTCCCAGGGAATAATTGAAATAATTATTATGAAAACTATTAAACCAATAATCCAATAGGAATATTTTCTATTCGCCGCCATTATGCTTTTGTCCATATTTTTAATTTTTGTCCCGGATAAATTCGGTCGGAACGAAGTCCATTCCATTTTTTAATTTTACCTACTGAAGTGCGATATGACATTGCAATTTCACTTAAGGTATCACCCGATCTCACGGTGTGGTAAATTTGTTTTGACCCTGCAGATTTCCTTAAAGCTAATTTTCTGTACAGATCATAACCATCTGCAGGTATTTGTAATATTTGCCCAGGTTTAATATATTTTTTCATTGAGAGTTTGTTGATGGCAACAATATCCTTTATCCTCACATCATATTTTCTGGCAATCAGCCACAAACTTTCACCCCATTTTACTTTATGGTCTAAAAAAACAATATCTTGATTTTTTTCAATTTCTACTTCAGCAAACAGGGAATCAAAATCTGGTGAAGCGTTAGTGGGCATTCTGAATGAGTAGGATTTTCCATCCTCTATTGGAGGAATAGTTCCCTGCTTTAATTCCGGATTATAACTTTGGAGCAATCCCATATCCAGCTTTGCACATTCACTAATTACCTGTAAACTCACGGCTTTGTCTATTTCCACAATATTCCATTCCATTTTCGATTTTTTAACCAATGAAAATCCATATTTCCCTGGATTATTTGCGATAAAGATTGCAGCCATGATATTCGGAACATAATTCCGCGTTTGTGGTGGGAGTCGAGTGAGTTTCCAATAGTCGTTTGTACCCTGGCGTTTGATTGTTTTCCTGACACGCGTTGAACCACAGTTATAGGCTGCAAATGCCAAATACCAATCATCAAATTCCTGGTATAAATTCTTTAATAAGCGAGCTGCTGCATGGGTTGCTTTTTCAAAATCTCGCCGTTCATCTACCCACCAATTTTTTTTCAATCCATAAATTTTACCTGTTGAAGATATAAATTGCCAAACTCCTGAGGCATGAGCATAGGAGTAAGCTTTCGGATTTAATCCACTTTCAATCATAGCCAGATAGAACAATTCAGGAGGAACTCCTTCTTCCTCTAAAATAGGTAAAATAATAGCTTTATAGCGGGACATCCTGTTCAGCCATTTTTGAAAACTCGTTCTTCCTTCATTTTGAAAGAATTTAATAATACTAGCGACCTTCTGATTGTAGGTTATGGGAATATGACCGGGAATTATTTCAACACGTTCTTCCACATATTCTAAATCTTCAAGCGTTTGTGCATAAATATATTCATCGAGTTTATCTTTAAGAACCGCTACTGAAAATCCCGTTTCAACTTTATCCATGGTGACTGCTTCATCTTCATAATAATCAATTGCGGCTGTAAGCAATCGGTTGAATTCCAAAATCTGAAATTCATCATTACCACTTAACTCATCAATATGTGAAAGGGATTCGAATAATAACTCAAATTGATAGGCTGCTTCCAACGTATCACCTGTAAGATCAGAAATTATGGCTTCCGCAAATATAGTTTTGGCTTCTGCCATTTGTGCATCAAATATATCCTCTTCAGGTATTGTTTCTACATTTATATCAGGAGGAATTATTATTTCAATGGCTCCATTATCTCCTTTATCGGGTGACAAAATATTTACTGATCCAGTTTGCAAACTATCTATTGAAAATAATAGACCGATTGATATAATTATTTGAATAATTGATTGTGATATAATTTTAATTTTAAACCCTATTTTCAATTTTAATTAATGGGCATTTTTCACATAAATCAATGCCGCAATACTGTTTATTAAGTTCAATTAGCCCCTGTTGTATTCCAAAATTTATTTTCCCCTTGTAACCCATTTTGTCCAAGTGGCTTTTATATTTCCCATAGGGTTGAACCGCAAGATTGAACCATTTTAAATATTGTGATTTCTCAGAATATATCTCATTTAAGGGGTAGAGAATATTCCCCAATATTTCATAGAGAAAATCATCTCCAAGGGTTGGTATATGATAATGCCTATTATCCAACAGATAATTTTTTAAATGGGGAAGGGATATTGGAGATACTTCTTTTAATATTTTTTTATAATTTTGAGCCATAAAAATAAGTAGCGGCAATCGAGAAATTGGATGTGAGAGAGGTCTTTTTCTTCCCATTTTCCATGGCATATTCCTGGCATAGGCAATAACCATTTCACACTTTAAATGCTCCTCTGTATCAGGATGGATTCCAATATAATACTCAATAGTTTTTTGCACCAAATGGGGATTACTTTTAATATCCATAAAGGCTAAAATACGCCGTATTCTGTGTTCATTTCCCTGATTAAAATAGGATTGTAAATACTGCCATCGTTGAGTTGCAAATATATGTATCCAGTTTAGAAAATGATCTTTACTCAGACTCTCTGATAAATTATGGCAGGGCCGAGAATCAAACTCCAATGTCCCAACGCCCATTTTAATAGTTGGAATTCTAAGAGACTGCCCTACAAATACAGGAACTGTTTGCCCATAAATGATAACATGCAGCACTACCTTTTCATAATGCTTATCCAAATGATGACCATGGGAATACCAATCAGAAGTTGAATGATGGATTTCTACATCCCCATGTTTTATATTCCCATCAGGATATTGAATGACTGCCTGCAAAAAATCGGGGCCAGAATAGTGATTACGAATTCCCGGGTTGATAATTTTAAAAAAACCTGCATCTGACCAAAACTGATTTCCTCGCTGTTTTTCCCAAATAGCATAATAATCTGATTCTTCAGATATATAATTATATTGAATGGGTGGGCTGAAATCAGGCTGAATATAATTCATATTTCGTTTCGTGGTCAGCTTTGGCATGTTCCAGATTTTGATTGATTATATTTCTGCAATCTTGTAAAAGCTGATCCTTATTATTTATATCCATTCCCAGGGTGGGTATGGGATTATCTATGATCATTTTTATGTGAGATTTTTTAATGGTAAACGTCCCCTTTGGCAATACACCACCTGAACCAAGAATGGTAATGGGAACCACGGGCAACTGGGTGCGAATAGCTAAAATAAATCCTCCTTTTTTAAAGGGGAGTAGTTCTCCACTATCAGAGCGGGTACCTTCCGGATAGATAAGGGTGGAAAATGGAGAATGAATAAGTGTTTCTACCGCTTCGGAAACCGATTTTCTGGCTATTTCAGAATTTTGCCTGTCAATTTCTATCATCCCTGCAGCTCTCATGGCCCATCCAAATACCGGAATTCTGAACAACTCTTTCTTTGCTAAAAATACAATATTTGAAGGAATGGCAGCAACTCCTAAAAGAATATCCAGGGCACTTTCATGATTACACATAAATATATATTGTTTGTCCGGATCAATATTATCTAGCCCATATACTTCATAGTTAATTCCAGTGGACCAAATAACCCACTGTGCCCACATTTTTATTAATTTCCCCGTGTAATATTTATTTTTATCAAAACAGCCAACTGCAATTATTGGTATTGAGAATACACTCACTGATAAAACCAAATTAAATAGAAACCAGAATACTCTCAAGGGATTGCGATTATTTCCATATTCATAAAGGGGTGTAATGCTGCAGGTAGTTTGATTCTTCCATCCTCCTGTTGATATGTTTCTAATAATGCCACCATTAATCGAGGAGTTGCTAAACCCGAGCCATTTAAAGTATGAATAAGTTCTGATTTCCCTGTACTCTTATTTCGATATCGAATATTACTCCTTCTGGATTGAAAGTTTTCAAAATTACTACAACTGGATACTTCCAAATATTTATTTTCTGCAGGAGACCAAACTTCCAAATCATAACATTTTGCCGCTGAAAAAGAGAGCTCACCAGAACATAATTCAAGTACCCGGTAATGTAGCCCCAGAGCTTGAAGGATGGCTTCTGCATTTTCTAATAAAGTTTCAAGCTCTTTATAAGAATTGTCTGGATGTACAAATTTTACCAATTCTACTTTATTGAATTGATGAACTCGAATCAATCCTTTAGTGTCTTTCCCATAACTTCCAGCCTCCCGCCTGAAACAGGCGCTGTAGGCAGCATATTTTATAGGAAGTTCAGATTCAGGGATTATTTCCCCTTGGTGCATATTAGTTACCGGCACTTCTGCTGTTGGAATACAATAAAGGGCATCCTCTGGTATCTCATACATGTCATCCTTAAATTTAGGCAATTGCCCGGTATTCTGCATGGCTTCAGCATGGGCAAGAAAAGGAGGAAACAACTCTGTATAATTGTGTTTGGAAACATGATAGTCCAACATGAAATTTATTAATGCACGTTCAAGTTTTGCTCCCAAGCCAGTATAAAGAGGAAATCCAGCACCGGCCATTTTTACAGATCGCTTAAAGTCGAATAGTTTTAAATCTTCACCCAATCTTAAATGATCCTTTGGTTTAAAGGAAAAATCCGGGACATCGCCCCATTTTTTAATAACCACATTGCCTGTCTCATCCTTTCCCACTGGAACCGAAGAATGAACAATATTGGGGACATAATATATATCATTGGCAATGCTTTCCTCAACTTTTCGAAGCTCTGTCTCCACTGCCTTAATTTTGTTTGAGACTGTGCGCATAGCCAATATATCTTCCTGGGCATTTTCCCCGCCCTTTTTTAATTCAGCAATTGAGCTGGATACCTGATTCTTTTCAGCTCTCAATACTTCTACCTCTTTTAAACAATTTCTGCGCTGAATATCAAATTCTAACAAATTGGATATATTTACCCGGGACTGTTTCCGGGTTAATGAATCTTGTACATAATCCGTATTTTCCCTAATATATTTTAGCGATAACATTTCTAATCCTGAAATTTAGTGAGTATCCAGATGATAAATTTAGTCAGAATCCTAAATGCTTCCAAAGATGCATTCCCGCACACTGCAATAAAAATGATGACATTGGGAATGAAACATTAGTGCCCATCCCCTCTTAACATAACTCGTAATGTCATAAATATAATTTTTAAATCCAATAATATGGACATATTTTCTATGTAATAGAAATCATGTTTCAACTTAATATGCACATCTGCTACACTGCTATCATAGACACCCATAATTTGAGCCCATCCGGTAATACCGGGCTTCACCTTTAATCGACGGGAATAATAGGGGATATCCCGCATTAAATCTTCAATAATTTTGGGTCTCTCAGGCCTGGGGCCGATAATACTCATATCTCCCTGTAAAACATTTAATAATTGAGGGATTTCATCCAAATGATATTTTCGGATGATTTTCCCAAGGGATGTAATTCGGGGATCATTCTTTCCAGCCCAAATTGGACCTGAAGTTTTTTCAGAATTTTCATACATGGTACGGAATTTAATCAAAGTAAAGTTTTTCCCATTTAAACCCAGGCGGATCTGTTTATATAAAACTCTGCCTGGGGAAGTTAATTTAATTAAAAGTGCAAGCAGCAGGTTAATTGGAAAAATTAAAATTAATACTGTAGTTGCAAGAAATATATCTCCAGCACGTTTTAGAAATAGCTGATACTCTGTTATAATATCAGGATTGATATTTAAAAGCGGCAATCCTCGAATCGTGTCAATACGGACCTGCCCGCTGATGGCTTCATACATGTCCGGAATTATTTTTATACAAATATCATACAAGCTAAACTTGCCAATAATTTGTAATAGTTTTTCGTGTTCATGGGTATCCAATACAATAATCATCTCATGTATTTTATGGTGATCCAGATATGCTTTTATTTCTTCTGGCGTTCCAAGATAGTGGCAATAGCGACTCATATGGACACTTTCAGATTCATTAAAATAGCCATTTAAGGCAAAGCCAAGAGAAAGATTTCGATTCATTTCATCTGCCAAGTTGAATGCATCTTCACCTGAGCCAACGATAATTGTTCCGCGTCCTCCATATCCTTTTGTTAAAAAATATCGTTGGATACTTCGAACGACTAATCTAAATAAAATATCTAAAAAAATAAATGAATGTAGAAAAACCAAATCATATTGAGCTTTATCTATACTGATTGATTTTGAGAAGATTCTATAAAAAATGTACCCAATACCAACTAAATAAATAAGCTGAATTATGGTTTTTGACTCATGAGCCCGAGAAATTGTTGGGGAGGGATTATACCGCTTGGCAATATATATGAGAAATATGATTAAGATGAATACTCGAACAGGGTATTTAATTCCTACAAATTCACTGCCGGTGCTTTCTGATATTAAATAGGCACAATAAAAGGCCATACTATCCATAATAAACAAGGCTGCAATGGATATTATGGCGGGGATGTGATGCTGTTTTATTTCTCTAAATTTCATATATCAATTCATAAGGTTAATAAGGGTTATCAAAAAATGAGTGTCTTAAAGTGAATTCTAAATATCAAGTGGTATTATTGTTTATTTTGCAATCCTAAAATAGCAGGTATGATAAATAGAGTTGCTAAAAAACAGGTGCCCACACCAATAAATAGGGCAATTCCCATACTCCCCAACCCTCTATATGTCGCAAACCAGAGAGAACCAAAGCCCAGCATGGTTGTAAGTGATGTGAGCAGTATTGCTTTTCCGGTTGACCGATATACAATATCTAAGTTCTTCTCAATTTTCCAACGATGGAGAATATGAACTCCATCATCGATACCGATGCCAATAATGAGGGGTACAGCAAGGATATTCATCATTGTAAACTTTAAACCTGAAATTTCCATAATCCCCATCATCCAAATGGCGCCGAAAATGAGGGGTACCATTCCAACCAATGCATATTTCAAACTGCGAAAATCAATAAGCAATACCAAAAATACGGCTATGATTGCCAAATAGGTAGCTTTCTTGCCATCCTTACTCATAATATCCATTAGTTCTACAAAAATTGGTGGAAGCCCCGTTGCTTTTTCACTCAACTCAGTTGCTTCATCTGTAAAACGGTACAGAAAGCGTGAATCTTCCCAAATATTTTTTTCTGGATAAACATTTATAATAAATATATTTCCACTTTTCCCTGTGAAGCGGTTTTTTATTTCACCTGGCAGATTATCTAATGTGAGAGGTTCCGTATTTGCCATCTCAATAATTGTGGATTTAAAAGCTGTAGAAAATTGTTGTTGAAAATAGGTGAGTTCTATTTTAGTTAACCCCGTATCAAGTGCATTTATAAACAGGGTGATATTACCACGTGCCAGGCTGTCACCAGCTTCCCCAACCAATTTAATTGCTTTATTATAAACTTTATCCTGCCCTCCTAAAAATGCTAAATCTTGTAATTCAATAATATTTGCTTCCAATCGTTCCAGCTCTTTTCGATACATTTTCACATCATGAGATGACATTTGTTTTCTAATTTCTCTACTTTGTAAATTCCTCCGTAGGTTCTTAAGAAATCGATACTGTTCCTCCAGGCCATCTGGATCAGGGAGATAGTCAGATATACTTTCTACCCAGCCAGTAGTTTCCATTTCCCGAGCCTGCCTGGTAAGCTTTCTGGCATCATCAAGATTATCTGTTGTAAACATAACAAAATCAGAGGACAGATCAAATGCTTCAATAAGTTTTTCCTGAAGCTTAATACTTTCCAATCCTACGGGTTCCATATTTAAATAATTATAATCAACGGACATATTAACAGCACGATTAAAAAGAAAGCCTGTAATCAACAGAAACAGAATTCCCATATTCCAACGATATTTTGCCGTAAACACGGCAATCCTGCCTAAGAATGGATAGGACACATCCTTGGGAGGAAGGGATGTATTAAAGTTTTTAAGTAATCGCTCTCGGATAACCAACATTGTTGGTAAAATAATGATGGTAGCCAGCATGGTAAAAATGATTCCCAGACCCGCAATTATTCCCATTTCCCGCATTCCCACAGTTTCGGAGATCAACAAAGTAAGAAATGCCAAACCAGTTGTAATACCCCCGGTAATAATTCCAGGACCAAAGCGTAAAAGTGTTTCCTGCATTGATATTCGAACATCAAGCCCCTGATTTCGCTTTTCTGTGTATCCTGAAATTATGTGTACACTGAAATCAATACCCAAACCGATAAGAATAACACCCATCATAGCGGTCATCATACTTAAATATTCTACCAAAAAACTTGAAAATCCCATGGCCCAGGTAACGCCCATTATGACCGTGAGTATTGCCAATAGCGGGCTCACCCACATTCGAAAGGAAATAACAAATAAAATGAAAATGCCAATTAATGCCAAAATTGAAACAGTCCATGTATCAGAAGTAAAGGCCTTATACTCATCCCTTCCCAATACGATTGAACCCGTTAGCCCCGCCGTCACTCCATATTGAGTACTGGTTTCTTTTATTATTTTTTCAATTCCATCAACACTTATTATAAGTTCAGCTGGTTCAATCATCATATTGAATGTGGGTTCAATAAAAATTAAAATCATATCCTTATTTGGAGATAGCATATAGGTCTCTCCAAAGGTAATGGCATCTACAGCTTTCTGACCAACACCTTCCCCAGACTCCCCATTCATCACTTCAGATTGTATATCTACAAACATTTCCAAACCATCCAGAAAACGGACAGCATTCAGTTCATCTCTTCGAGATTGTAAAACCTCATCGTTTCGTTGGTATACCCCCTCAAATGAATTATTCAGGTTATGTAAAAATGGTACTAAATTGGGATCATAAAACATGCTGCCAAAATTATTCAATTGATCTGGGGGAAGCAGTTTTAATGCATTGCGACGATAGAAATCTTCTGGAATTTGAATATGAACACTTGCCACCCATTCATCAAAATCTTCCAATAAAGGTTTCACGGCCTGGGCATAGGCCTTGAGACTATCTTCGTTCCCCTCTGCCAGCAGCATTATATTGGACTCATTTTGGAACTCATCTAAAATGCGATTAAATTCGGCTATACGGGGATTTTCTCCTGGTAGAAGACTGTCAAAACCCGTTCGCATTTGAAGGGTGCTGGCTCGATATGCAAAAAAGATGGTTAATACCAAAATCCCCGCTGTCATCCACCAGGTATGTGTGACGGAACAATGGGCTATTAAATGTAGGAATTTTTTACGCATAATGGATTTTCTGATTGAGCATTAAAAATAGGTCCGTAGCCTGAAACGCAGAGCTAAATCCTGAATGCCGAATTCAGAATCATTTTCACCAAATGATTGACTCACCAATGCTCCTAAAGTTACATCTTCAAAGGCATCCCAATTTAGCTGGGGAGCCAGAATAAAACTTTGATCATCCAGATTCCCATATATAAACAGGCTGCCGGAAATGTAATCTGTTAAATTGTACATTCCCATTGCAAAAAAATAATTCTGCATGAGACTATGAGTTTCTCCACTAAAATTATATAAATAATGATCAAATGTCACCTTATTTTTCTCTGCTCCCAGAGAATTATGAAAATATTCTGCCATTAGGTAAAACCCATTATTAAAAGTATGGTCCATTCCAAAAACAACTTCCCCAAAATTATTATCTGCATCTAATGACCAAAGAGTTTCTCCCCATAAACCAAATTCCCAAAACTCTCCTACAAATGAACCTCCTCCAAAAAATACGTCATCGTAAGCGTAACTAGATTCCCTGCTTGGAATTAAATGGTATTGATTCCCCCCATTCAAACTAAAATCAAAACTACTCAGGCTTGATTTCAGCTGAATCAATTTACTGCTCATATCCCAGGTTGAATCCGGTTCAATGATAATATCCAGAGTGCCCCAATTCATAATAGGAATTTCCATTCGCAGGGCATTAATTCCAGCCTGCTCGTAGGTGGGGTCGATGAGATCCTTTTGATTAAAAATATCCAGGGGATTCCAAGCATATCCAGTCCCCAGTGAAATTGGTTGCTTTCCAATTGTAAAATCAAAAAGTTGCAATGAGGTTCGCAGGTAGATATTATCTAAATACATTTCATCCAGCAATGGTTCAGAGAGTGATGAAATTGTCTCTCCATTTATCTCCCCTGAATCCATGGGAAGAAAATCGAAAATATTAAATTCTGTTTTTCCGTTGAATAAAAGAAAGTTGATGTTTGCGCCAATTTTTACATTTTCGCCAGGCCTTGACTCCAAATCCAGCCTGAGTTTATTATAGCCAAAATTATATGATTTATCAGCTAATTGAATATGGTCATATTCTGCTTCATAATATCCAAAAATATCGACTTGGGTAAAAGCAATTATAGGAAATAGAAAAATAATTAAATAAATCATTTTTTTAAATTTCGCTCGGTGAAGAATCCATCATCAAATATCACATCATATTTCATTTCAAGTATTCTCATGGTGGTTTGAGATTCTTCTACGTGGTTTTCCATAAACATACTCATAGCTGTAGGAATCCCTTGAATTTCCTTCACATCTTGAAAATTGAGCGTTTTAAGATGGACACCATCCTGGTAATACAGCATTCGATCTGGATAGTAATTGAGTTTATTTACATAAATCATCAGCGAATCATAAGAGGTTTCAGCGCCGATTTTCGGAGTTAAGATAAGCAAATAATTTTTGCGTTCACCCGATGGCCTCTGCTTCACTTGATAGTCCGTTTTCCATTCTTCACTTCCGGAAAAATCTTCGTAAGAAAAATCACTCCCCTGTGCTTTCTGTTTTTTGGCATGGCTGGCTAACTTCCGTACCCTTCTGGTACGGGGAAAATAAACCCATATATCTTCCCCACTGTTTTTTATCAGAAATGCATTATGTCTTACTTTTCGGGGTTCCATATAACGAATAAGGACATTTTTACCTTTTTCTTCTGAAAAATAGTTAAAGGTAAACACCCGCTTTATATTACTGGATGTAATAATCTCCTGTTCCATTTTCCCTTGTGAACTATTGGGCTGCATGATCATTGTCATAGAATCCAAAATAGTTCTGGCACTGAGATCAGCTCCAAAGAGAACTACTGAGTTAATACCTAAAATAAAATAAAAGATAGCTTGTACAGTTTTAAATATTCTATGCGATTTCAAATAATTTAAATGTATTCGGATTTTCAAGTTTTGTGCGACCTGTATAATTTACGGATTAATAGGGATTTTCTGTTAACATGAATCGTAAATTAGATGCGGGTTTTTATTTAATTTAAAAGGGGTATTAATTGGAACCATTTATACTTTCTATCGATGCCGGTACTACTGGTATAACCGTTGTAATACTAAATAAACAAGCATCAATTTTAAAGAAATATTATAGCGAATTCAGACAATACTATCCCCAGTCAGGATGGGTAGAGCATGACGCTGAAGAAATATGGACAGTTACCCATAATCTCATTCAATCCGCATTTAAGGATTACCCACCAAGTAATTGTGCGGCAATTGGAATTACCAATCAACGGGAGACCACCTTGATTTGGGAAAGGAAAACAGGAAAACCTATCCATAATGCCATAGTGTGGCAATGCCGGCGTACTCAGGAAATCTGCACTAATTTAAAACAGGCCGATCATGAAAATTTATTTAGGGAGAAAACTGGACTGGTTATAGACAGCTATTTTTCCGGGACAAAAATAAAATGGCTGCTGGATCATGTAAATGGAGCCAGGAGAAATGCAGAAATAGGAAAATTGGCATTTGGTACAATTGACAGCTGGCTCTTATGGAAATTAACCGGAGGATCCATTCATGCTACTGATTTTACAAATGCTTCTCGAACAATGATCTTTAATATTGATACAAAAAAATGGGATGAAGAATTATTACAAATTCTAACCATTCCCACTACCCTGCTCCCTGATATAAAATATTCAAGCAGTGAATTCGGCAAAACAGATAAACAATTATTTGGAAAAGCTATTCCTATTACAGGTATTGCCGGAGATCAGCAGGCAGCATTATATGGGCAGGGCTGTTTTGAAAATGGCACGAGCAAATGCACCTACGGAACAGGATGTTTTCTGCTTACCAATACCGGAGATAAAAGAGTTAATTCTACTTCGGGCCTTCTCACAACTATGGCCTGTAATGCGGAAGGGAAACCCATTTATGCCTTAGAAGGATCTGTGTTTATTGGAGGAGCTGTGATCCAATGGTTAAGAGACGAATTACAAATATTGTCTCATGCATCAGAGTCGGAAAAAATGGCATTGGCAGTTGAGGATAGCAACGGTGTCATTATCGTACCCGCCTTCACAGGACTGGGGGCTCCCTATTGGGATATGAATGCCAGAGGAATTATAACCGGTATTTCACGTGGTGTAAATCGGAACCATATTGTGAGAGCCGCTTTGGAAGGTATTGCTTTTCAGGTGTATGATTTATTGGATTCCATCTCAAAAGATTTAGATAGTAACATTTCTGTTCTGCAGGTGGATGGAGGCGCCGTAGCTAATAATTTCCTTATGCAATTTCAAGCGGACATACTTCAGATCAATATTGACAGACCAAGAAATATTGAAAGCACAGCTCTGGGAGCTGGTATGTTAGCAGGACTGGGTGCGGGCTTTTGGAAGAATCCTGCTGAATTGAAATCAGTGCGAAAAACGGATCAAATATTTATTCCCACAATGTCAGATGACAAGCGTACGGAGCTTTTATCTAACTGGAAACTGGCTGTACGCAAAGTACAATATACTTAAAGGGTTACTTTATATTATCTCTTTCTACCCCTGTTATTACGATATCTTTCATTCTTCTTGCCTGAAGACCTTACGCTGGTAATTCTTCCATTTTCTAAAGTAATAGTTACAGAGGCAATTCGGGATAAAATCTCTTTATTCTGGGTAGATGTAATTAAAGTAACCCCATCATAATTAATTTTTCGATGGAGGATTGAAAGCAATGTCCTTTGATCTTTTTTCCCTAAATGCAATTCAATTTCATCAATAAATAATACCTTACTGTCTGCACCAATCATTGTGGCTAATATCACCCATCGTAATTCCCCGGGGGTCAATGATTTCATTTTTCTATTTAAAATAGATGTGAGATTCATTTTCCGGCTTATCTCATCCATGCGCTTTTTAGGATTACGATTATGGCTGAATTTCCCTATGGTTTTGGTCATGTAGTTTCGCACAGTCCCCCATGGGGGCTTAAACTCCTGCGGCACAATGGCAATTTGATCCTGATATTCCCGATTAGAATATTTATGAATATCTCTCTCTTCAAACTTTACTTCTCCCCGTGGTGTTTTTCGACGATTGTATAATACGTCCATAAAAGTAGTTTTTCCACTTCCCATGGGACCGTCAAAAACGTAGCAGGCGCCTCTATGGATATCAAACTGCTTAATCATCAATTTATCTTCTCCACCTTTGGATACGAATAAATCCTTGATACTATATAATGGAATTGGCATAAAATCTCCTTTCTAAATATTAAATTAAATCAATAAAATTAAATAAAACCAACTCACCCTGAGTTGATTCGGGTACAGAGGTGTCATCAACTTTAACCCCCGTTGAACTTCTTACGGAAACATACATTTTTATTACTTCCCATGAAAATTCAGGATGAAATTGTACCCCATAAAAATTATCATGGATTATAAAGGCTTGATTACCCTTATTATTTTTGGCTAACTCAATTGCATTTTTGGGCAAGACGGTAACACTATCCTGATGGGATTCATATACGATGGCATTATCTTTAAAACCTGAAAATAATTGAGACTTTTTCCCAGCTGCGGTAAATTGTACGGGGTAGGCACCTAATTCCCAACCTTTCGGGTTTAATTCAACCTCACCCCCAAAACATTTAGCAATGAGTTGATGCCCAAAGCAAATACCTAAAACCGGTAATTGAGAAGACTGTATATTTTTCATTTCCTCTTCTATGTCCACCATCCAATCCGCAGCATCATAAACAGAACGGGGTGATCCCGTAATTATCCATGCATCAGCATTATTGGACTGAATTTTATCTCCATCATAAGGTTTCACCCAGGTAAAATTGCATTCTTTATTTTTCAGGGATTCCATAATCCACTCCGGCGCAACACCATGATGGTTTGATACATCCGAAAGACTGGGTCCACAATCAATAATAAGAACTTCTTTCATGCCATTCTTCCCTTTGACCAACTATATGAATTTGTCATATTTTTTGAAAATACATAATTTTTTAACAATATGAAATTGGCGTAAATAGTATCTGACAGGGAGTATCTGTACACGATCTCCTGTCTAAATAGCGGATGGAAATTAGATTTGTTTTTCGCCTCTCCAACATTTATATGGAGGGTTTCAAAATAATGATATTTTTTCATTTTGCCTTTTTAGCTAAGACAAAAGGTAATCTAATCTAAAGGATTGTTCTCCAGAAAATGTTCAGCATCTAATGCAGCCATACATCCTGACCCGGCAGCCGTAACTGCCTGACGATAAACAGTATCCTGGATATCTCCAGATGCAAAAACACCATCCACAGATGTGTGGGTATTATCTGCTCCTGTTAATATATATCCTTTTTCATCCAGGTCCAATTTTCCGCGGAATAAGTCAGAATTTGGCGTATGACCAATTGCAATAAATACGCCATCACACTCCAATTCTGATGTTTCTCCAGAGAGAGTGTCTTTTAGAACAACTCCTGTAAGACCACCATTTTTAGGATTGCCTACCATGCTTTCAATTGTGGAGTTCCAAATAACATCGATCTTTGGATTATTTAGCGCACGTTCCTGCATTATTTTGGATGCTCGAAACTCATCTCTTCGATGAACAATGGATACACTGGATGCAAACTTGGTTAAAAAGATGGCTTCTTCCATAGCTGAATCACCACCTCCCACAATGAGAACTTTCTTTTCCTTAAAAAAGAATCCATCACAGGTTGCACAAGCAGAAACACCATATCCCATTAGTTTTGATTCTGATTCAATACCTAACAATTGAGCAGACGCTCCCGTAGAAATAATAATAGTCTCTGTTAAGTAGATTTCTTCACCAACGTAAACCTTAAACGGTCTTTCAGTGAGATCAACCTTATCTACTGTGAGAAAAAAGGTTTCTGCCTCAAATCTCTGTGCCTGTTTGCGAAATAGATCCATCATTTCTGGTCCCATGATACCATCGGGAAACCCGGGATAATTTTCAACATCTGTTGTAATAGTCAATTGCCCACCTGGCTGAAGTCCCTCAAAAACCAGGGGATTTAAATTTGCCCGGGCAGCATAAATGGCAGCTGTCAATCCCGCAGGACCTGAACCAATAATGATTACCTTTTGTATTTTTTTTGTCACTTTGTTTTATGTTTATAATAATTTATCAAGAGCTTCTGTTAGCTCCCCTTTTCCCACAGCCCCAACGATCTGCTGCTGTACTTTTCCATCAGAAAACACCAATAAACTGGGGATACTACGAATCCCATAATCCGATGCAATGCTTGGATGATGGTCTATATTAACCTTGCCAATAATTGCTTTACCCTGGTATTCTGTTGCTACTTCATCTACAGTGGGACCAATTTGTCTGCAGGGTCCGCACCATTCTGCCCAAAAATCAACCAGAACAGGCTTGTCGGATTTAATTACCTCTGCATCAAAATTATCACTGGTGAACTCTTTTGTAAACTCTCCCATTATATTTACTCCTGTTGATTTATGAAATTTTAATGAAATACTCAGACAATAATTTATTGCCTATTTTCGATTGATTCCGATTGCTTTTTCAATTAAAGAATTTATTTTCCCATTATTAAATAAATCAAAATGTATGCCTTTATTCCTGTATTTTATCAAATGCTTTTTAAGACAATTTTAGAGGAATCCGATGTAATTTCGGAGCTGACGCGCAACTGTAATTCTGCTAGGTAGTAGATAAGCCAGATACTTTAACTCAATAATACATTAACCTTCGCGTAGTGGGGTATTTGGTCCACCCCTTTCACCCTGCCCTATGTTATTAACAAAAAGGAACACACAATGAAAATAAATAAGATAATCATAATTTCTCTGGTACTTTTTATATCGACAGCATGTGATAACAGTAATCCAACCTCCTCCGATTCAGAATCAAACTCATCATGGATTTTTGTAGCTAATGAGGGAAATTATGGGGCCGGCAATGGGTCGGTTTCCATGATTGATGATAAAGGTCAAATAACAACAATTGACAATATTGGAGATGTGGTGCAATCTGTAGAAGTATATAAAAATAAACTCTTTGTGATAGTGAATAATAGTCACAAAATAATGATATATAATATCACAGAAAACGGAGTTAATTTGCCCGGAATTGAAATCTCTACCGAAAATTCCAGTCCCAGAGAAATGGTCATCATAAATGATAAAGTCTATTTTACAAATTGGAATTCAAAGGATGTGAAGGTATTAAATTTAACTACCTACGCAATAGATTCATCAATTCCAATTGAAGGACTTCCTGAAGATATCATCACAGACGGCATTAATTTATGGGTAAGTATTCCCAATCTTGAACTCAATGATCCTAGTGATGGAACAAAAGTTGTAAAAATTAATCTAGAAACTGAGCAAATTGTGGATATCTATGAGGTGGGAAGAGGTCCACAATCACTAACCCTTTTAAATGATGACATATATGTATCAAGAACTTATTATAGTTCTAATTGGACAGAAACTACATTCGGAGTTTCTAAAATTGGGGATGTGATTAGTGAGGCTGTATATGGCTTGGGATCGCCATGTGGTGGATCAATTATGACTTATAATAATAAAGTGTATCGTTCCTTTGAAGGTGGAATAGCCCCAATAGATGATAACTTAGCAATTCAAACTTTAGAGAGAATTGGAAGTTTCGACCAATCCCAGGTTTATCATGTTGAAATCATTAATGATTATATCTATTTCACTTTAACAGATTATTCAACTATGAATATGCTTAAAAAGGTTGATAGTAATGGCAATGTATTAGCTAGTTATGATGTGGGGGTAAATCCCGGTGATTTGGCATATTGGAAAAAATCTGAATAATTACAAAAATGGGGTTTTATTAATTCCAAAACTGCCAGACAATCTCCAGATGACGGATGGGTAAAATTGCATATGAATCAGGGTTTATACTATTATTGGTTGTATTCCCGAACATATTGAATTTCACCAATCTGTAGGACACCTTAAATTGATTTACCAGTAATCCATATTCCATATTCACCAAAAACGATGAATAGGGATCAACTGTTTCCATAGGGATTATTATTTCAGGCTTTATAGGATCAATGCCCATTTTACCTGAATGCTGAATAAAAGTGGATTCCAGTCCAATAAATGGTTGAAAGCGAGCCTTTTTCCAACGCCAGACATTGGGGGAAAATATTATTCTGGTATGGGAGAACATATCCACTGGCTGGGGGGAAGAATTATCAGAGCCTAAATTGTAAATTCCGGTTGTATGTCTTACATCTAACCATGATAAATTAATATTTGCTTTTCCTTTTAATCCCAGGCTTGACTTTTCCTCCTGTTGTATATGAAATAATTCTACCTCACTCTCAATCCTTTTATTTTTATATCCTAACGCTAATGCGTCCGTTGAAAAGGGATTTACTTTTGTATGATAATCTTCAGTCTGGGTAAATACAACCTCATAATTCCGTTTTGCAGAAAGATAGTAGTTATTCCATTTCCAATTAAAGGTGCCGATAGGTTGCAGAGAAGATTCATAGGCAGAAAGACCTGCCTGAATAGAGCAACCTTCCTTTTCGTACTCAATCAAAGATGAAATTATCTGAGACGGCACATCAGTTACCTCATTACCTATTTCTGTGGAATGCATTTTATAATGATGCTGAAGGTGAACCCTGAAATCTCTCCCAAACTGATAGGTACTATTCATTGTGTTCCATATTGTAAAATAGGATACTTTATCATTCCAGCGATTGGAATAGGTAAATTGGAAAGCCTGCTCAGATCCAAATGTCAATTGACCCAACCTGTATTCAATTCCCATCCCCCCATGAAAGGATTCAACTTTACGATTGGTATTTTCCCGATTAACTGGCAGGTCATAATTTTCAATATGGTATAATGTACTTACTGTCACATTTGAATTTTCACTATCTTTGCTATAACTGAACAGATGGTTTTGAAATTGGTTTTTATCAGATGAAGATTGGTATAATTGAGGGGGTGAGCGCTTGAACCCCTGAAAACTAAATAGTCCGCTATCGGATGATTCAATTTGCAAACCAATACCCAGATCGCTATAAGCGTAATCACCTTTACGATAGTAAATTTGAGAGGTATTTTTTACACTGTCAGCCTGTGAACTTTTTGGAAGAATTTTTGGAAGAAAATAACTGCCTAAGGGAATTCCTAAAGCTCCATCTAACATCACCTGATTAATTTTCCCATCAGATATAAATTCTGGATTCCGCTCATTCAGGTAAAAAGTATTTTCTCCCGTTTCATCTAATATGATGGGAATTCCATGTATATAAGGATACTGAAAATCAGAGATTATTATGCTTGAATCTATTTCCTGAGCGGATAGGATGTTAAGAAATAAAAAGGCACATAGATGACCTGAAACTATGCGCCTCAAAACTTGGGGATGGGGAAAAATCAACTACTTTTGGATCGTAGCAGGTATTGCAATAGGAAAATATTTTTTTATCTGTTCATATCCAAAAAACATGAGGGAACTGTAAAAAACAGATCCCGCCAAAGTATTGCCAAAAAAGGGAATCCCTGCCGCATAACAACTCATTAACCCTTCCACAGTCTTAGGGTAAAAACTACCCGAAGCCCATACTCCAAAATTGGTGACTAAAAAGAAAAGGAGCGAGCCACCCAAGGTTGCTATTGCTCCATTTTTAAGGGTGACTCCATTTTTTAAAAGAAAACCCATTGAAGTAATTATTATGAGGCTTCCGTACACCCAAAGCATCGTGCCATGAAAACCCAGAAATAAATCAGCTAACAGCATAGCACTCAAAGGCAACAATAACGCCAATCTCTTATCTTTTAAATAGGCACCCCCAAATAAACCCATGGCAATAATGGGAGTAAAATTTGGTGGGTGCGGCATAAGCCGGGTGAGTGCTGCAAAAATAATTATAGCTGGAATAAAAAGTTTGTTCATGTTTATTTCTCTAATTTTTATTTATTAAATTTACTATTATTAATCGTTTCTCTCATTGCAATAATTTTTCTTTTCTTATTTTTTATATAATTCAGACTTAAAGATTGATTGATATCCCGTCCAATCTGTGTTTGGATCTTTTTCAATGGCATCCTGCATTAAAGTAATTCTTCCATCCAACTGATCAATATAATGAACCAATAAAGCCTCTGGAAATTGAGGATAGGTGACGGACCCCTTTTCTGGAGACCCCTGGTGAGACAATATAATATGCTCCAGTTTCATAAGTATTTCTTGAGGAATATTTCCTAATTTTCTAGCTTTTTCCATTACAATATCCCGTCCCAATACAATATGCCCAATCAATTTACCTTCATCGGTATGGCTGGGTATAAGATCACCATTGATGCTTTTCACTTTGCCAATATCGTGTAAAATAATTCCAGTCAAAACCAAATCACGATTTAAAGAAGGATAATGCCGCAATATATCTGAAGCCATCTCTCCAGTGGTGACCAAATGTTTTAAAAAACCACCACGTACAGGATGATGATGATTTACAGAAGCTGGCATTGTCCGTAATTTTTCTGCATATTCATTAATGATGCCAGAAACTAATTCACGGAGAGGTTTTTTTATGGACTTAGATAATTTGGAGAGACGATTCCAGAGTTCATTAAGTGGTTCATCCACTGATTTGAGGAGTAATTCAGGTGAAAATCCATATTTTCCATATTGTTCAGAAGAAGCAAGATTAATTTGAGTGATAGTGAGTTGAAGGGAATCATTAAATTCACCTACTTTTGCCTTCACAGCAACAGGGTCTCCCCCATTGAATCGATCTTGAAAGTCATCCACTAAATCCCACATTTTAGATTGAATAATCCCTGTGGAATCAGATAAAACTAAATCAAGATACAGATCACCATTACGAGTATAGCGCAGGTGTTTCTCTTTGCAGATGAAAAACCCCTGAATAGAACGTCCTAATTTAAATTCAATGATTTGGGTCAGTTTCATGGGAGAAGTTTAGGACTGAAATATGAAATTGGAAAATAGAAAGTTGAAATTAGGGGTATTAGGTTCTAGGTACTGGGGATTAGTAACTTTTCAACCATAGCTTTCGTGTAGATTAATTTTTCACTTTTCATTTTTCATTTTTAATTTTTTATCCGGTACCGGACAATTATCACATTTGGGGTCTTTTTCAGTTTGAGTGAACTGTTTAATGAATTTTTTCCCAACATAGAATAGGGCAATAAACCCTAAGAATAGGGCAGTAATGAGCTGAAAATCCATTACACAAATCCCAGAAACTGACCACCTTGATACACCAGCAGTGAACCTATATAGGCAAGTCCCGTCATATAGACGATCATTATGAGGGGCCATTTCCAGCTATTGGTTTCATTTTTAACAATGGCAAAAGTTGCCATACACTGCGCTGCATAGACATAAAAAACCATGATGGACAGGGCTACCAATGGGGTATACCTTGGTAAACCGGTTAATGGATTAACTTCATTTTTCAAAGCCTCTGTAATGCCTACAAAATCATCCCCCTCATCCTCTACATTATATAAGGTTGCCAGGGTACTTACCATAACTTCCCTAGCTGCGAAGGATGTTATAAGACCCACTCCTATTTTCCAGTCAAATCCGAGTGGAGCAATTAACGGCTCAATGGCATGACCAATTTTTCCCGCATAGCTATTTTGGATCGAAAAGGTAACTTCATCAGATTCCGGCTTAGGGAAGGATGCTAAAAACCACAAGACTATGGATATTGCCATAATAATTTTTCCTGCATTTATTACAAATAATTTACCTCTGGTATATACCTGCCGAAAAAGTGAAACGGCTAAAGGCATACGATAGGGCGGCATTTCCATTACAAAGGAGCTCTTCCCCTTCTCTTCAATAAAGCGGCTTATAATTGCTGCAATAACCATGGCAGTAACCGTGCCTAGAAAATACATGAGCACCATGGTTAAACCCTGGAGATTGAGAAATCCTAATATGGGTTTATTGGGAATGAAGGCTCCAATCATGAGGGTATAAACCGGTAATCTGGCAGAGCAGCTGATAAGGGGCAATACTATGATGGTGATCAAGCGCTCCTTCCAGCTGTCAATGGTTCGGGTAGCCATGATACCGGGAATTGCACAGGCATATCCACTCATGAGAGGTAGAACTGATTTACCATGAAGACCAATTTTGTTCATGAGTTTATCCATCATGAATGCCACTCTAGCCATATAGCCCGTATCTTCTAAAATTGTCATGAAAAACATGAGAATTAAAATCTGTGGTAGAAATATTAATATTGCCCCAACCCCGGATATAATTCCCTCCACCAGTAAATCCCGCAGTATTCCCGGTGAAAATATTTGAACACAGTAATTACCCAAATAACCCACTCCACTATCTATATACTGCATAGGGATAGTTGCCCAGGTGAAAATGGACTGAAAAATACCATATAGGAGTGCAATAAAAATCAGTGGTCCTACCCATTTATGTGTTAGAATTTTATCTACCCTTTCGCTACGAGATATCTGCTTAATTTCATTTTGAATAATGAGGTTTTGATCATTTAAAGCCCGATCCAGCATATCAAAGCGTAATGTAGCTTCAAGAATACGATGATTCATACCCAGCTCATCAATTTCAAAGGCAACATTATCTCGTAATAATGTGAGTGACTTAATTTCTGCGCCGTTTAGATTTTCACATTCACTGTACAACTCCAAAGCGGATTTACGGGTAATTATTCTAAGCGCCTGTATATTGGTTATATAATTATCATAGTTGTTTTTATCAATTAAGAATTCCGAAATAGGGTTAATTATTTTTTCAATTTCTTTTGGAATTTTTATCTGCAGGTGAGAAGATATCTCAGAGTTTTCCAATTTTATTACATTTAACAACTCTGTTTGTAATTCTTCAATGCCCCATTTCTCACGTGCAGACATAGGAACTACTGCTTGAACACCCAGCATTTTTTGCAATTTAATTCCATCGATATTCTGATTTTTCTGCATCACCCTATCCATCATATTCAGAGCAATGATGACGGGGATACCCAAGTCCATCACTTGAGATGTAAGATATAAATTTCTACTTAAATTGCCTGCATCTACAACTGAGATGATTGCAGCCGTTCTGTCAATACCATTTAGCCATTTAAGCGTTTGCTGGGCAACAATTTTTTCATCCAGGGATTCAGGGGTTAAACTATAGGTTCCGGGCATATCCATTATTTGCACTGCGCAATTTTCCTTAAGTTGAGCATTCCCCCTTCTTTGCTCTACGGTAATTCCAGGATAATTTGAGACTTTCTGATTCATGCCGGTTAGCAAGTTGAAAATAGCAGTCTTGCCCGTATTGGGATTTCCCATTAAGGCAATAAGCGGCATATTGTTATCCATTAAAATAGTCCTGTTCTATTAAGAAACATTAATGTGCATGGCATCTTTATATCGGAGAGCTACCTCATACCCACGAACTTTAATTTCTATAGGACCCTTAAAAGGTCCTTTTTTCATTAGACGAATTTCTACACCTGGTAGAATCCCCATTTCAACCAAACGGGATTGCAGGGTCAAATCTGTATGGAAGGATATTATCTTTGCCGATTCGCCCGGAAGAAGATGATGTAATTGTTTTATTGACATTCTTTACAAAGCCCAAATAATTGATGAATATGCTGCTGCAGTTTAAAATGGTGTTGTTTTGCGATTTCTTCCTGCATCTTTTCAATTTCATCATTAACAAATTCGATTATTTTACCACATTCATTGCAAATTATATGATCATGATGGGGACTGTCTATTTTGGTTTCATACCTAGCCCTGCCATCCCCCAGGTTTAACTTTCTTGCAAATCCTTTCTGAACTAAAATATCTAAGGTGCGGTAGACCGTTGCCCGGGACACATGGGTTTTACGGCTTTTAATTGCCATATAAATATCTTCACTCTCACGATGCCCTTTATCCTTAATAATCTCTTCTAAAACAGCAATTCTTTGAGGAGTTACTTTCAATCCCTCCTTTTTCAGCACATCTTTAAAATCACTCAGTAGTTTTTCATTTGTCATGACATCATCCTATTTATAATTGAGTATCATTCTCAATTATAAATTACAACTATCCACTGCCCTTCTACCAATAAAATTATAATGGAATTAGATTATAGAAATGGAATGCTGGAATTATACTTGCCCGACAACCTTGAAAATAAAACAGCAATGGCAGGGATTATTGGAGTAATGGAGTGTGGGATGAAAGGAGTTTTAATGTGCTCTCTATTTAAATCCTTTCGTGGATTTCGAGGTTTTCGTGGGCGTTTTAAAAAGAAGCTGTTTTCAGGTGAGACAAATTAGCGTATTTGGCGATGAGTTTTTTGCGCACATTTCCAGAGAAAATGATGGTAAGTTTTGCGGATTCTCCTTCTCCTTCAACATCCAAAATTTTTCCATTCCCAAATAGTTTATGGGCAACATGATCCCCTATTTGTAGCTTAGATGAGCTTGAAGATGCAGATTGAAAAGACGGTTTCGGTGTAAAACTTTTTGAATATGCTGCTTGTTGCTGTCCTCCATTTACTTCAACCAGGTTTTCAGGAAGCTCACTAATAAAACGAGATTGAACAGCCGGCATGGGCGCACCCCCAAATCTTCTGCGGGCATTGGCATAACTTAGATACACTTTTTTCTTGGCACGGGTCACTGCTACATAAAAGAGCCTGCGCTCCTCTTCCAATTCCTCCAATTCATATGATTGGGGTCCTAATGGAAATAGGCCTTCCTCCAGCCCTATAATCATCACTACAGGAAACTCCAGCCCTTTGGCGCTGTGAATAGTCATAAGGGTTACCGCTTTATCTGACGCATTCCACCTGTCAATATCTGTGAGTAATGAAACTTCTTCAAGAAATTCCCGGAGACCACTTTCATCACGGTTATCCTGAAAATCAGTAATACTATTTAACAACTCTTCCACATTTCCCCATCGCTCTAATGCTTCCTGTGTATTCTGATTTTCATAATAATTCTGCAGGTCAATGTCCAAAAGTAAATCCCGGGTTATGTTTGCAGCATTCTGCTCTTTATATGAATTTCTAAATTTATGGATCAACCGATTAAATTCATGGAGTGATTTCTTTTGCTTTGCCCCAATGGATAATTTCCCCAATTCTTCCAATACCTGAAGGTAGGATAAATCGTTCTCCTTTGCGTGGGTATGTATTTTTTCAATGGTTGTCTTGCCAATACCCCGAACAGGAAAGTTTACAATTCTATCAAAACTGACTCCGTCAGTTGGATTTACAATTAACCGCAGATATGCTAAAACATCCTTCACCTCTTTCCGGGCATAGAATTTTATCCCGCCTATAATTTCATAAGGAACCCCTTCCCTGCGAAGCACATCTTCCACCGCCCGACTTTGGGCATTGGTTCGATACAGAATTACCAAATCGTCAAATCCAAAGCTGCCGTGAACCGTTTCATCCCTGATAATTTTAAGAATTTTCCAGCTTTCATCCCGCTCATCGCGACATTCAATTAAAGACAGTTTTTCTCCCTGCTGATTATCGGTCCATAATTTCTTTTCGGCTCGTGAAGTATTTTTAGAAACCACCGCCCAGGCACATTCCAAAATGGTTTTAGTGGAACGATAATTCTGTTCCAATTTTATTATATGAGCTTCTCCAAATGTATCTGAAAAATTGAGAATATTATTTACATCCGCACCCCTCCAACTGTAAATAGATTGGTCATCATCCCCCACAACACACACATCTCGATGCTCTCTTGAAAGTGCATGAATAAACTCAAATTGAGGTTTATTGGTATCTTGATATTCGTCTACCAAAACATACTGATATTTATTCTGGTAATATTCTAACCGCCCGGGATACTCATTAAATAATTCTATTGGTTTCAGCAATAAATCATCAAAGTCCAGTGCATTATTTGTTTTTAGGGCTTTTTGATATTGTGAATATATTTCGCTGGTTTTTTCATCTAAAAACCCTTCCACCGTGTTTGCAAATATTTCCGGGGAAATCATTTGATTCTTTGCCTTACTAATATGGGCCTGCATCGCCTTAGGTACGAATGACTTTTCATCCAAATTAAGATCTTTTATGACAGTTTTGACCAATGCTCGGCTATCATCCTGATCATAGATTACAAAATCATTGCTATAACCCAATAGTTGGATTTCTCTTCGTAAAATTCGAGCAGAAATGGAATGAAAGGTACCCACACTCATTGATGAAACATCCATATTCAATAATTCCTGTACCCTTTGTTTCATTTCATCTGCAGCTTTATTGGTAAAGGTTACAGCCAGGATATTGTCTGGCGGCAGTCCAATTTCCTTGACTAAATAGGCGATTTTATAGGTGAGAACGCGGGTCTTTCCACTTCCGGCTCCAGCAAATATAAGGATGGGGCCGCCTGTTATTTCTACTGCTTTGCGCTGTTGGGGATTTAACTCTTCTAAATTCAAAGCTTCCTCTTTTTACGTCTATTTTGTTTTAATATCAATTTTGCCTGATTATGCTCCTCATTGGAATTACTGAAAATATGTCTTCCTTCTCCATCCGCAACAAAATATAAATAGGAGGTCTGGCTGGGATGTGCTGCAGCATATAATGCAGAATACCCCGGATTATTGATAGGTCCCGGCGGCAAGCCCTTATATTTATAGGTATTATAGGGGTTATCCACCTTTAAATGTTTATTGTATATTCTCCGTGGCTTTCCCGGAAGAATATATTGAATGGTGGGGTCTGCCTGGAGCAGCATCCCTTTTTTAAGGCGATTATTGTAAACAGAGGATATTGTTGGCATCTCATCTACAAACATTGCTTCTCCCTGTATAATCGATGCCAGTGTAGTAATTTCACGCTTATTGAGATTTACCAAAGGAGATGAGTCCTTTATCCGCTGCATATTATGATTGAATTGATTTACCAATATCCGGATTATATTTTCCTCTGTATAGGTTCTTAACAGAATATAGGTGTCCGGCGCTAAAAAACCTTCTAAAGAGGGAGCATCAATTCCCAATGAGTGAATAAAATTAAAATCTTTACACAGCCGTAAAAATTCATAGGTATCTATTTTGAGTTTCTTATTTAATTCTTCTGCATACCTTTCCATAGCCCAGCCCTCAATGAGGGTAACTTTTACTCGGTCGGAAGATTGGGAAGTAATCATTTTCACCAATTGCCCAATGGATGAAATACCTTTCACATTATAGCGCCCAGGGATTATGCGCTTATTTTTCATGGTGAGTGTGAGTGCAAGTTTAAAAATAGATTCATTCTGAAGGCAGGAATTTTCCTTCAATAGAGCTGCAACAGACTGAGCCGATGCTCCTTTTGGGATGGAGATGAGGTCGCTTGGTTCTCGACAATCAATTTCCCAACCAAGTATAATGGAGTAAAACAATAATACCCCAATTACAATCAGCAGGGTAATACCCCCGCCTACCTTAATTTTATAATCAATTTCAAATTTAGCATCAGCCATATAGGGAAAAATTACTGGTCTGTATTCAAAACTTCCAATTAATTAGAAATATTTTATTTTTCCGTGAATAATTGTTGTTTGGTTTTTTTACAAGACTTTAATTTTATACGCTTTGAAACAATGGAATCAAGATAATAAGACATTATTTCATTCCTGGTCTTTTGGTAAAATTAATTACCAGCTTTTTGGAATCGGTTTGTTCATTATAATTGCAGGCTATATTATTATGGCTACTGGCGAAACTGAAAGTTATCAATCAGTGAAACTGGCCCCCATCATTTTAATATTGGGGTACTGTGTAATTATTCCGGCTGCTATTTTAGTAAAACCAAAAAACAAAGCATGATCTTTATAATTGGGGTGGTAGTTCAATTTGGTTAGAGCACCGGCCTGTCACGCCGGACGTTGCGAGTTCGAGTCTCGTCCACCCCGCACCCTAAAGCCTCTGTTTATTCAGGGGCTTTTTTAGTGGTAAGAAGTAGATACTACGCCATCATATCGCCATCCTAATTTACATTTAAGAGACTATATCTTTAGATTTGTGTTTTCCAAATTTTTGTTTCTGGACTGTGTTTGTAC
>SCKP01000014.1 GCA_004124405.1 Fidelibacterota bacterium | reverse complement strand
TTCGCAGCCGCATTCATAAATAGCACCAGGTCCATTGCAAACCCCACAGCCATCTATTTCTAATGTCGAATCACAAGCATTATCACAGCCAGATGGTCCGGGTTCAAAACAACCACAGCCAAGATCATCTGAACCATCTCCGTCGCATACACCGCAGGCATCATTCTCTAGAGTTGATCCACATTCATTATCACAGCCTGAAGGTCCCGGTTCAAAACAGCCACAGCCTAGATCATCAGCATTTCCACCTTCACAGATGCCGCAATCATCTAGTTCGGCACTGCCACCACATTCACCATCACAATCATAGTTTTCTTCAGGGTAGGTACATTCGCCTTCATTACCAAAATTGCAGGCACTGCTATCATTACATATTGTGCTTTCGCCACAAGCGCTGCAGGTATGTGAACCTAAATTAGTAAAATCATCTTCACTTAAAACTATCCATTCGGAGTTATCAGAATCAGTGCCAGCCGAAGAAGTCCAATCGCCGCCATTCCCAGAGGTAATACTGGAACTTCGCACAAGGGTATGGTTTTTTGTTGCATTAGATTCACCCGCCACATCCCATCCAGTACCAGGATCATCGCCTATCTCTCCAATTATATCTAAAATTGTACTAGTGTTAATTTCTTGGATAGCCCAAACATCATTACCATTAAAAATTGAATTATTAGCAATTGTTTGGTTGCATTCTGCTTTGATAACGTCATTTGCATCAACGGCACAAAACACCCATACATCTGCTGCATTTAAAGCCGTGTCTTCATTAAAAAGATGGGAGTGTTCCCAGGAATCACAACCATTTCTGCAATTAACTAATTGGTAGATATTTAAATTAATAGTTTCTGAACCGCCGTTGTATATTTCAAGATATTTATTATTACTGCTTCCCTCTGCATATTCAGAAAAAAACAGATTCTGGGACATGATAATACCTATATTCAGGTATAAAACCATATATACTTTCATGGGGGACTACCTCCAATGACTTATTTATTAAGGAACACCTAAGCCATTAAATTACGGAGGATTTATAGAAATTATTATAATAAAAAGCCCCCATACAAAAAATATGTATGGGGGCTTTTTGAATCAAACCTTACACTATTATTTTAATAGCATGAGTTTTTGTGTGGAAACCTGTCCGGCATATTCTGCACGAAGCAGGTACATACCACTGGGTACATTCTCACCCTGCCAGGTAAATTGATACTGGTTTGCATCCATATAGGAATCAGCAAGTTCAGCTACCAACTGGCCGGTAATGTTATACACCATTACAGATACATGACCCGCTTCCGGCAGCGTTAACTCAACAGTTGTTGATGGATTAAACGGATTGGGGTAAGCATTTGAAAGTGAGAATTCTCCGATTACAACTGAATTAATTGCACCTTTGGAATTTGCCACAATCATATCGGTAATTTCAAATTCAGATGTGGCTGTGAATAATTCTCCTAATTCCGGATCAATCACTATTACATTGGTTTTAGTTCCATGGGTTGCATATTCGGCAATCCATGCACTCTTATTCATTTGAAGTGAAAAATCCAATCCATGTGATAATGTTAATTGAACACCACCCACATATCCATCTGCTAACAGACTCAGTGCGTTTCCTGATTTGATTAATCGGGCAGAGGTCGCATCATTAATATCAGTCCTGGGGTTTAGAATTACGTTCACAATAGCAACAACATCCAAAACATTCACCGCACCATCACCGTTAGTATCGGCGCAAGCAATGTCTTCCGGGCAATTATTAGGATCAATAATACATCCAACAATACTGACGATATCTAAGACATCTGTAGTAGCATCATTGTTAACATCTCCTAAAGAGCATTCACCACCACCCATATTGTGGAATCCTAGGAAATCCCAGGTATTTTGGTCATACACTTCCCACTCTGAGCCATCAGCATCACCTGCTGATTCTTCCCAATTGCCACCATTACCGGAATCAACTGAGGCATTCCGTACCAACGTATGATCTTTTGTTCCATCACTGACACCGGCTACTTCCCATCCAGAACCAGGATCATCACCAATTGTCCCTATAATATCCAAAATAACTCCACTGCCAATTTGAGTGAGAGCAAAAACATCATCCCCATTACTCAGATAGGAAAAGGTTTGGTCACACTCTGCTAAAATGAATTCATCCGATGAACCATGACAAACTACGAATACATCACCAGCTGCCACGGTAGTACCAGCTTCAAAGGTGACATTGTCGGGGTAATCCCAGTTTACTCCATCATCACAGCCGTTGGAACAGCTGGAAAGTGAATAGCCAGATAGATCTACTTCGCCATCTGATCCGTTGAAAATTTCCAGGTATTTATTATAACTGGAACCCTCTGCATATTCAGAGAAAAAGAGATTAGCTGCTTCGGGCCAGTCATAAATACAGGATCCATCATCCAACGTGGCACTTGCATCATAGTTGAGAGCAGTTTCATCTGTGCATCCAAGTATATCTTCAGGACAGGCTTCACAGGATTCCCAGCATACTGTATCCAGAGTTATATCAGAATCCCCAGGAGTTACAAATCTGTCGTTACCGTAATTACCGCCAGCACAATCTCCAAGTCCATCACCAGATTCGTATCCGGATCCATCGCTGTTATTAAAGTTGTATCCATATTCAACACCTGTCAGAAGTGATATTGTGTGAGAATAAGTACCATTCCCATCATCTGTCATTATATACCAGTCACTGGGGTTATATTCACCGTTGATGGTTGAGGTGCGAAGTTTGATATCTCCAGTAACACCTTCAATACTCATGTCAACAGTAAATGTTACACTTACCGAGCAAGACGAACCATCACCGCCACATAGACCGCAGGCATCTTCAGCAGCACCACCGCCGCATTCACCAGCACAATCTTCTACAGAGCCACCGCCACAAACACCGGCGCAGTCCACCTCTCCTACACAGTTGCCGTCACAGTCATAACCGGTATCAGGGTATTCACAGGCACCATCAGCACCCGTATTACAGGCAGCTTCATCATCACAGGTTGTACTGCCACCACCACAATCAAAACCAGATCCTGTCCATGAACCCGGATCAAAGCCCTCTGGTGCGTATTGATTCCCATCACCGCCACCCGAATCATTATCAATGTTCCACTCAGCTACATCCCAAGTTTCAGCTCCACCGCAAACTCCGTCAGCTCTCTCAGCCCGTCCATCTTCAAACTCATGACCGGTTCCAGTACCATCTTCACCAGCAACACCAAACATATCAACAATAACGCCCGATGCATCAAGAATTGCCATATTATCATCACCATTACTATCAGCTGCACCGCCAGTTCCAATATCCTGGTCACAGGTTAATCCATAGGTTGTATTGAATTTGCCAGCGTCATTGCAAATGATGTAAAAACCTCCGGCAGAAATTGTGCCTGTTAAATCTTTTATACTTGATGAGGTTGGATCTGGATTGGCGTTTGTCCATCTTTGAATTTTCCAACCGGTAGATAGATCCACATCTGAGTCGCCGTTATTGTAAAGCTCAACATATCGACCTGCATCAGTTGAATTCTGCGGATCTGCCAGCTCCGTCATAAATACATCAGCGAATGTAAAAGCTGTAAAAGTTAATGTTATGATAAATGCCTGGATAGTATAAAGCATTGTGTCTCCTCCTTTAATTACTATTGTATTTTAATTTATATTCCCGCTATAGCGGGAATCTCCTCACAAAGATTTAGATTAAATTACCACCAGAAATATATATGAATGGAGAACTAATTAGCTAATTAGTAATAATTTCCCTGTTGCGGGAATTTTATCAACGAGAGCAGAAAATTTCAGGAATCAATTATGTGACCAATATCACAAAAAATGAACGACCTGCTTTCTAATTGATTAAGGCACTGCCTTTATGTTCTATCATCAAGTAAATTTTCTACCACATTTGGATCTGCCAGTGTAGAAATATCTCCCATATTTTTTGTATCACCTTCTGCAATTTTTCTTAAAATACGGCGCATAATTTTCCCTGACCGGGTTTTTGGTAATGCGGTCGTAAACTGAATTTTATCCGGGGAAGCATGGGGTCCGATTATCTCTCTCACTTTTAATTTAATTTCATTTAAAGTATTCTCACCAGCTTCAATACCTGCCATGAGAGTCACAAAGGCATAAACACCCTGTCCTTTAATATCATGAGGGTAGCCCACCACAGCAGCTTCTGCAACGGATGGATGAGCGCCAATAGCCCCTTCGATTTCAGCAGTTCCCAATCTATGTCCAGATACATTTAAAACATCATCCACCCGCCCGGTGATCCAGTAATAGCCATCCTTGTCCCGTCGTGCCCCATCGCCAGTGAAATAATAGCCCTTAAACATGGAGAAATAGGTATCATAAAAGCGGTCATGATCACCATAGATTGTACGCATCTGTCCGGGCCAGGATGTTTTTATTGCCAGCAGACCTTCGGAAGGATTCCCATGCAGTTCATTGCCGTCCGGGTCAAGAATGACAGGAGTCACTCCGAAAAATGGAAAGGTAGTTGATCCGGGTTTCGTTTTTGTTGCGGCAGGAAAAGGTGTGATGAGAATACCGCCGGTTTCAGTCTGCCACCAGGTATCAACAATAGGACAGCGACTTTCACCCACAACATCATGATACCACATCCACTCAGGTTCTTTAATGGGTTCGCCCACAGTCCCCAGTACCTTGATTGAAGAACGGTCATATTTTACCACATAATCATTCCCTTCTCTCATAAGTGCCCGTAAGGCAGTTGGAGCCGTGTAGAAAATATTTACCCGGTGTTTTTCTACAACTTTCCAAAAGCGCCCGAAATCGGGATAATTGGGAACCCCTTCAAACATAAGTGTTGTGGCACGATTTGCCAAAGGACCGTAAATAATATAAGAATGACCGGTTATCCAGCCAATATCTGCGGTACACCAGTATATATCTCCCGGCTGGTAATCAAATACCATTTCATGGGTGTAAGAAGCATACACTAAATATCCGCCAGTGGTATGCAGAACCCCTTTTGGTTTCCCAGTTGATCCGGAAGTGTAGAGGATAAAGAGGGGATCCTCTGCATCCATCTCCACAGGCGGACAAACATCATTAGCCGATTCCATACAGTCATTCCACCATAAATCTCTATTTTCCTGCATGGTTACTGTTTCTCCAGTTCTCTTCACCACAAATACTTTTTCAATGGAGGGTGTACCTTGGAGGGCTTTATCGGCATTAGATTTCATGGGGATATTTTGTTTGGTGCCTCGAACACCGGTGTCTTGAGTGATGAGAACCTTGCAGGATGAGTCGTTAATTCTATTCTTTAGAGCATCTGGAGAAAATGCCCCAAACACAATGGAATGAACGGCGCCAATTCGTGTGCAGGCCAGCATGGCAATGGCCAATTCAGGAATCATCTGCATATAGATGCATACACGGTCACCCTTTTCAACCCCCGTTGATTTTAAAACATTTGCAAACTTTGAGACTTCAGCAAGCATTTCTGAATAAGATATCGCCTTATCTGTAAGGGGATCATTGCCTTCCCAAATCAGTGCTGTCTGATCACCAAACCCTGCTTTAATATGGCGGTCTAAACAGTTATAGGATACATTCAGCTTTCCCCCTTCAAACCAGCTAATTTTGGCTTTTGTAAAATCATTATTGGAAACGGTGTCCCATTTTTTCATCCAATCTAATCGTTCAGCTTGTTTTGCCCAGAATCCTTCCGGGTCTTTAACAGATTTATCATACATTTCCTGATAGACATTCATATTAGGGATGTGAGCCTTTTCAGCATCTCTATAATTAGGTTTAAAGATTTTGATGTCATTTAGTATTGGAGTCATTTTTAATCCACCATTCATTTATTATGTGCAAAAATATATATGATCATATATTTTTCTTCTGCTTTAATTTACGATATAATTGATTGGTGATGTCAATAAAGAAATTATTCCTATTGGGTAAAGGATCAATCCATAATGCATAAATTACATACACCATTTTAATGTAATTTAGATTCATGAAATTTTCAACAAATCAAGTAGGTAGAAATCGACATTTTCAGGATCTCATGTTGCACAGGATTCATGAAATTTTGCTGGTTGCAAGCCCCTATGATGCCTACACACTTGAGGAAGACGGAAAATTAACGGAACAAATTCTCCATGAATATTTGGGGATGAACTTGAGTTATGCGCCCAGGGTATGGCAGGCTAATACTGCTTCTTACGCCATGGATTTACTTTCCCGCCGCCCCATTGATTTAATTATTGTGATGTTGCGGATTTCCGATATGGATCCCCTGACTTTTGGGGCAAAGGTAAAGGAACTTTATAGTAATAAACCCATTATTTTGCTGGCGTTTGATGAGTCCGAAATAAAACAGCTTCCAGACAATATAGATGATGTAATAGATCATGTATTTATCTGGACGGGTGACTCCAGTGTTTTCCCTGCTATAATAAAATGTATTGAGGATATGAAAAATGTCAAGCGGGATGTGCGCAAAGGGAATGTGCGTGCTATATTGTTTATTGAGGATACCCCCTGGTATTATTCCAGTATTCTGCCGGTTATTTATAAAGAGACATTATTTCATACCAAACAATTGATGGATAAGAGTTTAAATGATACTCAGAGGCTGCTCCACATGCGGGGTCGTCCTAAAATATTGTTGGCTAAATCGTACGAAACTGCAGAAAAATATTTCAAACTGTATAAAAATAATATACTGGGTATAATTTCTGATATTCGATTTCCAAAGGATGGTAAGCTGCATGATAACGCTGGCATACTATTTGCAAAGTATGTCCAATCCGTTGAAAAAACAATGCCGGTTCTGCTTCAATCTAATGAAAAAAATGCGCTGGAACTTGCAAAAACAATTACTCCATTTGTTTTAAATAAAAAGTCCTCCACTCTCTTTTCTAATTTAAGAGAATTTTTAATTAATAATTTAGGGTTTGGAGATTTTGTTTTTAAAACTAAAAATGGTGAGGAAATAAGTCGAGCGGGAAATATAGAGGAGTTGGTTGAAATGTTAGAAACAATACCTGAGGAATCTCTTGATTATCATGCCAGTCGAAATCATTTTTCCAATTGGTTGGCTGCAAGGGGTGAATTTGATTTGGCAACTCAATTTAGAAAAATCAAAGGCACTGAATTTAGAGCCATTGATAAAAGACGCCAATATATTATAAATTTGATTCAAGAATCTCAAAAAACTCGAGGCTTAGGTTCAGTAGCAGAATTCAAGTATTCCAAAAGTTCATTGCATGCAAATTTTCTAAGAATCCGGTCAGGATCTTTAGGCGGAAAAGCAAGAGGACTCGCATTTGCAAACTTCTTCTGGAAAGAAGCCAATCTTTCTGAAAAGTATCAAGATATAACCTTCAGGGTGCCAAAGGTAGTAGTAATAGGTACGGATGAATTTGACCAGTTTATGGATGTAAATAAGTTATGGGAAACAGCCCTGTCCTTAGATGATAACAGGGATTTGGAGAAGGTTTTTTTAAAAGGACGGTTATCCCGAAAACTGGTGCAAACCTTGAAGGAATTATTAAAAGAAGTAAATTTCCCTTTGGCAATACGATCTTCAAGTTTACTGGAAGATTCTCAATATCAACCCCTGGCAGGAATGTATGCAACCTATATGCTCCCTAATTGTCATGAAAGTGACAAAGAGCGGCTCAGTCAGGTTTGTGAGGCAGTGAAACGGGTTTTTGCATCCACCTTTTTCCAAGAGCCTAAAATCTTGATGGAGACCATTGTTCATAGGCATGAAGAAGAAAAAATGGCAGTCATTATTATGGAAATGGTGGGGCAAAAGCATGGGGAATATTTTTATCCAACATTCAGTGGTGTTGCCCAAAGTTATAACTATTACCCGGTTTCATATATGCAGCGGGAAGAGGGCATTGCTTTCACTGCAATTGGATTGGGAAGAACTATCGCTGAAGGTGGTAAGGCTCTTAGGTTTTCCCCTAAATATCCTAATATTCTGCCTCAGTTTTTTTCTATTAAAGCCACCCTTTCCAATTCACAAAATACCTTTTATGCATTGAATCTTAATAATGGAAACAACCCCCTTCGTAAAGGAGAGCAGAATAATCTGGAGCAGTTACATCTGGAAGATGCGGAACTGCATGGGGTTCTAAAATATACTGCCAGTGTGATTTGCGATGAAGATGGTATTATCCGGGATTCATTGAAAAATAAAGGAAGGCGGGTCATTACTTTTTCTCCTATTTTGAAGTTTCAGGCTTTTCCCTTAGCGGAAATTCTACAGGATATTCTGGAATTATGTCAAACCGCAATGGGATGCCCCGTTGAAATTGAGTTCGCAGTTAATATGTACAATGCAGCAGATATTCAAAATGAATTTTGCCTGCTTCAAATTAAACCCATGGTAGTAGGTGGATTGCAAAAAACAGACTATCTCCAGCTAAATGAAAAAAAGGATGTTCTCTGTAGTAGTGAAATGGCTTTAGGAGATGGAGTTATTGACACCATTCGTAATATTATTTGCGTCGATTTTGATACATTTGACCGTTCACTCACCCGAAATATCGCTAAAGAAATTGGTGTAATAAATCGGCAAATGGGAAATGATAATCCCTATCTGCTCATTGGTCCGGGAAGATGGGGGACAGCAGACCCCTGGTTAGGGATTCCCGTAAATTGGAAACAAATATCTCATGCCAGGGTAATTGTGGAGTTGAGCATTGAGGAACTCAATCCTGAACCCTCCTTCGGCAGCCACTTTTTTCAAAATGTAACCAGTTTGAGAATTGGGTATTTCACCCTACGGCATATGGACAAGGGGGGTGATATAGATCTGGAATGGCTGAAGGACCAACCCGTTAAACAAGCAACAAAGTTTATTAGATGGATTCAACTTGAAGAGCCCTTACACATTCGCATTGATGGCAGCACTGGGGAAGGTATTATCCTGAAACCCCAACCAAAAATTGAAGAAATTATGGATGAGGAAGAGTCATCTGGAATTTAATTGTTAAGGGTCAATTGTAAATTGTTAATTATTTCAATCCATGGCAAATAGCCACACTTCCTTCTTCTTTTCCGATATAGTGGGTTACAGCAAAATGGTTGAGAAGGACGAAAAACTTTCCTTCCGTCTACTGCAGGAACACATGAAATTTATTAATAATTGTAGTTTGATGTTCAGTATCCCATTTTAGTTTTAGTTTCAACTTTCTAATTTCAAATCACAAGTTATTCACTCTAATTTTCCCACTTCCCCAATATGCGGATTATACCATAATTATAATGAATAATTTAAATTTTTGAATTTAAAATGAGTTCTCCCTATAAAACTGTAGCCTTTCAAACCCTGGGCTGTAAGCTTAATTTTGCAGAAACCTCTACCCTTGCCCGGGACTTTTCCTCCCACGGGTATGCCCAAGTGGGAATAGATCATCCTGCAGACCTGTATGTAATTAATACCTGCTCCGTTACAGAAAATGCCAATAAAAAAGCCAGAAAAGCAGTCCGCCGAGCTCTGCGAAAATCTCCCCAGGCAAAAGTCGCTGTTATTGGGTGTTATGCACAACTAAATCCACAAGAAATTGCGGATATTCCCGGAGTGAGTATAGTTGCGGGGGCAGAAGATAAATTCAACCTTATTGAAAAAATTGAGTCTGAGGAACTAATTGGGCAGCCTGTCATTTTAAATTCTGAAATTGATTACGTAACCCATTTTCATCCTTCCTATTCTATGGGAGAGCGCACCCGGTCATTTTTAAAAGTGCAGGATGGCTGTGATTATACCTGCAGTTTCTGTACCATTCCCTTAGCACGCGGTAAAAGCCGCAGCGCTGATATTGCTGATACCCTGCTCCAAGCAAGGGAAATTGCTGAAACTGGAATTAAGGAAATTGTGTTAACGGGAGTAAATGTAGGTGATTTTGGCAAAAGCCACGGGGAAAGTTTTTTTGAATTGATTCAGGAATTAGATAAAGTTGAAGGAATAGAACGATACCGTATTTCTTCCATTGAGCCTAATCTTCTCACAGATGAAATTATTAATTTTACTGCAAATTCAGAAAAGTTTTTACCCCATTTCCATATTCCATTGCAATCGGGGTCGGATCAAGTATTAAAAGCCATGCGGCGACGTTATAAATCTGACTTGTTTGTACGAAGAATTAACAAGATAAAAACCATCATGCCGGATGCCTGTATTGGGGTGGATGTAATTGTGGGATTTCCTGGAGAAAGTGAGGAAAATTTTCAGGAGACTTACGAATTACTGAAACAATTGGATGTATCCTATCTGCATGTATTTTCGTATTCCCAACGAGATAATACAGATGCTGTTAAAATTGAGCCCAAAGTTTCTCAACAGACTATTGCAGAGAGAAGTAAAATATTACACCGTTTATCCATGAAGAAAAAACGCCAGTTTTATGAAAATAATACTGGTAAAATCAGGCAAGTACTTTTTGAAACTTATGAAGAAGGTATCCTTTCCGGACATTCTGAAAATTATATTTCCGTTTCCATAAAAGGGAATGAGGATAAAGTCAATCAAATAATACCAGTGAAATTAGTCCGTTTAGAAGATGGAGAAATGATAGGGAAAAGACTGGAATGATAGCAAACCCCTTTGTAGGCATTGCCGGAAATATTGGAGCTGGAAAAACAACTTTCACTGAGATTGTAGGGAAGCATTTTGGCTGGAAGGAATTCTACGAGTCCGTTGCAGATAATCCCTACCTGGATGATTTTTATAGAGACATGCACCGCTGGAGTTTTAATCTCCAGATTTACTTTTTGCACCATCGATTTGCAGGTCAGGTTGAAATTAATAGTTCTACAGGTGGTGTAATTCAGGATCGTACTATTTATGAAGATGTAGAAATTTTTGCTAAAAACCTGCATAAAATGAATTATATGACGGACAGGGATTGGAGTACATACGAGAATTTATTTAAAAATATGACTCAGTTCCTGAAAAAACCAGATTTGATAATTTATCTTAAGGCTTCTACGGATACCCTATTATCCCGAATACATAATAGGGACAGGGATTTTGAACGAGAGATTTCGCCCGAATATCTGTACAGCCTTAATATCTCTTATAATAAATGGATTAACAATTGTACAGATCAAAAAGTGATAACCATTGAATCAGATGGATTTAATATTTTTAAAGATAATGAAAAGTTGGATACTATCCTTAATCAGATCGAAGCCGAATTAACTCCATGAAAAAAATTGCCGTATTTGTTTCAGGTGGGGGATCAAATTTTATGGCCATCCATCATCAGATCAAACAAGGTAAAATTCCGGGTGAAATTGTACTGGTTATCAGCAATAATCCCAATTGTGGCGCAATTCAATTTGCAGAAGAAAATTCCATACCGGTTTTAATTATTAATGAAACCCGATACCCGAACCCCCATACCCTAAATGAATTACTAACAGATACCTGTTTAAAGGCTGAAATCAATTTAATCTGCCTGGCGGGGTATATGAAAATGCTCCCCCCGGCATTTGTTAAACAATATGAAAACAAAATATTAAATATTCATCCGGGGCTATTACCGGAATTTGGTGGGAAAGGCTTTTTTGGAATGCGGGTGCATGAAGCTGTTATAAATTCGGGCAAAAGGGAAAGTGGGGCAACGGTCCATTTTGTGGATGAGATTTATGATCATGGTCCCATAATTTTACAGAAAAAAGTTGAGGTGCTTGAAACCGATACTGCAGAATCCCTTGCCGCAAGAATATTGAAGTTAGAGCATGAATTATTCCCGGAAGTGGTGAAGGCTTTTTGCGAAAATAAAATTATAATGGAAAACAATACACCCAAAATATTGGCGTATAATGAAAATTAAACGAGCGCTTTTAAGCGTTTGGAATAAGTCCAATATAGTTGGTTTAGGCAGGTTTCTATCCGAACAAAACATTGAATTAGTTTCTACGGGGGGCACCAGGAAAGTCTTGGAAGATGCAGGTATAGGTGTAACTGGAATTGGGGATATAACTGGTGGCGGATCCGTAATGGACGGCCGTGTAAAAACACTGCACCCAAAAATATTTGGCGGGATTCTCGCAGATAGGGGAAATACCAGCCACCTCAAAGACCTTTCAGATTTAGGCGGGTTGGAGATTGACTTGGTGGTGGTTAATTTTTATCCTTTCGTTCAGGAAGCGGTGGAAAAAAAATTAGACTTTTCCAAAGCCATTGAATATATAGACATCGGTGGTCCTTCTATGGTGCGAGCTGCAGCAAAAAACTTTCATTCTGTCCTCCCCTTATGTAACCCTGAAAAATATGCTGAGTTTATAGCTGAGTATGAAAAATCAGATGGCGATATATCCCTGGAATTTCGAAAGAAATCGGCATCTGCTGTTTTTGCAATGACGGCTTCCTATGAATCTGCCATCTCTAATTACTTTACTAAAGATGATGACAGCCTACCTGAAATTGTCAATTTGAATCTTAGTAAATCGGCAATCCTCCGTTATGGTGAAAACCCGCATCAGGAAGCTGCATTTTATCTTCCAGAAGGACAAACTGAAAATTGGCATCAGCATCAAGGGAAAACTTTATCCTATAATAATTACGCCGATATGGAGTCTGCTTTTAACATTCCCCAGGAATTTTCAGATACCGCCTGTGCAATTATTAAGCATGCCAACCCCTGTGGATTTGGCTTGGGAAAAAATCCCAAGGAGGCATATCTTCGAGCTGTAACAACAGACCCCGTGAGTTACTTTGGCGGGATTGTTGGTTTTAATTGCGAAGTGGATAAGGAAACTGCTGAAGAATTAGTCCAACCATTCTTGGAATGTATTATTGCTCCATCCATTTCAGATGAAGCCTTGGAGGTACTGAAAAAGAAAAAGAATCTTCGGGTGATCAGTGTAGGAGAAAAAGGATTAGCTGATAAATATTCTATAAAATCCGTAGCCGGTGGATATTTATATCAACAGAAAGATTTTCAGCAGGGTGAACTTGAAAACCTGGAAATTGTGACGAATAAAAAACCGGAAGAATCAGAAATGAAAGCCATACAATTGGGTTGGAAACTGGTCCGCAATGTGAAATCCAATGCCATTGTATTTGCAAATAGCAAGCAGTTATTAGGGATTGGTGCTGGACAAATGTCGAGAATTGATTCTGTGAAAATTGCTGTACAAAAAGTGGCTGAAGCTGGATTAAATTTACAGGGTGCCACCATGGCATCAGATGCCTTTTTCCCTTTTTCGGATAGCATAGAAATAGCCGCAGAGGCTGGAATCGCTGTTGTAATTCAGCCGGGAGGTTCCATCAAAGATAAGGATGTAATAAACAGGGCAAATGAGCTGGGTGTGGCAATGGTATTCACAAAAATAAGGCATTTCCTTCATTAGGACAAATTTATGTTAGGCATTTCAAATTTTAAAAATATTGTAACGGGCGACATCGCCATTGATTTGGGTACAGCCAATACGCTCATTTGGATCAAAGGACAGGGCATCATCATGAATGAACCATCCATTATAGCCCGTAATGTTGTGACGGGTGAGATAATTGCCGTTGGGAATGAGGCAAGAGATATGGTTGGGAGAACCCATAGCGGAATTGAGACTCTCCGACCTCTGAAGGATGGGGTGATTGCAGATTACAAAATGACGGATGCCATGATTCTTGGCTTCATCCGCAAAATAAAGCTCAGTCGAATTGCTCGCCCACGAATTGTTATTTGTATTCCTTCTGGTGTAACAGATGTGGAACAACGTTCCGTTAAAGAGTCAGCAGAACATGCAAATGCGAGCGAGGTATATTTAATTGAAGAACCCATGGCTGCGGCAATTGGTATTGGAATTGATGTGAGTAAACCTGTTGGGAATATGATTGTGGACGTGGGAGGCGGCACCACAGAAATCGCAGTGATTTCCTTAAATGGAATTGGTACCATTGAAACCATCAGAATTGCCGGAGATGAACAGACCAAAGCAATCGTTGACTGGTTTAAAGAACAGCATAAATTAGGGATAGGTGAACGTACAGCTGAAAATATTAAGTGTACGGTTGGCTCTGCAGTTCGAAGTAATGGTGCCCTAATTGCAGTGAAAGGCCAGGATTTGATAACGGGAATTCCAAAAACGATGGAAGTGTCTTCAGATGAGATTCGCCAGGCATTAGCAGAAACAGTTTTTCAAATTACTTCTGCCATAAAAAATGCACTGGACAAAACCCCTCCGGAGCATTCCTCAGATATAATCGATTTTGGAATTATTCTCACTGGTGGAGGTGCACTGTTAAAAGATTTAGATTTGCATATCCGTAATAAAACAAACCTGCCGGTGAATGTATCTGAGGATCCTCTTTTATCCGTAGTAAAAGGAACAGGAATTGTTTTAGAAAATCTGAAAAAATATAGAGATGTTCTCATCCAGCCCTGATGCCGCGTACCAGAGTCCCCTTCATCAATAAAGATGTTCTGGCTCTTTTACTGACCTTATTCCTTTCAGTTTTACTCCTTTTCACCCGAACCTCTCCTCAAATACGTCTGTTAAAGCTTCAACTTTCTCAGTTGGCAAATACTATTGCCTACCCGGTTACTTGGTATAATCAAGTTTTTATAATACGGGAAAAAAATAAACTGCTGAAAGAACAACTCATCCAATTTACCCTCATGAATTCAGAGTTGGAAAGCTATCTTCAGGAAAATATTCGCTTAAAAGAGATGTTGAATTTCATAAAAAGCCAACCTCTGCATTTTAAAACCGCAAATGTAGTTAATCATAATTTTGGGCTTCCTACAAATTCTATTACCATTGATATTGGTGAAAAAGATGGAGTGGTTGAAAATCTAACGATTATGGATGAAAATGGGTTGCTTGGGAAAACTATTCAGGTAGGAGATCAGGCTGCTTTGGTTCAACTCATTACCGACAAAAATTTCAGAGTATCCGTACGAATTGGTAAGGACCGTGCGCTTGGACTTTTCATTCCCACTCATGGCAAGTACGGATTATTAGAAGGTGTGCGGAAAAGCATGCCCTTAACGGAAGGTGAAATTGCTTACACCTCTGGTATCTCAGAAATTTACCCCCCTAATATTCCGGTTGCCCGTGTGGTTTCAATTAAGAGGGATGAAAATAATCCCTTCCAGCATATTGTTGTTGAACTGGTTGGTTCCCTTGAAAATTTAGACTATGTTTTTGTAATTTTATGAAATATAAGGTTGCCCTCAAAATTGTAATAATGACGATTGTAGTTATGTGTATTCAGATATTTATTCCTGCATTCAATTTTTACAATCTGGTAATTGTTCCTGATATTCTCATTATTTTTCTTACTTATATTGGATTTTATTATGGCAGATTCTATGTTATTATCCTGGGTTTTATTATTGGCATTTCACAAGATTTTATTACTCAGGTTGAATTGATGGGAGCGATGGCATTTACAAAATCTGCAATTGGGTTTGGATTAGGGACATTAGCCCTATACCGAAATATTTGGTCTGGGAATATTAGGATGTTGTTTATTTTTCTATTGTATAATCTTCATTTTCTTGTTTATTATTTTATAAAATTTAGTGGAGTCCCAATTTCTCCACTTATTTACATTCAGGTTATTTTAATTCACTCTCTATTGAGTTTTGCAATTTTATTTGTGATTGACAAATCCATTTTTAATAATAAAATTACATTAAAATAAGAAATAGTCTTCATGCCAAAATTTAAAAAGGTTCAATTAGTATTAGCAGGAATTTTTGCTATTTTGTTTTTCAGGTTTTACCATCTTCAAATATATCAACATTCAAAATATGAAGCGAAGGCGGGAAATAATAGTGTTCGAAAAATTTCACTTCATGCCCCCCGGGGAATTATTTATGACAGGAATGGCATTCCCATAGTTGATAACCGGCAAATATATGATTTATCCGTAATACCCTTTGATGTTACCAATCAATTTGATTACCAAATGGTCTCCAATAGAACGGGAGTATCATCAAATGAATTGAAGGAAAAAATCGCAAAAGGTAAAAAATCATTTCATCGATTTCGTCCAATTCCAATTAAACGGCATATAGACTTTGAAACGCGTTCCCATCTTGAAGAAAACAAATTATCCCTGCCCGGTACTATATTTTCTGAATTCCCAGCACGAACCTATCCTGTTAAAGCCAAGCTTACTCATGTCCTGGGATATTTAAGAGCTGTTACGGATTTAACGGTATCCATACCCAATCAAGAATTGGATTATAAATTAGGAGATGTATTTGGTTTTAGTGGGATAGAGCGAATGTATGAATCAATTCTCCGTGGAAGAGATGGAACAGAATTTCGCCTGGTAGATATTTATGGAATTGATCATGGCGTATATCAGGATAATCCAGGGCAGCAGCCAACCCCGGGAAAATCATTAAATCTATCCATTGATAGTAAGCTCCAGGAATTAATTGAGGATTTGTTTACAGGTAAAAAAGGTGCTGCGGTTTGTATGATGCCGCAATCCGGAGAAGTGCTGGCTTTTGTATCAGCTCCGGATTATGATTTGAACTCTTTTGCTGGCCCCGTACCCATCGAATTATGGGAAGGGTGGAATTCAGATTTGGAGAGACCTCTCATTAATCGAGGAATACAAGGACTTTACCCCCCGGGAAGCACCTTTAAACTTATTGGAGCCGCACTTGCAAAAGAAGGGGGAAAAGTGGACAAGAGTTGGACTGTTAACTGCAATGGAGTGTATCATCTGGGAGATAGAGATTTTCATTGTTGGAATACTGCCGGACATGGCACCGTAAATATGGATAAAGCTATCTTTCAATCCTGCAATATTTATTTTTATCATCTAATTCAAAAACTATCTTTCAATAATTGGAAGAAAATGGCGGAGAATTTTGGGTTTGGAGCTCCTACAGGAATTGATCTTTTGGGTGAAAAAGGAGGGCTCGTTCCCGGGAAAACTTATATGAATAATAAATATGGAAGATACGGTTGGGCAACAGGAAATTTACTCACATTTATTATTGGTCAGGGCGATATTCTGGTTACTCCCATTCAAGTGGCTCAAATGATGAATATCATAGCCACCAGGGGAAACACTAAAACCCCTCATTTATTATTAGATAGTCCATCGGAAAATATTACCCTATCATTGAAATCTACAACCTGGGACTTTTTACAACAAGCAACTTGGAGTGTGGTAAATCATGAAGATGGAACCGGTAAGGCTGCAAAGATAAATGGATGTGAAGTACATGGTAAAACGGGGACAGCACAAAATCCACATGGTGAGAATCACTCATGGTTTGCTGGCTATTTAGTGAAGGATGGTGTTCCAATATTATCTTTAGCGATATTGGTGGAACATGGTGGTAAGGGATCTGTAGAAGCAGCATTAATTTCTCATAAAATTTTCAAATATGCTCAGAAAAATATTACTCTATAATAATTTTCTGAATAAAATTATACAGGTTCCGGATAAAATAGTTTTCCGTTGGGGTATGTTATTTCCAGTAATAGTCCTTATATGTATTAGTTTTATTACACTGAAGTATACCAGTGTGAATTCATCTTTTTTCTCATCTACCTTTACAAAACAGATTGTCTGGTTTGGAATGGGAAGTGTTGTTTTTATTCTGGCGCAGTGGATACGAATCCAATATTTTCAGGAATATGCCTATCACCTCTATGGTCTTTTAATTATTCTGATTGGGATCACCTATTTCATGCCTGTGATTGGGGGATCGCAAAGATGGATAATATTGGGACCGGTCTCTTTTCAGCCTTCCGAAATTGGAAAACTATTATTGGTTTTTGTAATTGCCAGGGTTCTTGCTGATCAAAAAGGGAATATGAATGAAATTAAATTATTATTATTTATCTTGATTATGGCAATTATCCCTGCATTGATGGTTTTTAAACAGCCGGATTTTGGTACTGCGATTGTATATGGTTTTATTGCAATTCCCATGTTATATTGGTCCGGTATAAGATCATATTACCTTTTTTCGGTGATCGCACCTTTTGTAAGTATCATTTCAGCTTTTAATATTTATTTTTTTTCACTTTGGATAGGTATTTTGGTTTTGGTGATTTATTACAATCAACCTAAAATAACAATTGGAGTATCACAGTTTATGGCAAATATTGGTTGTGGAATAATGTCTCCTTTCATCTGGAATAATATATTATATGCGCATCAAAAGGAACGGATATTAACTTTGCTCAACCCAACTCGGGATCCTCATGGAACAGGATATCAGGTCATCCAATCAATAATTGCAATTGGTTCCGGGGGAATTTGGGGTAAAGGGGTTGGTGAGGGCACGCAAACGCAGCTCCGCTATTTACCAGTCCGGGACACAGATTTTATTGTTTCGGTGATTGGCGAAGAAATGGGATTATTGGGTATTACGGTGATTTTAGTTGTTTTTTTTACCATGCTCTATTGGATAATTGTGTACGCTGGTATTATTTCAAACAGGTTTTCAAGTTTGACCCTGATCGGATTTGCCAGTATACTTTTTATTCATCTTGCTGTTAATATGGGAATGACTGTAGGACTGCTTCCGGTTACGGGCCTGCCGGCACCATTTCTTAGTTACGGAGGGTCATTTTTATTATCTTGCATGTTAATCTTAGCACTATCAACAAATATTATCAATCATCATATCTAAATAACATATTAGAAATTGGTATGATAACTTTGAGTTGTGTAAATTTAACCCCTTTTATTTAAATACAATTTATAGAAAATCAAGGAATCTAAATATGGTCGCCTTTTCAGGTAAAAAATGGGCTTTTATAAGCACCCTAATTCTTATCGTTATAACGGGTTGTTCAGGTACGCGCCCAAACGATTCAGTTGATAGAACTTACAGTAGAAATTCTGATGATGTTGAAACCCTCAAGTCAATAATATATGAACAAGGTAAAAAAATAGCTTCCATTGAAAAAGATTTAATACAATATCAGGATATGATTAATGATCAGTCCAATGTGCTGGATATTTATGATGATAATAATCAAAATGTGCGAGAATTTAGGAGTAATCTTGAAAGGGAAGTTCAATCTGCTATAGAACAAATTCAGGATGGATCATTTGAAAAGGAAATGACTAATACCCTGATTAAGATACAAAATAAAATTCATATTTTGGAAGATCGGACTTTTTATACAGACAGCCTGTATTTTGAATTGGTGAATGATATTGTAATGATAGAAAATGAAATCTCCTCATTAATAGCCAGCTTTAAGGAGATGAGTGAAATTTCCAGAAAGAAGAAAACCAGAGTTATTCCCAAGCTCACAAATGAAGAATATCAAGCCAAGTATATCGAATCACTTTCAAATTACCAAAATGGAGAATGGAATATCAGTTTGGATGGCTTCAAATTTCTTATCCAGGCGGATAGCAATCATGATTTAGCTGATAATTGTCAATATTGGATTGGCGAAGTATATTATTCGCTAAAAGAATATAATCGCAGTATAAAAGAATTTGAAAAAGTTTTCACGTTTCCCGGAACAAATAAAGCAGATGATGCTCAATTTAAATTGGGATTATGCTATGTAAATATTGGGCAGATTGAAAATGCAAAAAAGGAATTTGAAAATCTACTTGAGTTTTACCCCAATAGTGAATATTTTAAAAGAAGTCAAGAATACATCAAGAAGTATTAATCTTAAAAGTAAGAAAGGAAATACATGCCCCCACTTAAATTATACTATTTATCAGCGGAAGTTGCGCCATTTTCAGAAACTTATGAACTGGCCTCTTTCTCAAGAAAAATAACAAGCAAACTTCATGATAAAGATGATATAGATATTCGTGTTTCTCAACCAAAATATGGGTATGTGAGCGAGCGGAAATATATACTGAGAGAAGTAATCAGACTCAAGGATATCCCGGTTATTTTTAATGAGGAAAAGCATGTTATAAATATGAAATCCTGTTTTATTCCAGAAACACGTGTACAAGTTTATTTTATGGAAAATAATCCATTATATAAGATTTTACCCGATTTGATTTATAAAGCCAGAAATGGTAGAATATTCAGTGATATAGACGAAAGATTTGCATTTTTTGCCTTATCCGCAATTGATACATTAACCTCATTATTTTGGACACCTGATGTATTAATTTGCAATGATTGGCAAACTTCCTTCGTTCCAATTTTATTGCGAGAACGATTCAAGCAGGAAGAATTTTATTCAAATATGAAATCTTTATATATTATTCATTCTGTTAATGATTACCGAAAATATTCAAAAAAAACCTATGACATGCTTGGTCTAACACCGAGTGAATCAGGGAAATTAGTTGATAATCATATTTGTGCCATTGAAAATGCGGATTTAACTATTGCAATGAATTATGAATCCTCCAATTTAATGGATAATATGAAGAAGCAAAAAAAGCTATTCGATACATTTGAGTCTCATAATTCTATGGTCATAGATATCCCTAAAAAATCTAACCGTGAAGTCTGGAAAGAAACTGCTAACACCATTGAATCAGTCTGCAAGAAATTAAAATGAATTTCTTAATCCCTCCTTTTATTGGCAGAAGGCTTCATTCTCTGCTTTTAGGAGGTTTAGTCCTCTTTTTAAGCTGTCAGTCTGATCCTATTGTATTTAATCCCCCCGGTGGTTATGAATACAAGACTAAGAGTTTTCCATTAAATAACGAAACTTCAGAAACCATTCAGGGTGAAATGCATACGGGTACGAGCCCCAGATTATATTCTGGAATTTTATCAAATGGAGATACAGTATCAACATTGATACGTTTATCCCCCGAGGTTTTAGAATCTCATCGGGTTTGTGATTCTGTAGATATCGTTAATGTTAAAATTTTACTCACCTCAATCACTCCCATTGCAGTGAAAGAAGATACAATAATTACGGATACCCTTTTTCAATTTAACACTTTAAATACATATTTAATATCATCTGATGATTTTGGAGAAGATGTTGTAATTTCTGAAGATATTCTAAACAATATAAGAGGATCAACAATTAATGTTATGCCACTAAATGTAGAACTTAATACAAATAGTCTTGAACTAAATCTGTTAGAATATGATAGTACAATTATTAAAAAATGGTGTGAAGATAAAGAGAATTTAGGAATTATCATTTCCTATATTCCCACTGATTCATCATATTTGGAATTCTATTCTTCTAATGGTTCTGAAGTGGGATTAGGACCAAGACTGTCTTTAGAATATACAGTTGAAGAAGAAACGTCCAAAAATCATACCCGTTACTTAATTAATAATGTATCCTGGTCAGGTGAGCAGATGGAAGTTATGAATTCTGGACCATATTTTGTTGATGATTCCCTTTCTGCATATTGGGGAACGATTTATGCAATGAGCTTGGATGAAGACAATCCGATTATAGAAAGCCCTCCATTAGATTTTAACTCCAATGTAATTCAAGCTGATATGATTTCTGCAGGGCAGAATGCACCCCTGCTTACGATTGAATTGGACCTGAATCCTGAAATCATAAATGACATTGATTCCATTTCTTTTTCAATATTAAACGCATTTGCATTTATAAGTGATTTGGATCCCGCTGGTGATAATTGGAATGCGGAGACAAATCCAGACAGTACCGAGGGTGATAGTACCTATAATGTAGGTGAATTATTTAATGATTACGGAGTTGATAATTGTCCGGATGAACTTGAAACAGGAGACGAAAATAATCCCTGCGATTCCACCCTTAGTATTTACAGTTCAGCCGGCACAGAAGGTAATGGCCAATTAGATTGGACCGATGAAAATGATAATGGTGTATGGGATGTAGATGAAGGTGAGGAGTGGTTTGATTGGGGCACAGATGGGTGCAGTGATATTTTTGAAGTTGGTGGAGATTCCTGTACAATCATAGAAAATTCTGAATGGGTCACAGGATCAGATCCGAATGGTGACAATTTTATAATTGACCCTGTTGGGGATGATTGGAAATCAGAAACCAATGTTGATGGTACTGAAAATAATGGTAAATATGATGGTGGTGAACCATTTAAGGATTGGGGTACTGACGGATTACCTTTTTCACTGACTGGTGATTTGGATGAAAATGGTACTGAGGGAAATGGCAGCTATGAATTGGGAGAACCCTTTGATGATACGGGTAGTGATGGGTTATTTAACGAGAATGAATCTGGATATAATGCTGATGGCACTGAAGGAAATAATGTCTTTGACGGAGATGGTGAGTTCTCAGATTGCGGTGAAGATAATATCTGCAACGATACAGAAGGAGATGACGATACAGACAATTATAATATAGACCCAAATGCAGATAATTGGAGTGCAATTGACTCAACTGGCACAGAAGGGAATGATCTGTTAGATGATGGTGAGGAATGGTTTGACTGGGGCTTAGATGGCATTCAAGATTCCCTGGAAGCTTCAGAATCATCTGTTATTTCAATTGAACGGTATGATAATAGTTATATTTTTAACCTTGATGATGAATTTTTACAATTTACTCCGGATTTAAAAACGGATACAGTGAGTCTGTGGATTTCTGAAATACGGAAAGATGATGAAAATTCATTAAAATTAATTATTGAGGTAAGTGTTCAATCAAATAAAGCCTTGAAAGGGCTTCGATTTCAATTATCTCACATACCTTTCACCAAAGTAGATACAACCCTGGAAACCTACACGCCCTCCATTGCACAGCTTGGAGAGAATAAACTTTTCGAAGATTTTACATTACTGCCAAAGAGAAATTACTCTGATGAAGAATTAAATGAACAATTGCTTATTGAGTACTCTAATGATCTTTCTACATTTCTTGATTTTGACAGCCTGAACCTTTTTCTTGCAAATGAAGAGTATATTTTTTCCCACCAATATTCAAATTTAGTTTTTTATATAGATACTACAACTACTGATATACATGAAGATGGTATGTGGGTATATGTAACTCATGAGGATGATTCAGGTGAAGATAAAATATTAATTTCTAAGAAAGTGACTTCATCATCAGATTCCGTTGAAATTGCTATGGGGCAGATTTTGAGGGAGTATCAAAGTGGAAGCATTACCTCATATAACGGGTTAAAATTAAAAACAGATGGAAACCTGTATAATTATTCAAAATTATCAATTAAAAATAATCCTCGAATAGATGTGATGTACAGTCAATGAAAATATATTTCTTCTTAATATTAATCACAGGAATTGGTTACTCTCAGGCTACTGGTTTATCTATTTATGGAGTTGGAGAGAAAATAGACAATACTGACCCAGCATCATTGGCAATGGGAAATAGTAGTTTTTTCTCTGGTAATTCAAAGCATATTTCAAATGGTTCACCCTCCTCTTTATGGAGGTCAGCTCTTACTCGATTTACTATTCATTCCGGCCTTAATTATTTAAGCACCACTCAATTTCCTGATCAACTTCAGCAGAATTTAACATCATTTTCTATCTTATTTCCGGTGGGTAATAAAAAAGTTTTTGGCTTGGGGTTAAAGCCAACCTATCGAACTAATAAATTAACGGTAACAGATGAAGATTTTCAATTTATTGGTGCAGATGAAAGTATTACAGGAGCCCCAATTGCGTACAAAAATTCGTATACAATTGATGGAGGAATTTCTGAAATGTTTTTGGAGTACTCTCGAAAATTAACTCCACATTTTTCCGGTGGGATTAAATATTCTCTCCTTTTTGGAAATCAAATTCTAAAGGATGAACTTTATACGTATGATGTTGTAATTGATACATCCTCCTCAATTGGATTGCTTATTAACGATTTTGTAGACAATGGAGATACCCTTTATGCAACAGCAGTAAATGGTGTCATGACTGAGGTCAACAAATATCGAAATTTTTCAGGCTCAAGTATTTCTGCTGAAGGAAGATATTCAAGTAAGAAACATGAATTGGTTTTAAATGTATTGATTAAGGGCAAAACAAAAGTTGAAACGACTAATCAGATAATAGCAGGAAATTCAACTTCAACCAATACATTTGAAAATTCTGCAACTAATGTATCATCTGATATTGGTCTTGGATATCGCTATAAAATCTCGAATAATTCTGGAATTACAGTGGAAATACACAATAAATCTCCCTTTAATATTCCTGAAAATGTAGCAATTTTTGATATTATGCCTCCAGGGGAGAAATCGATTCATTTTGGCAGCTATTATCAAATTAGAAATTCTAAGATTGGTTATTGGAATAATCTGAATATCAGGGGCGGCGCTTATATGAAAAATTTAGATTTTACTGATGGAATATTTAGAGATGTTGGTGCAACTTTTGGTATTGGATTTGAGTATTTGAGTAATACCCAATCTGTTGATCTTGCATTACGTCTTGGAAAAAAGGAGAGCAGGCTATTAATTGGAGAATATGAAGAGTATATTAGTTTTCATATTGGAATTACAACTGGAGAAAAATGGTTTATGAGAAGAAGGAGAAAATAAATTGAAAATTAAATTAATTATAATGAGTATTATTGTGATATTTGGCTGTGTTCCACCATCGACAGAATCGCCATCTGCAGACACGGATGTCTATGCCACCTTGGAGGATTGTGTACCCTGTCCTCTATTGCTGAATTTCGCTTCATCCAATTATCAAAATCGGGATTGGCGGGGAGCAATTAATAATTACGATCAATTACTCAAATGCAATTGTGGAAAAGTTGATCCTGAAAATACCTTTAAGTATATGGCCTATTCATATCAACAATTAGGTTTATATGATAGTGCGGCATATATTTTTAAACAGGGATTGAAATATACTCCGGAAGATATTGATCTATTAAAGATGGCAGGAGAAAATTCCGGCCGCTTGGATAATTATGATGATCAAATTTATTACTTTGATAAGATTCTAAGTTTTGAAGAAAATAATCTTGAAATATTGGAACTGCTCAGTAATGTTTATCGGGACCGTGAATTGTATGAAGAACAGGTGGATATCTTAAACCTCTGGCTTAAATATGAACCCACAAGTAAAAATGCAAATGCAGAAAAAAAAGCAGCCTTTGCAGCATTAGGAAAGGATGAATCTGATGTTGACCGAGAACGCTGGGAATCTGAAACATCGAATATCCAGTATGGATTAGACTATATTCGATCTCTTCAAGATGCGGGCAATATTGAAAAGATTATTGAAGTTTGTAAGGAGTTATTGGTTTATGAAAAATACAATACAATAATCCTGCGTAATTTAGGGGATTCTTATTTGAATCTTTATAAAGAAGATGAAGCCCTGGATACTTATAATACTTTGGCACAAGTTGACCCCACCAATTATGATGTTGCCATTGATATTTCAAAAATCCTTATCAATAAAGAAAAATACCCGGAAGCATTGGATTGGGCAGATAAAGCTGTAAGCGTTAGTGGCAAAAACGGAAAATCAATTTATCAACGGGCAGAAGTATATTTTGCAGTAGCAGAATCATGCAGTGGTAATCCCCTCACATTTTGGGATAAAGTAGTCTATGAAGTTTCTTGGGAAGATTACAAATCGGCATCGAATAAGGGGTATAGTCGGGCAAAATCAAGGCGTGATTTTGTGGGTAATAATTTTATAACAACGTCTGCAGATTGGTTCATGCGTCCCGATGGAGAAAAAGAGGTTGTCCCCATAGGAGAGTGTTATTCCTGGATTAATAAATCAGTGAAACGGAAAAATTGAAAATATATCTCGCAACTGATCATGCAGGGTTTGAACTTAAGGAGTTTATTAAAACCCATTTAATTTCACTCAATTATGAAGTTGAAGATTGTGGAGCATTAGAAATGGATCCACTAGATGATTACCCAGATTTTATTATCCCGGCAGCTCAAAAAGTAGCCTCAGACCCAAATTCAAAGGGAATTATCATGGGAGGATCGGGGCAGGGAGAAGCCATAGCCGCAAATCGAATTAAGGGTGCGAGAGCGATTGTTTATTATGATGGCCCCATAGAAATTATAAAATTATCACGCATGCATAATAATGCAAATATTCTCTCTTTTGGTTCACGCTTTATAACCCATGAGAAAGCAGCTGAAGCTGTTGATTTGTGGCTGAGTGAACCATTTGAAGGGGGAAGACACCAGCAAAGAATAGAAAAATTGGATAATTAAATGGAAAAATTAAATATAGCTGACCCTGAAGTTTTTAACAGTATCGAACAAGAATTCCACCGCCAGCAAAACACATTGGAAATGATTGCATCTGAAAATTTCACGAGTCCAAATGTAATGGAAGCTGTTGGCTCAGTATTAACCAATAAATATGCAGAAGGATACCCGGGAAAAAGATATTATGGTGGTTGTGATGCTGTTGATTTAGCAGAAAATTTAGCACGGGACAGAGCCAAAGAATTATTTCAGGCTGAATATGCAAATGTTCAACCCCATTCCGGATCTCAAGCGAATATGGGCGTATATCTAACTCTTTTACAGCCCGGCGATACGGTTATGGGACTCAATCTATCTCATGGGGGACACTTAACTCATGGAAGCCCTGTCAATTTCTCAGGTAAATTATATAAATTCATTTCCTATGGAGTTGATAAAAATACGGGAAGAGTAAATTTTGATGAAGTTTCAGCGCTGGCGAAGAAACACAAGCCTAAACTTATTGTTTGTGGAGGAAGTGCCTACCCACGGTTTATCGAATTTGAAATGTTCCGCCAGATTGCAGATGATATTGGCGCCCTTCTAATGGCAGATATTGCACATCCATCTGGATTGGTAGCAACAGGAATTCATCCCTCACCCTGGCCCCATTGTCATGTGGTAACATCCACAACACATAAAACCCTTCGTGGACCTAGAGGTGGACTGATACTTATGGGGAAAGACTTTGAAAATACATGGGGAGAGGTTGCGCCTAAATCCGGTCGGGTAAAGATGGTCTCAGAGCTCATTGATTCTGCTATTATGCCGGGAATCCAAGGAGGTCCGCTGATGCATGTAATTGCAGGGAAGGCAGTTGCTTTTGGAGAAGCCTTAAAAACTCCATATATTCAGTATTGTAAACAGATAGTAAAAAATGCACAAATTTTAGCTGAAACATTATTAAATTTAGGCTATGATATTGTTTCAGGTGGTACAGATACACATTTGGTATTGATCGATCTGACTCAAAAAGAAATTTCCGGAAAGAAAGCAGAAATCGCTTTGGAAGAAGCGGGAATTACAACCAATAAAAATATGGTACCATTTGATGAAAGATCTCCTATGGTTACAAGTGGTATTCGAATTGGTACTCCTGCTTTAACCACTCGGGGATTTCGAGAAAATGAAATGCTAAAAGTTGCCAATTTAATTGATAATGTTATTCAAAATATTCAAGATGAAACAATCATCAAAAATACACGTAGCTCTGTATCAGAATTATGCGCTCAATTTCCAATTTACGAGGATTTTGCAATAGATGAAATGCCCCAGTTGTCATAAAGAAGATTCAAAAGTTGTGGATTCCCGTTCTATAAAGGGGGGAGAAAGCATTCGCCGGAGACGGGAATGTAATGCATGTAATTTTCGGTACACCACTTATGAATATGTCCTCGATAACCCTGTTAAAGTTATTAAAAAATCTGGGGAGCGTGAAGAATATGATCGGGGAAAACTCGAAAAAAGTTTCAGTATCGCCTGCAAAAAACGCCCTATACCTGAAGAAAAAATCCAGCAGGCAATTAATAGAATTGAAGAAAAAATTAGTAATATTTCAAATATTGAAATTGAAGCATTTCAAATTGGCAGCCTAGTCATGGAAGAATTAAAAGAAATTGACAAAGTTGCATTTATTCGCTTTGCTTCTGTCTATCGTGAATTCAAAGATATTGGTGAATTTCAGGCTCAAATTGAAGATCTAAAAGATTAGCAATTTCTTTTTAATCCGATTTGAGTAGAAATAATTCTACTATGTTCCGATTTTTATTATACCCTTTTAATTTACTCATTGATTCCCTTGAAGGTGTTGGGCGTTATGTGGAATTAATGGCAAGTATGTTCCGATCGCTGTTTTCCTGGCATAAAAACCTGAGTCTTATTGTAGATCAAATGTTCCATATTGGGGTACTTTCAATTCCTATTGTTATTCTTACCAGCTTATTTTCAGGTATGGTCACCTCTGTTCAGGCAGCTTACCAATTTGAATCAGGTTTTGTCCCCAATTGGTTTGTAGGTAGTATAGTGGGTGAATCCATATTAATGGAATTGGCACCAATGATGACTGGATTAGTCATGACAGGAAGAATTGGAGCTACCATTGCAGCTGAAATTGGTACAATGCGTGTTTCGGAACAGATTGATGCCCTGGAATCCCTGTCTTTTGACCCAGTTTCATTTTTAATTCTACCACGGGTTTTGGCTGCTGCAATAATGTTTCCAATATTGATTATAATTGCGGATTGTTTTGGTATTATTGGTGGATTGTTCGCTGCTGTAAATGCAATGGATGTAAGCCATTTAGAATTTATTCGTGGCCTCCGAAATTGGTTTCGCCCCTGGGATGCTTGGTTTGGACTGATTAAAGGCTTATTTTTTGGTATCGCCATAACTTCTATAGCTTGTTATCAAGGATATTACACTACGGGTGGAGCAACCGGTGTGGGTAGAGCCACTACAGCTACCGTTGTTATTTCTTGTGTTGCTATTGTCTTTTTGGATTATATTTTAGCAGCTATTTTATTATGATTGAAGTAAAGAATTTATTTAAATCCTATGGTGATAAAGGAGTATTATCGGATATAAATTTCTCTGTAGTACAAGGTCAATCAGTAGCAATTGTAGGTAAATCTGGTGCCGGAAAATCTGTTTTACTCAAATGTCTCATTGGTTTAGTTAAACCTGATGAAGGCACAATTTATATTGATAATAAATTAATAAATACCATGAGTTTTCGACAACTCCAGAAAATCCGTTCTAACATTGGCATGGTTTTTCAATTTGGAGCGTTGTTTGATTCCATGACTGTGGGAGAAAATATTAGTTTGGCATTACACAAACTTACAAAACTTTCTGATGATGAAATTAAGGAGCGGGTTTTTAATTCTCTAAAAGATGTCGATATGGCTGATACAGAAGATTTAATGCCTTCAGAATTATCTGGCGGAATGAAAAAAAGGGTTGGGATTGCTCGTGCAATTGCCGCCAAGCCCACATATCTTTTTTACGATGAACCAACCACGGGGTTGGATCCGGTAATGACCGATAGCATCAACCGATTAATACTTAAATTCCAGAGTACTGGCAAGGTGACATCCGTAATTATTACCCATGAAATGCGGACAGTTTATGATGTAGCAAACCGTGTTCTTCTTTTGCATGATGGAAAAATTTGGTTTGACGGGAGCCCGGAAGAGATAAAAAATGTAGATGATTTGGTAATTCAACAGTTTATTACTGGTAACAGTACATTAGTTTAAAAAGGAAATAAAACATGAAGGTTTCACGATTATTTTGGATAGGGTTAATTTTTATCACGAGTATTGTTGTATTTATTTTAGGGCTTATGTATCTTCAGGAAATCTCTATTAAAAAATCTAATTATACCTTTACAGTATTATTTGAAAATATTCAAGGGCTTAATGTTGGGGATGAGGTAGATATGTTGGGTAAAAAAATTGGAAAAGTATCTCATTCTCGTATCATGGGGAATCAAATATCGGTGGAATTATCCATTGATAATTCTTTTGCATTTAGTATCCCAATTGATTCAAAAATAGAGGTTAAGAGTGAAGGATTGATTGGCTCTAAATATATTTCGATTACGCCAGGTGTTAAGACAAAAGAGTATATTCTTCCAGGGACAACGGTTGCGGGTCTCAAAGAATTTAATTTTTCAGAAATCACCCCGGGGATTGTCCCCTTAACGCAAGATCTTTCTGCTTTTGCCCGGAACTTAAAGGCTACTCTGGGAGAAGAAGAAAAAGATAAAATCAGATTCACCATTCGAAATATTGAATCCCTTACTGCAGAGCTGGATACATTCATTTATAATTATCGAAATATTGTGTCTGATAAGGATAAAAAGAATTTCCATGATTTTATGAAAAATTTGAATGGAGCTGTTAAAGACTTAAAATATGGTGTGAATAAAGAAATCAACAAAATAGATGGAATGCTGGATGAATTAAAAAAAGTAACGGATAAATCTGATGAATTAAGTACTACCATTACAGAGCTGAAAAAGAGCAGTGAATCTTTTGCAAAAGCTACGGAAAAATTGGATAATATTCTGGGAAAAATAGATAATGGTGAAGGGACAATGGGAAAGCTAATTAGCGATACGACCCTCTATGATAACATGAATAATTTAGTAAATGAAATACGGGCATTTGTGAAGGATATTAAGGATCGCCCACTGTATTGGTTAAAGTTATGGCGGCAGAGTAAAAAATAGGTAGTTTTCTAATTTACCGGAACAATTTTGATTTTCACTCATTTTATACATTGTCAATATTGTTTTCCATTGTGGAAAACTGGTAAATTAACAGGCTTAGTTAAAAGGAAAAATACATATAGACTTTTGTTAATAGGATCTGCATGGATCTGACATTGAGGAAATGAATTAGGGGGTAACACCTTTTCAGATTTGCAATTCTATGAAAAAGTCGGAATCTAAACCGGGTATATTCATAGCTACTCGGTTTTTTTATTTAGAGAATAATTTAAGGAAATGATTATGAAATTTAAATATATATTATTATTGTGCTGTGCCGTTGCACAGTTGTGGGCAGTGGGTGAAGCAGGTGCGATCTTCTTGCTTATTGCACCAGGTGCAGGACCTGCTGGCACAGGGGAAGCACAAGTTGCAAAAGCTGATGATGCTTATGCCAGTTACTATAATCCTGCAGGATTAGGGTTCTTAAAAGGTACGGAAGTCGCCGGGATGCATGTGAATTGGCTTCCCAATCTTGCCTCGGATTTATATTATGAATTTATTGCCTATCGTCACCATATTGAGGGGTTGGGAACTCTTGGTGGACATATAATTTATCTAAACTTAGGTGAACAAATTGGTATGGACGAATTTGGCAATCCAACCGATAACTGGAAAAGTTACATGGGTGCGATTGCTGGAAGTTTTGGTACTCAGCTCTCTGAAACATCTGCCATCGGTTTTAATTTTAAAGTATTTCATCAAAAACTTTCAGATCAGGTTGTGGCGGGAGAAGAAGGAAAAGGGTATTCCACAGATTTTGGATTTGATATTGGTTATCTGAAAAAATTTAAACAGAGTAATTCCGCCTTAAAATCAAAGAAAAAAAAGAAACTCAATAGATTATTCGATCAATTATCTGACATATATGAAAGACAAAATAAATTGAATGACCAGATTTCAACTATTTTTGAAACCGAGGATAATGGCTATGAAGAAATGGAAGAGCAACTCTATTTACGCGAGGATTTAGAAGGTCTAAAATCAAAATTATTCAAATATGATTCTATGGAAAGCTTTTCTCAACTTGATGAGCGGTTAGTTTCCATTGTAGAGGGAATGGATCAATTAATTAATTCTTTTGATGAGCTCCAGGTAGAAGAAATAATACCTTCCACCGTAGAAAATTTTGAAGATTCCACAATTGTCATTTTAGATAAACTGCTCTTTGAACTGCTTGAGATTGAGTCCATACGTGAGAATTTTATTACTGAGACAGAATCAGAGGAAATACAGGATTTGGATGATAAATTTAATTTTGGATTATCCATTTCAAATATTGGACCCAAAATAGACTTTGTGGATGTTGATCAGGCAGATCCATCTCCAACAAATATGCGCTTGGGAATTTTTGCACAATTGTATAATGATGGCTTTAATAAAGTTAATTTTTTGTTTGATGCCAATAAACTATTGGTAACCCGTTACCAAATGATGGATTGGGATGGCGATGGAATTGTGGGTGGATGGGATGAATCAGGTTTTGCAGTGAGCAATAGTGGATTTATATCTGGAGATTATAATTCCAAAGGTAGAAAAGAATATGATGACTTAGGATATTTTGATGATCCCTGGTATTTATCAATTGCTACTGCCTGGTTGGATGATTGGCTGTTAGGTGGTGATATTGACCATTCAGGCGACCAGAAAATTGGAGGTTACAACTGTACAGGTGAATTAAAGGATATTTCACTTGGTAAATTTGAATGTGAAGATGGTGTTTGGAACCCAACCAACGACTTAGCTTTTTCAGATTCTGATTTTGGAATTTTTGGTTATCCAAGTGGCGGGGAATTAGATACATTAACCAAAACTATAGAAGGAGGCAAAGCTCAAATTGAAAAGGGAAGTGGTGATAATAGATCATTTACTAAAGAGTTAGAAGAAATGGTCTATAATGTGGGAATGGAATATTGGTACACAGATGCCTTTGCATTACGAGTCGGCTACATTTATGATTTTGAAGGGAAGATATTTAATCCAACCTTTGGCGCTGGTATTAGATTATTACAATATGGTTTTGACTTTGGCTATACCGCAGGTGAACAAGGCCATCCCCGGGCGAATACTATGTTTTTTTCTGTGAATATAAAACTTTAATATTTTTATCAATTTAAGAAGTACCTCCCCAATTGATTTTCAGATTTCTACTTTTTATTAGCCTCGGTTTCGGGGCTAATTATTTTCAGTCAAATTCTCCGTCAAGTTATGCTGGGGTAAACATTCCAGATACCCTGCGCCTTGTGGGAATCATGGCACAATTTCCACTTGAAGTCCCAGATAACCCCAAAACCAGTGGTAATGGCAATTTTCTAAATTTGAATCATGAGGAATATAACCACTTCTACGATTCTACTACTCCCCGATGTAATGGATTTATAGTGGACAGGCCGCCTCATAATAGTGCTTATTTCCAAAAACAATTAGAAGCTGTGGGGAATTATTATTTCAACATTTCAGGTGAAAATATCCCCTATACAGCCAACATCATCACCAATTCAAATTCACCCGAAGATGGTTATTATACCGTATCAGATTCTATGGAATTCTATGCTAAATCCGATAAACTTTTAGCCGAATATTTCTCCCAAGTATTGGATTTAGCTAAATCTGATATTGAAACTTTATTAACGGATCAGAATGTTGCTTCCAGTGAGGTGGTATTTATTGTTTTCCATGCAGGATTGGGACAGGATATTTCCCTCCCCGGACTCGACCCAACCATATATGATTTAAAATCAGCCTATATTGATGAAAAAATGATGATCGGTGTTACGCCCACTGAAATATTAGGTGAATCCATACAAACTGGAATTTTACTCCCTGAAACCCAGAATATGATTTACTTTGATATTGTAGAAGATATTTTTGGTAATCCCAATTATGGGACAGAGGATCTCTGCGGTATCCAATTAGGGCTCACCGGCATATTTGCCTTTCTTTTAGGATACGAACTTGGATTACCACCACTATTTAACCCTGAAACAGGTGATCCGGGAGTTGGTTTTTTCGGACTCATGGATCACGGATCAAATAATGGGCGTGGAGTTATCCCGGCACCGCCTTCTCCATGGACACGAAGCCTGCCAGCAGAGGAATGGTCAACTATAGAAACTATTTCCCCTTTTCAAAGTACCGATACGACTTTTTTTATAATTGCCTTAGACTCATTAAACACTTTATTGAGAATTGACATAAGTGATGATGAGTATTTTTTATTAGAAAATCGAAATAATTGGGTCACCTATAAAACAGATATTGATTCTCTTCGAAGAAAAAATAAAATTGATGAGTACCGGGTGGGGCATTGGTTTGATACAGTGACAGATGAGTTTACCGAAAGCCAAATACAAATAGATGATGCCACTCAGGTAATTACGGGATTTGATCATTATGATTACGGCTTGCCCGGTTCGGGAATTCTGATTTGGCATATTACAAATCCGCACTTTGATTTGTCCCCGAATCAAGTCATCAATGATGATTCTTACCACCATGTAAAAATTGAAGAGGCAGATGGCTCCCAGGATATTGGCACCAAAAGTTATGCATTTTTTGCCAGCGATAGTCCCACAACTGGAACCCGCTGGGATTTTTGGTATCATGGGAATGAAGGTTATGAATTTGCCAATCCGGACCTGGAGAATGAAACTATCTTTGATTATTGGTCCAGCCCCAATTCCAGAACGGTTGACGGCTCTGATTCTTTTCTATCCATTGAAATTCTCAGCGGAATTTCGGATGCAATGCAAATTCAAATTACATTTAATAATGGCGTTGAAATTGTGAATTTAGCAGATACAAATATTCAATATTTGGGGAATGGCTATAATGCAGAGGATAGTACCGCTGTGGTTTATTATGAGAAAGATGGGCAAATTTATGCACATACTTCTGCTTCGAACGTAACCTGGATTGACACTCTGGATTATATTGAAGGAGAATTAAAATTAATTTATACTTATCAATATACTTTAGAATATCTGGATGCTGGTAGTTGTATTCACCCAACTTGTGAATATTTTGAGAGTGATATTTTCCCGCTGGGATTTATTTATTCTAATATGGATTCCACTACATTTCCCGAGGCTCTTTCATTTGGTGATATTGACCAGGACGGATTGGATGAAATCATTACCATTGAAGATGGTGATATTGTAGCTAGAAATGGGAATGGTACATTAGTAGATGGATTCCCAATAAAGGGAGACTTTTCAGGAATACCCTTAATCGCAAATATTATCAATGTTGAAGAAGATGAGCCGGAGCTTATTTGTCGGGAGGGAGAGAATATTACTATTCTTTCCAATAAAGGAGATCGGTTACGGCAATTATCCTCTTTTAACAGTGTACAGCCATTGGCAATGGTCCCATTCTGGAACGGAAAGATGGCGCTTATTGATGGCTCTCGATTATTTTTATTTGATTTGGATATGGATCATAGCTATTGGCTGAATCCCAATAGTAGACCATCAGGTTTCCCCTTATCAACAGGGGTACATTTTGATCCTAAAGATAGAGGATACATGAGGAGAAAATCCTATAATTATCCCAATCCAATAACTGAAGGAACCACAACGTTCAGGTTTTATGTAGGTAATTCCACAACATCAGAAGTCAGAGTTAAAATTTATAATGCAGCCGGTTATTTGGTAGTAGATGATTTGATAAATAATGATATAACCCATTATGAATTTAACGAAATAAAATGGGATGCCTCTCAATTTGATGCGGGACTATATCTAGCTGAAATAAAACCAAATGGTGGACAATCTGAGCTTGTCAGGTTGGTGGTGATCAAATGAAATATTTTTATTTAATAATTTTTATCCTGAATTTTGCATTTTCCCAAAGCTGGCACAATCACCCTGAGCTAAGGTGGGAAACCATAGAAACAGATCATTTTCTGATTCACTACCATGAGGAAACGACACGGAGCGGTCAGGAGGCTGCCGCTGTAGCAGAAAAAATTTATGACCCCATAACTTCATTTTATGAATTTGAACCGGATTCAAAAACACATATTATTATTCAAGACGTAGATGATATCTCCAATGGTGCTGCCTACTATTATGATAACAAAATTATAATTTGGGCACTCCCCCTGGATTTTGATCTTCGCGGTTCACACCGTTGGTTGAACAATGTAATCACCCATGAATTTACGCATATCATTCAAATTGGCGCAGCAATGAAATATCCCCGGCATTTCCCGGCATCCTTTATTCAATTGATGAACTATGAAGATGAAAAACGGGAAGATGTTTTATATGGCTACCCCAATGTCATTATGAGCTATCCACTTCCTGGAGTGAGTGTCCCGCCCTGGCTGGCTGAAGGGTCGGCTCAGTTTATGTATCCAGATGCTGATTTTGATTTTTGGGATTCACACAGAGATATGATTGTTCGGGATCGAGTTATGAACGATAATTTATTGTCCTTTGATGCCATGAATACTTTTGGCAAACGAGGAATTGGAAATGAGTCTACCTATAATCAGGGTTTCCTTTTTTCACAATGGTTGTCTGAAAATTATGGCATGGACGTTTTGAAAAAAATTACCCTGTCTCTTTCAAATCCCACAAACTATTCTATTGATCGCGCCATGCAAGATGCTACGGGGAAATGGGGGAGTGAATTATATCAAGAGTGGAAAGACGAAATGTTTTTGGATTACACCACTAAAACAAAGGACATTCATCGGTCGGAGAAAAAGGGAGAAATATTGCTTTCAGATGGCACCACCAATATTCACCCGGTTTGGTCGCCAAATGAGGAAAAGTTTGCTTATCTTTCAAATCAGAAAAATGATTATTTTGGTCAAACGGATTTATTCATTTACAATTTCTCAGATTCCAGTTCTGAAAAAATTGCCGGTGGTGTTAAAACTGCTCCCACCTGGGTGAACGATTCCACTATCATTTATACAAAACGCAGTAAACCTGATAAGAGGGGGTCTAAATATTTTGATCTTTATCGTTACACTTTCACCGATGAAGAAGAACAGCGATTAACACACGGTAGCCGATTGATTTCTCCTGTGTATAATATTGCAGAAAATAGTATTGCAGCAATTACAAGTTTTGATGGAACCTCAAACATAATGATTTCAAGTAATATTGATATAATGCAGGATACACTTACCTTTAGTGCTGTCACTCATTTGGATAACGGATTTCAATTGCTTTCCCTGGCTTGGAGCGAAAATACATTATTGGTTGATGGAGTCTATCATCAAGGTCGCCAGATTTATAGGGTTGATTTAGAAAATGGAGTATTAGATCCCACCACATCTGGCCGCTGGGAGAACAGGGATCAAATTATTACCTCCGATGGATTGATTTATACCACCGATAATTCTGGCATTAACAATCTTGTTATTGAAAAAAATGGAATACAGGATTATATCACCAATGTTATGGGTGGCGCTTTTATGCCCTCGGTATCCAGTGATGGAAAAATTCTGTATAGTCTTTATGAAAATGGTAGATATAATATTGCCATTCTTGAAAATTTTCAGCCTATTGAAAATGGTTTAGTTGGATATGAAGAAGACTATTTTGCAGATTATCCACTTTCTGATTTAATTTTAGGTGAACATTTGGAGTCATATCCTTATCAGGAAAAAATGCTGTCTATGGCAATAATGCCCAGGGTAATGGTGGATTATAAAACGGTGAAGCCGGGATTTTATTTTTTTAGTACTGAGGTTATAGATCGCTTTTCTATTTTTGGTGGTGCATCAACAAACAAACTGTCCGATATGGATATTTTTCTGCTCTTGGAGTATAAAAAGTTTCGCCCCACATTTTATACAAACTTATTTTGGATATCCCGGCATAGAAATGCAGATAAAAATAAACCATTTTTTTATCCCCGATTAAATGGTAGCGATGTAGATAATATCGAAATATATAATGATTTAGCATTCTCATTATTTTCTGGTGATATTGGAACCCGATTTGCATTAGGAGAGCATAAAATTAACCTCCAATATAATTACAGTAATTACCGGGAAAATGTGAAACAGAATGTGTATCAATATTTTACCTATAATGAGGTTGATAGTTCAATTTGGCAATATGGTGAAATTGGATTTGATTATTTCAGAGGCCACTCGCTTTCAATTTTATATGATAGAAATAAGCGGAAACGCAGCTTTGCCATGAATATGCTACCGGGAAATGGGTGGCACGTAAATGGAAAATTAAGCTACGAATGGAACCATTTTATGGATGGATTTGCCGTGAGTGAAGAATACAGCACCTTTGGTGCAAATTTTGTACCCCATAATACGGCTAGAATTACGGCCTCTGCTGAAAGACATTTCACCCTGAATAAGAAAAAAAAGATTGTGGCAAGTATCAGTGGAATTGGAGGTACAATTTCCAACCCTGAAGTAGATGATTTCTTCCACTTTTTTGGTGGTGGATTGCCCGGGATAAAGGGCTATACTTTCTATGAAGAATCGCTTACGGGTCCCCATTATTTTGTAGGTACCGCTACATTACGCCTGCCCTTGTTTCTAGAAAAGAATTTTACCTGGGCACAATTTAATATGCAGAACCTCTCCCTTGGGGGTATTTTTCAATTTGGCAGTGCAATTCAGAATAGTTTTACCGAAATTATTGAAGATGATCATTATAAATTATCTGCTGGTTTAGAGTGTCGATTACATGGTTTTTCTTTTTTTTCATATCCTTCAGCAATTGCCTATGAGTATCACCAACCCCTCTCAGATTTGGATGAGAAGGGGAAACATTATTTCACCTTGTTATTTGATTATTAGGAGCAGGAAATGAGAAATATTTATATAAGTTTAATTGTATGGTTTGTGTGTAATACTCAGATATTTGCCAATACCTTTTTTCAGAAAAACAGTTATCAATTCAAATCAATGATGTTTTTACAAGACACTACATCGGAAAATGAAAGTGAATTTCAATTAGAAAGATCTCAAAATAAAGGAACATTTAAATCCCCTGGAAAAGCCTTATTATTTTCAGGCGTAGTGCCGGGAATGGGGCAGGCCTATATGGGCAATTGGCTGCGTGGACTTTTATTTGTTGGTCTTGATGCTGCTGCCATTGGCACATGGTACTATAATAACAATCTTGCAGAAGATAAGAAAAAAGAGTATTCCTATTATGCCAATGAGCACTGGGATTTTGGCAGATGGATACATGACTATTACAAATGGTATGAATATAAAGAAGGTGATGATGACTGGAATGAAATTCGGGAAGTTTTTATAAATTATAGCGATTCCATTTCCGGCTGTGCACAAGATCCAAGTGAGGGTCAATGCTATACTGATATTTGGGATCATAGTCAAAGTATTGAATTTACTTGGGAGGGGGATATAGTAAGTTCAGATGAGCTTGTTTTTAAACCCATTTTTCAAGATTTATGTGGCAATACAAATTTTTACGATAGGGATTGTTCTAATGAGGTTGTGAGTTTATATGATAATAATGGCGATACCATAAATGTAATAAAGAATTACCATTTTTATTAAGGAATCCAAAAATATAATATGTTTACTGCTGTTTGGG
>SCKP01000001.1 GCA_004124405.1 Fidelibacterota bacterium | reverse complement strand
TTGAAATTCTTTATGACCAGTAATTAGAATTGCTGCGTCTGATTCAGATAGTGTATCGGAAATCGATTTTTCAGTAGTTAGACCAAATACTTGAGATGTAAAATATGGATCAAAGATTTTAATTTTGGCATTTTTTTCTGTTAAAATTTTTATAATTTCTTCAGAAGGTGCAATCTGCGCATCGTGTATATTTGGTTTGTAGGATACTCCTAGTATTGCAATTGTTGAATTGTTTAATGGTGTGTTAGATTCAGATAATGCATTGGAAAGTAAATTCACAACATGATTAGGCATATTTTCATTAATTTTTCTGGCATCTTTTACAATTTTTAGAAAATCATTATCAATTTTTTTTGAAGAATTAAGATACTGGTATGAATTTACAGGCAAACAAGGTCCACCTACACCGGGACCAGGAAAATGTGGTTGAAAGTTATATTTTCGTTTTGCAGCTTCAATTACAGTATATATGTCAATACCTAATTTTTCAAAGAGTAATGCTAATTCATTAACAAAGGCAATATTGATATCACGAAATACATTAGTGGTTAATTTTACGGCGTTTGCAGTTTTACAATTTGGCAATGAAATTACTTCTACACCAAAAACATCTGTATAGATTTGAGACACAATAGAAGAGATTTTTTCATCAATTGACCCAACTAGTCTAGGTAATTTTTTAAAATCTTTCATAATTTCTCCGGGATTTGCTGTTTCAGGACAAGCAGATAGATGAAAATCTACTCCGGATTTTAGAGTGTGATTTGGACCTTCAATTGTATGAAGTAATTCATTTTCTATAAATCCTGGTTCAACTGTACTTTCTACAATTACAATTTGACCATTAGATAATAATTTGTTAATACTTTTTCCAACAGATAAGAATGCAGTATAGTCTGGAATATTTTTATCATCCATTGGTGTTGGTAAAGATAATAATATAATATCACATTCTGGTACTGCTTTTGAAATATCAGTTGTGGCAACAAGTTTCTTTTGACTATGAACATTCTCAAAAATCTTATCGAATTCAGGCTCATCTTTTAATGGGTAATCTCCAGAGTTTACCATGGTAACTAATTCAGCATTGATATCAATCCCAATAGTTTCAAATCCAGAATTTGCAAAACATAATGCAGTTGGCAGACCAATGCGACCAATCCCTACAACACATACCTTTAACGAATTACTAGTTAGATATGCTTCAATCTGAGAATTATCTAATAATGATAGATTTTTTGTCAATATTCTAATCGAGAAAATTCTAGTTTTTGTAGTTTTGGATTTATTGATTATTCTGCCTAATATTTAAAGACGGATAATTATTAGCATGTATATGCGTTTTGTAGTAACAGGCGGCGCAGGATTTGTTGGAAGCCATTTGGTTAAACTTCTGGTGGAAGAAGGGCATGAAATAACTGTAATAGATAATCTACATAAAGGTAAAAAAGAAAATCTTACTTCTGTAATAAATAAAATTAAATTTCAAAAAATAGACATCCGAGACTACGAATCCATGAGAAAAATTTTGAAAAATATTGATGGTGTGTTTCATCAAGCTGCATTAACTGTAGTACAAGATTCATTTGCAAGACCAGAAGAATATTTTGATGTTAATGTTCACGGAACTGAAAATATTTTCAAGCTTGCAAATGAAAATAAATTCAAAGTAGTATATGCAAGTAGTTCAAGTGTGTATGGTCACAAATTAGAAACACCGATTGCTGAAGATACAGAAAGAAATCCAATAAATCCATATGGTAAAACAAAACTAGAAACTGAATATCTTGTTGAAAAATATTCAAAATTAAATGCAGAAATAATAAATAGAGCTAAACTTCCAAGCTTATAACCAATGCTATAAACGCCGACAGCTTCCGGTCCTAAAATCCAAAAAAGTAGATAACGATCTGACATTTCTAGAATTAAATAGAAAAATGCTGCGGGGAAAAAGGGAAGCCCAAATTTTAACAATTTTTTGGCAAAAATAAATGAAAATGTTCCCTTTGATAGTGTTTCAATTTGATGGGGTATCAGCATTACCCACCTTAAAATGGTACCCACTAAGACACCTATTAATATTCCATCAATACCAAAATTATAATTAATAACAAGAATATAAGAAGTAAGAAGTGAAGCAATGACATTTAACATGCTAATGATTAAATATGTCAGAGCATGTTCCTGTATTCGTATTAAGGTCATAATTCTTGAAGAGACTGCATCAAAAAATAAAATTCCAGAACAATATATTACCCATATACCTTCTTCCAGATTCAAAATATTATTTGTAATTAAATCGGCAAAAATAATTATTACGGAAGAAAATATTATTGAAGTGGTTATTAGTAACAATAAGGATGTGCGTCCAATTGAATCCTTATCAATTGAATCTTGCTTATAAAATTGGAGGAATGCTGAATCTTGTCCATAGGAATAGATGATCTGGGCAAATGCTATAAATGTAAAAACAAGAAATATATAACCTGTTTCAGAGGGTGTAAAAGCATTTGTATAAAGTGGAAGAAGGAAAAAAGATATAGCTCTTACCAATATAGAACCAAGTCCGTATATAGCAGAATTTTTCCAAAATTGTTTTATTGGCTGCATTAATTAATTATTTTTTGAAATGCTTTTCTGATAATTGTTGTTGCTCCCAATTGTTCTTTGAAATTGATCAATGATGGATGGGGTGTTAAAGGATTTTCTGCTTTAGGTTGTTGTGAAACACCTAAATCGAGATAATTGAGATTATGTTTCTTCGCCCAATTAATAGATTCAAAAATTTGAATAGTGGCTGGTTGTAAATTAATATAATCATAATTTATCATATTATAAAAAATCATTCCACAATTACGGTTTACAATAAAATTCAACGTTCCACCAATAATTATATTCTTTTTAAATAAAAGTAAAAGATGAAGTGATTGGGGATGCAATTCATTTAATCTCTTTAATTCTTCCAATGAATGTGTTGGTGTAACATTATGCTTTTTTTTGTTTTCCAGAAGAATGGGGTAAAACTGGTCAAAATTATCTTCCCACTTAATTGTCAGTGTAGCATCCTCTAAATAATTTTTCACATACCTTTTTTTACGAGAATGGAGATGATCTATTGAATTGGCATGTTGTGAAATATCAATCATGCTTGAAATATAATATTCTTCAATTTTATAATTATACCAATGCAGCAGATACTCAAGTGTTTCGTTCAATTGATTATGATAGATTGCGGGAGTATCAACAAAAAATATTTTTTCAAACTTATTTTGTTTAGAATATTCTTCTATTGTTTTTACAAGCATATTTGCATCCTCAAAGGAAAGATTTTGAAAAACAAATCCTCCAAAACTTGCACCAGGATGTGAATAGAGTATATTTTCCCCATCCTTTTTTTCGAAAGTTGCAGGAAATAGGGCAATCAGCTCTCCATTTTTTTCGAAAATAAGAGAATGGTCAGTAAATTTTCGATCAATATGGTATGATAAAAATGATCTTAAATGAAATAAAGTGCCATTATTAGACTGGTCTACAAACTTATCCCATGCTTCAAAATCAGATTGTTTATATTTTCGTACTGTGATGCTCATTATTTTTTCAAATAGTAATAAATTTGCTATTTCTTATTCAGGAAGTAGGGATAAATTAAATTAAATCATTGTTAAAGGATTATTAAAATATATGAGTCAAATTCGTAATATTCATGCCAGGCAAATACTGGACTCCAGAGGCAACCCTACTTTAGAAGTAGATATTTATCTCCGTGATAAAAGTTTTGGGAGAGCATCAGTTCCCAGCGGTGCATCAACTGGAGAGCATGAGGCAGTAGAACTTCGGGATAATAATACAGCCTATTGTGGCAAATCTGTTAACCGGGCTGTGGAAAATGTGAACCAGATTATTGCTGGAAAACTGGTTGGAATGGATGCCTTGGACATTGCATCAATTGATAGTGCAATGCTTGCTTTAGATGGCACAGAGAATAAATCTCGGTTGGGAGCAAATGCCATTTTAGGAGTTTCAATGGCAACTGTTCACGCTGCTGCCGTTTCAAGCGGTGAGAATTTATTTGAGTATCTACATGAGGGGGATGATTATATCCTCCCAGCTCCAATGATGAATATTCTTAATGGCGGCAGTCATGCGGACAATAATGTAGATATTCAGGAATTTATGATTTTTCCTGTTGGTGCAGATTCGTTTTCTCATGCATTGCAAATGGGCACAGAAATTTTTCATCAATTAAAATCTGTGTTGAAAAAACGGGGTTTGAATACAAATGTTGGCGATGAAGGTGGTTTTGCGCCAGACTTGAAATCTAACAATGAAGCAATTGAGCTTCTTATGGAGGCAGTAGAAAAATCTGGCTATAAAAATGGTTCACAAATTTCAATCGCGTTGGATGTAGCTTCCAGTGAATTATATAATTCTAAAAATCAAACCTATGAATTGGCGTCTGAAAATAAATCACTGTCATCTGAAGAATTAATAGAATATTATGTATCTCTCTGCAATCAATATCCAATTATTTCCATCGAGGATGGGTTGGATGAAAACGACTGGAAAGGCTGGAAAAATTTACAAGCTGCCTTAGGACAAAAAGTTCAATTAGTAGGAGACGATTTAACAGTGACCAATCCCAAACGATTACAGCGTGCCATAGATGAAAAATCCATGAATGCTATTTTGATCAAACTGAACCAAATTGGTACTGTAACCGAAACTTTGCAAACTATTAAAATGGCAAAAGCTGCCGGAATGGCTTCTGTTATTTCGCACCGATCTGGTGAAACTGAAGATACCACTATCGCTGATTTTGCTGTTGCAACAGGAGTAGGACAAATAAAAACCGGATCCCTTTGCCGTACAGACAGGGTGGCAAAATATAATCAATTATTAAGAATTGAAGAAAAATTGAAAGGAAAATGTCGGTATGCCGGGAGAACATTGTTGGGATGTTAAGAAAAAAGAATTATAGAAAAAAAACAATTCTTCAAAACCGAATAATGATTTTTCCACTTATTTTTATTGTTGGAGGATTATTTTTAATCTCTAATGATATGGGGGTTATCAAATGGTACCAATTACGAAAAGAACGAAACCGAATCCAAGCAGAAATTGATCAATTTATACGGCAAGAAACGGAATTAAATGATGAATTAAATCGGCTCACAAATGATGTGGAATACATTAAAAAGATCGCACAGGAAAAGTTCCACATGGTAAAGCCCGGTGAAAAAGTATTTCGTGTAATTGATAGAAGAAAAATCGATTAGGGGGTGTATATTATGTAACTTATCTGCCAATAATTTTTAGTTTGTCCCTAACAAAATGAAAAAAATCTGCATATTAATTGTAATCAGTCAATTGGCATTTCCTGCCTTTGAAAATGCATTCAAGTTTCAATACCTTGGTTCCAACCCGTCCATTATTCAAGATTCGGTTCAAATTTCTCAAAATAAAAAATCAGTCTCACTGATAATTCCCTTTGGTCAACCTTTTTTAAAACTGGCTACACTAAATTACTCCAAGGAATTCCCCTTTGGAAATTTTGGTGTATATCTGGCATCTTCGGGCGACAACCTTTATCAAGAAATTATGATGGAAAGTAAATTCGAATTTTTACTACATCCCCAATATAATTTGGCTGTATTGCTGAATTCTTATCTAATTTCCATAGAAAATTACTCCACGGTCTACACCCTTTCCACAGGTCTTCGCCTAAGATATTCAAACCCGGATAATTTTTCCTATTTTATCGAATATAAAAATGGTTATTTTATTACTCACTCAAATTTAAGCAATGATATTCCAGAAATAATTCATATTTCAATTTTTCATGAGAATAAACAAAACCGATTTGCATTTTCTTTAGTGAAGGACATGTTATATCCTGTGGATTTTCAACTTTTTTGGAAAAATACTCTGCATCCTAATTTTGCAGTCAATTTTGGTATTATTAATAGCAGTAGGGAATTAATGGGGGGCTGTGCTTTTATTATCGGAAAAATTTCACCCCAAATATTTATTCTTCATCACCCTGATCTTGGAATTACTTATGGTTTTAAAATCACCTTTTAAAATTATCTGGTTATTTTTATTGACCTTGCCTTATTCACAGGAAAATATTTGGAAAAATGCAGAAGATTTTATTCAAAGTTATTTTGAACCTGAAGAATTTCATTCTGCTAATTATGTCCAACGAATACGAATAATTCCCAATGGAAGTGATGAAAATTGGCAACAGAAAATTCAGCTTGAAAATGATAGTTTTCAGATGGGTTGGAGGATGGATAAATCTTCTTCTACAGAATTTCCTCAAAATAGAAAAGGGTATTTGTTTGTTCAAGCCAATCAATACAATATTATTATTGGCAATGCTCGTATTCAAACTGGAAATTCCCTTTTATTTGGCAGCGATTATAACAGTATAAAATCCTTCGGAAATCTATTGTCACCAGGAAAAATCAGATGGAAAATTTTACCTTATTTAGGATCCGAAACCAGCTCAAATCCTACAGGTATTTTTATTTTGAAAAAAACAAATAGGACAAATTATTACATGGGAGTAGAAACTTCAGCAGTTTCATCCGGAGTGTATTTTACTGGAAAAAGCCTAGATGGCATGCTGGTGGGTGTGTTACCTAAAGAGGGCTCTTTCGCTCTTTCGCTCTCCTATCATTTAAAAAATAATTTTGTTCAATTTTCAGGTGAAACCGCCATAAAATCTAATAAGGTTGCTCAATATTTCCAACTTTTCTCCAATAGTAAAGATATCATTTGGCTGGGGCAATTTCGTCTGCTACCCAATAGCTGGGAAACGATTTCCGGACGTCCTGCCACCGGATTTGGGAAAACATCCAATGAGACTGGTGTATTGATATCGGTCCGAAAAAAATTAATAGATTTACTGTTTATGGATGGGCAGATATGTATTGGGAGCTACAGAATGAATTCTCATTGCCGGTGAGATCGGGAGATGATTTTTTAACTGGTTTTCTATATAGGAAAAAGGGCGTTGTAACTCTTGAATTGAAAGCACGGAGAAAAACAATTGTTGAACTTTTTAATGATAATAGCATTTATAATCTTCAATTGAACAAGAAATACTATTACACGTTCACTATGAAAAATTTTATCGTATTAAAATGGAAATCTATTCATTTAATACCAAGCAATGATTCAGGGCAACTTATTCAGTTACAATCTTTAAAGTATCAAAAGGGGAAATGGTCTGGAGTAGTGGGTGCAGTTTATTTTAATACGGACAATTGGGATTCCCGTCTCTACCTAATTGAGCCGGGATTAAAAGGCGAATTTAGAATTCAACCCTATTTTTTGGAGGGAATATCAATTTATTCAAAAGTAAATTGGAAAATAAACGACTCAAACTCCCTTTCGTTTCGATATTCAACACAAAGGAAAAAAGAAATTTCAGAGAAATGGAAACCTGAAATGGGGCTCCAGTTGGATATTGTTTTCTGAATTTTAAATAGGGTAAATTTTATAGGATGAATAAATACCGTTTTAAATTAATAACAGCATTTATTTTCTGCACATTGCCATTTAATTTGCTAAATGGACAAGCAGAATTAATTTCAAAAACCAAATTATACGATATAAATGGCACCAAATATATTTCTGCAGTGGAATATGCCAAAACACAAAACATTCCTACAATTTTTTATGATGATAAAGAAAAATTAGAGCTCCGCTTTCAAAATGTAAAGTTAGTATTATCACCACATTCTTCCTTCATTCGGGTAAATGATGAAACCTATCACATGTATGTTCCCGTTATTTATGATGGTAATGATTTTTATATTCCAGTAATCCCATTTCTTGATATATTAAATAAATCTGGACTTCCTTTAGCACTTGTTGATTCCTCCGAAAAGTTTGTTTTGACAACAGCACCGCTTTACAACGTAAATGGATTATCAGTGAAAAATAAGATCAATGGAACAATCATCGAAATTAATACCTCCAAACGCTTTACTAAAGATGTATTAGCAGCCTCTATTACGCGAGGAGGATGGCTAAACCTTACTATTGCCGGTGCATTGATTGACTCTATTAATATAGCTGAATCAAAAATGAAAAGACCTGTTGTGAGAGTCCGTACCATTCAATCTGGTGAATCTGCCCAAATCTCATTTCTTTTAAAATCCAAAGTTGATGATTTTGAAATTGAAACAGATGATAATCATATTTCTATTTTTCTCAGAACTAAAATGGCAGAAAATGCCGATAAAATTAAAGAAATGCGCAGACGCTGGCTTTTGGATACAATTGTTATTGATGCGGGTCATGGTGGCAAAGACGTTGGGGCTGTTGGACGTAGTGGTTTGCAGGAAAAAACTGTCACCTTAGATATTGCAAAAAAACTGGGCAAGCTCATTCAGGTAAATATGGGTATTAAGATAATTTATACACGAGATGAAGACGTTTTTATTCCGCTATGGAAGCGTACAAAAATTGCCAATGATTCTGGGGGAAAAGTTTTTATATCCATCCATGCAAACTCGGTTCCTGGAAACCCTAGTGTAAGGGGGTTTGAAACATTTTTGCTTCGCCCGGGAAAAACCAAAGATGCAATTGAAGTTGCCAAACGAGAAAACGAAGTGATTGCATTGGAAGAATTGTATCATAAATATGAAGAGCTCTCAAATGATAAACTGATTTTGTACACAATGGCTCAAAGTGCGTTTATGAAAGAAAGTGAATTTCTTGCTGCTGAAATTCAAAGAGAACTTGATAAAGTTCTCACTTCACCAAACAGGGGTGTAAAACAATCTGGGTTTCATGTGCTTGTGGGAGCTTCTATGCCCAATGTGCTCATTGAGGCTGGGTTTCTCAGTAATAAAAATGAAAGTAAATTGCTGGGGCAGTCCCGTTACCGTCAAAAAATCGCTCAGGCTATCTTTTCCGCATTGGTTAATTTTAAAGATAAATACGAAAACCCCCTAATTGGAGACAATTAAACCCTCACAAAATTCTCCAATTGGGATTTTTGATAGCGGATTAGGAGGATTGACCGTTCTCAAATCTCTGGAAAAAATACTCCCAAATGAATCGTTTCTATACTTTGGGGATACAGCACATGTCCCATATGGAACTAAATCTGCAGAAACTGTAATCCGCTATTCTCAACACATAATGGACTTTTTTCAAAAACATGAAACTAAAGCTGTGGTCATTGCATGCAATACAGCTTCAGCGGTTGCCTATCAACAACTGCAGCAAATCTATAAAATCCCCCTTTTTGATGTGGTTACCCCATCGGTTGAATATTCTATAAATATTACCAAAAGTAAAAACGTGGGTGTGGTGGGTACTTTCAGTACAATACAATCAAATGCATATACCAAGATGTTTAAAAAGCTTGGCAGCGGGTGTTTTGTTAAAGAGGTGCCGTGTCCCTTATTTGTGCCCATTATAGAAGAGGGTTGGGCTGATACAGCCATTGCAAAAAACATTGCGGAAACATATCTAAAAGAATTCCAGGATTGTAATATTGATACACTTATTTTAGGATGTACACATTATCCAATCATGGCAAATACAATCCAGGATGTTCTTTCCAAGCATATTGAGTTAATTTATTCTGGTAAAACAGTTGGTATTAAATTGAAAGAATATTTAAAGAATCAAAACTGTGAAAATTCTTCCAATACTTCCCAATCTGTTAAGTATTATGTGACAGATTTCCCTCAAAAATTTGATGAATTAGGAAGTCGATTTTTAGGTCGTCAATTAAATAATGTAACCCATATTCCCATCGTATAATGGATTCCGTTCAATACCTCCTTTCTATTGAAACACGAGGAATAAAATTGGGCCTTCAGCGTACCCGTGAATTGATGGCTGCATGTGGAAACCCCCAGGCAGGACTCCCCTCAATACAGGTGGCGGGTACAAATGGTAAGGGCTCTGTATGTGCAATGTTGGCTAATATATTTAAGACCGCCGGATACAAAACCGGATTATTTACCTCTCCTCATTTGGTGAATGTAAATGAGCGAATCCGATTAAATGGTATCCCAATTCCCAATAATGAAATTGACCTGTTTCTTCAAAACTATAGAGAAGCTATTGAAAAAATAGAGGCTACTTTTTTTGAAACTATCACAGCAATGGCCTTCTGGTATTTTAAGAACAAAAATGTAGACATTGCAATTTTAGAAACAGGATTGGGCGGGCGGTTAGACAGCGTGTCTGTCTGTGAACCCTTGGCAACAGTAATGACCTCCATTTCTCTTGATCATATTGAAATTTTAGGAGAAACCTTATCTGAAATTGCGTTTGAAAAAGCTGGCATATTAAAAAAGGGTGTCCCCTGTATCAGCGCAAAACAGGATAATGTGGTAGAAGAGGTGCTGGTAAAAGAGGGACAAAGAATAAATGCTCCCATTCATTTTGTTAATGACAAATTTCCCTCCGAATTAATAGTAAATATTCCCGGAACAACCCAACTTGAAAATGCTCAATTAGCTGTTTCTGCTTTGAAATATATCAATAATTTTGAAATTCAAAAAACTGCCCTGAAAAATGGCTTGCAAACAGTTCAGTGGTTTGCTAGAAATCAGCATATTCAGCACAATCCCTTAGTTATTTTTGATGTGGCCCATAATGTTGAAAGTATACAATCCTTTCTGGAATATTATTCCTCTTTGGGAATTACGGGTAAATCGGTTTTAATAATAGCACTTCAATCTCGGAAGCATATACAACCCCTTGTTTCCACACTTCAAAAAGTATTTGAATATATTATTTGCACTGAAGCACCAGGACGAAACCCCATGCCTGCAAAGGTGTTAGGTGAATATTTCACTAACAAAAATCAATTTGAAATAATCCCCAATACAGAAAAGGCAATTCGGCTGGGATTAGAAAAACTTAAATCACAAGACGGTATGGCAATTATTGGTTCCCATTGTCTTGGACCCGCAGTGAGCAAGGTTTTTAAAATATCCTTTGACAAATATTAAATAGTCCTTATATTTGGCTACGCGGATAACTCCCCATTCCTCGATAAATCCAATATTAAATTTTTCTCAATTCATAATTCAATTTTAATCAAAAGGATATTATATGGATACCAGTGAACTACAAGGGTTGACGGTAAAAGAACTGCAAAAATTTGCAGGTGATCTTGGGTCAGCCGATTTTTCCGGAATGCTGAAACCGGATCTCATAAAAGAGATTCTCGGCATTCAGGCAAAGAAAAAGGGTAATATTTTCGCTTCTGGAGTGTTGGAAGTCCTGCCGGATGGCTACGGCTTTTTGCGCTCTCAAGATTATAGCTATTTACCCGGTCCCGATGATATTTATGTCTCTCATTCACAAATAAAACGATTTAAACTCCGCACGGGGCATCAAATTTCCGGGCAGGTTCGTCCACCAAAAGATAATGAAAGGTTCTTTGCTTTACTCAGAGTGGATACTGTAAATGGTATTGCCCCGGAAAAAAATAGAAATATCGTATATTTTGATAATTTAACTCCTCTTTTCCCTGAAGAACATATTAAGCTGGAAACCACAGCAAAAGAGTATTCTACTCGAATAATTGATTTGCTTGCTCCCATTGGAAAAGGCCAGCGTGGACTTATTGTGGCGCAACCCAAAACGGGTAAAACCATGCTCATGCAGAAAATTGCTAATGCCATCACAACTAATGATCCTAAAATTCAGGTGATTGTTCTTCTTATTGATGAACGCCCGGAAGAAGTTACGGATATGTCAAGATCTGTGAATGCGCTTGTTATTGGTTCTACTTTTGATGAACCTGCCGAGAGGCATGTGCAGGTAAGTGAAATGGTTATCGAAAAAGCAAAGCGAATTGTGGAAAGCGGGGAAGATGTGGTTATTTTACTAGATTCTCTCACCCGTTTAGCTCGAGCCTATAATACCGTAATTCCACATAGTGGTAAAATTCTTACAGGTGGTGTAGATTCAAATGCACTTCATAAGCCTAAGCGATTTTTTGGTGCCGCACGTAATGTTGAAGAGGGTGGCAGCCTTACTATTATTTCAACTGCATTAATCGATACTGGAAGTCGAATGGATGAAGTTATTTTTGAAGAGTTCAAAGGAACGGGAAACCAGGAACTGGTCCTTGATAGATCGCTCAGTGATCGTCGTGTATATCCATCTATAGATATAAAACGATCAGGGACTCGACGGGAAGATAAACTTATGGGGCGAAAAGACCTTTCTCGTATTTGGCTCCTGCGTAAATTGTTAGATGAAATGACCAATGTAGAAGCAATGGAATTTCTTCTTGGAAAATTAAGCCATACCAAAAGTAATCGCGAATTTCTTGATTCAATGAGTACCTGATTTTAATATTATGTTATCTGAAAGAATAGGAAGAATTAGTCCCTCTGCTACCCTAGCCATGACAGCAAAAGCTGCAGAGCTTCGGGCTGCTGGAAAGCCTGTGATAAATCTAAGTGTAGGAGAACCTGATTTTCCCACACCTGAAAATATTCGTTTGGCAGGTAAGCGTGCTATTGATGAGGGTCATACTCGCTACACTCCTGGTGGTGGTACTCTGGAATTGAAAAAGGCTGTTGTGGAAAAACTGAGCCGAGATAATGATTTGCATTATGATACATCTCAAATACTCATTTCCTGCGGTGGAAAACATTCGCTTTACAATGCCTGCCAGGTACTTTTTCAATCTGGAGATGAAGTAATTATTTTCTCCCCTTACTGGGTGTCTTTTCCAGATTTTGTATCAGTAACCGGTGCAAAACCCGTATTTGTAATTACAGATCCAGCCCAACAATTTGAACCAGTTATGGATGATTTGAAGGCCAAAATAACCTCCCGAACGAAGGGCATTATTATTAATTCACCTTCTAATCCTACGGGTGGAGTGTGGAGTGATGAGGCTGTACTCAAAGTATTAGAAATCGCTGAAAAGGCCGATGCCTGGGTTTTTTCTGACGAATGCTACGAACAGTTAACCTATGATAGAACTTATATAAGTACAGCAATGTTGGGAGAAAACACCAAAAAAGTGTTAACTTTTCAATCTTGCTCAAAAACATATGCTATGACTGGATGGCGAATTGGGTATACTGCGGGCAATGAAAAAGTGATTAAGGCTATGGAAAAATTACAGGGACAAAGTACTTCCTGCCCAAATTCTATTGCTCAGGTAGCTGCAATTGAAGCTCTTACAGGAGACCAGTCTGAGGTCGCTAAAATGCGTGATATATTTAAGAAACGTAGAGATTATATTGTGAACCGCTTGAATGAAATGAAGGATGTTCATTGTGGCACTCCTGGCGGCGCTTTTTATGTTTTCCCGGATTTTAGTTCGCTTATGGGCAGTAACAAAAAAATACAGTCCTCTAATGATTTATCCATGTATTTGCTGGAACAAAAGGCGGTGGTTACAGTAGCAGGAAAAGCGTTCGGAAGCGATGGAAATATACGTTTTTCTTATGCAGCCTCAGATGAGGACTTAAAACGTGCAATGGATTTAGTAGAAGAAACACTGACAGAATTAGAATAAGAAGGAGAAAGGAATAAAATGAAAAAAGGAATACATCCAGAATATCAGTTAGCCAAGGTACACTGTGCCTGTGGAAATAATTTCGAAACACGTGCCACCATTGATAAAATAAATGTGGAAATTTGCAGCAACTGCCATCCCTATTTTACAGGAAAGCAGAATCTTGTAGATACTGCAGGACGAATCGAAAAATATATGGAAAAATATAACCTCACCGAGAGCGATTTAAAACAATAGCTGATAGAACATCTAAAAAAGCGGTTTCCGTCATTTTTAAGCGGGACCGCTTTTTATTTACTATGAAAAAAAGAATATTATATCATTTACGCCTGGTAATTAGTCAATCATCTATTCTTGTTGGCGGACAAGCCGTTATGGAAGGAGTTATGATGCGTGTACCCGGTGCATACGCAACTGCTGTGCGCGATCCTGATGGCAATATCCAAATAGATAGACACGATTTTAAATCTAAAGTTGATGCATATCCCTTTTTAAAATTGCCTTTATTGCGGGGGATAATAGGGCTGTTTGAGTCCCTAAAGATTGGATATTCTACATTACAATGGTCAGCTGAAATCAGTATACCGGAAGAAGAAGCCAGTAAAGAGACCAGCAAGTTTGTTGATGTACTGCTTACAATATTTTCATTAGCATTAGCTCTGGGTTTATTTTTTGTTGCTCCAATAGGGCTTACATCATGGCTTTTTGATAAAGATCAGGATGCTTTTATTTTTAATCTCATTTCAGGGATGTTTAGAGTAATATTTTTTATTACCTATCTGGTGCTTATTTCTCTTATGAAAGATGTACGCCGCCTTTTCCAATATCATGGTGCAGAACATAAAACCGTATATAATTTTGAATCTGGAAAAGAACTTAGTATCTCCAATGCACAACAGTTTCCCACCCAACACCCCCGTTGTGGTACCAGTTTTCTATTTATAATTATGCTTGTTGCTATTCTATCCTTTGCAATTTTAGATTCTGTTGTTCTGTTTTATGTAGAAGAATTAAAAATATGGATGCGCCTCATCTTTCATATCCCTTTTATTCCAATTGTAGCGGGACTGGGATATGAAGTATTAAAACTCACCGCCAAGCATCGCAGTAATATTTTCTTTCGTGCATTGGCTCAGCCTGGTTTATGGCTTCAAAATATAACCACCAAACAACCTGATGATGGACAGGTTGAAGTTGCACTGGAAGCATTAAAGGAAGCCTTTGGTGATAAACTATCTCAATATTCCAGTGGAGAAACTTATGTTGCCGAGGCAATTGGATGATTGATAAGCTGCAAACTGTACTTGCTCGCTACGATGAGTTGGCAGAACTCATGAACTTGCCTGACGCTATGCAGAATATGAAAGCTTTTACAAAATTGGCAAGAGAGCATAGAAGTCTCACCGAATTAGTTGATGAATCAAAAAAATATATCATAACATTCAATCAGCTTAAGGATGATGAAGAAATACTCAATGGTGATGATCCCGAATTAAAAGAACTGGTGAAAGATGAAATTGGTGAACTTAGAAATATTTTAGGTTTACAGGAAGAAAAATTAAAAAATCTTCTCATACCCAATGACCCTGACGATGATAAAAATACAATTTTAGAAGTTCGTAGTGGAACCGGTGGTGATGAAGCAGCGCTCTTTGCGGGAAATCTTTACCGCATGTACCTGCGCTATGCAGAACGCCAAGGCTGGAAAATGGAAGTTTTGTCATTGAATGAAAATGAAGGCGGCGGTATCAAAGAGGCTGTAATTTCTCTCATTGGAGAAGGCGCTTATGGACTGCTCAAATTTGAATCAGGTGTGCATCGGGTACAACGAATTCCCGAAACTGAATCAAGCGGTAGAGTTCATACCAGTGCCGCCACAGTGGCAGTACTTCCTGAAGCCGAAGATGTGGATATAGAAATAAATGAGTCTGATTTAAAAATTGATACCTACCGGGCATCCGGTGCTGGCGGACAGCATGTAAACAAAACCGAGTCCGCCATTCGCATCACCCATAACCCAACCGGATTGGTAGTAATCTGCCAGGATGAAACTTCCCAGCATAAAAACCGTGACAAAGCCCTGAAAGTTCTCCGCTCCCGCCTCTATGAAGTTGAAATGGAGAAACAAAACAAGGAACGTGCAAGCGCTCGCAAATCGATGGTTTCCACCGGCGACCGCAGTGCAAAAATACGCACCTATAATTTTCCTCAAGGTCGTGTAACAGACCACAGAATTAATCTGACCCTTTATAAACTAAACGAAATTATGGATGGCGACCTTACTGAGGTTATCGAAGCACTCAAATTAGAAGACCAGAAAGCCGCCATGGAAGCAGTGTAATTTCGTAGGGGTGGCCCTGAGCATCCTCCCGCATTTATTTTTAGTTTAATTTGGGAAGGACACCAATCTTACGCAATTGGTAAGCACAAGCCTTTCCTACTTTTTTAATTTACTTTTCCCTTTACGGCTGAAATGCGCAGTATAAGCAGTATCAGGTTGCAATATATTTAGGGCTGAGATAGCTATTTCTGCTTCTTACCCCAACTATCTCTCAAGCCTACCGTTCGGTTAAAAACTATGTTTTCCTGAGCTGAATCGGCATCTAGGCAAAAGTACCCGTTCCGGAGAAATTGGTAATTGGTATTTGCCCTTGCCTTTTGAAGGCCGGGTTCTAATTTAGCCTGCGTATTTATAATGAGTGAGTCCGGATTAAGATGCTGTATAAAATCATCTCCATCTGCTTCGGGATTGTCAACATTAAATAGATGATCATACAATCGTACCTCCGCATCAACGGCATGTTGTACGGACACCCAGTGCAGGGTGCCGCGAACTTTTCTGCCATCATCTGACCATCCACCCTTTGTTGCCGGATCATAGGTACAATGTATTTCAGTCACATCACCATTTTCACTTTTAATAAAATTAGTGCAGGTAATATAATAGGCATGTTTTAACCGGACTTCTCTGCCCGGTCCCAGGCGGAAAAACTTTTTGGGGGGATCTTCCATAAAATCAGACCGCTCAATATATAACTCTCGGGTAAATGGTAGTTTACGTTTACCTGCTGACTCATCTTCCGGATTATTGTCAGCGTCCAATTCTTCTACTTGTTCTTCTGGGTAATTGGTGATGATGACTTTAACAGGGTCTAAGACTACCATTACTCGCAAGGCTCTTTTATTTAAATCGTCCCTGAGACAGTGATCTAATAATGCAATATCAATGACACCATCACGTTTGGCTACACCGATGCGGGTGGCAAACTCACGAATTGATTCGGGAGTATATCCTCGCCGCCGCAGTCCGGAAATAGTTGGCATTCGCGGATCATCCCAACCCGCTACATGATGCTCATCAACAAGGCGTTTTAGTTTGCGCTTACTCATAATGGTATAATTTAAATTGAGCCGGGCAAATTCAATTTGCTGGGGATGATAGACCCCAAGCTGATCCAAAAACCAATCGTATAATGGGCGGTGGTCTTCAAATTCTAATGTGCAGATTGAATGGGTTATACCTTCAATGGAATCTTCCAGCCCATGAGCCCAGTCATACATGGGATAAATGCACCAAGTGTTTCCAGTATGGTGGTGGTCAGCATGCAGAATGCGGTAAATAACCGGATCCCGCATATTCAAATTAGAGTGAGACATATCAATTTTTGCCCGCAGTACTTTTTCACCATTGCCAAATTCTCCAGCTTTCATTTTGCCAAACAGGGTTATATTTTCTTCTATACTGCGATTTCGGTAAGGACTGTTGCTTCCAAGCTCTTTTAAAGTTCCGCGGGTATCACGAATTGTATCTGCGGACTGATCGTCCACATAGGCTTTACCGGCATTAATGAGTTGTTCTGCATACTCATAGAGTTGCTGAAAGTAATCGGATGCAAAATACAGGCGATCTTCCCAGTCAAAACCCAGCCATTTTACATCCTCAATTATGGATTCAACATACTCCTCTTCTTCCTTCACAGGATTGGTGTCGTCGAAACGGAGGTTGCACTTCCCATTCGGGTAATCTTCTGCAATACAAAAATTCAGGCATATTGATTTTGCATGACCAATATGAAGGTAGCCATTTGGTTCTGGGGGAAATCTTGTGTGCACCCTATTGTCATTTTTCCCCGATTCCAAATCTGAATCAATGATATCTCGAATAAAATTAGATTGCTGTTTGTTATCTGTCATTATTTTTAATAATTATACCATGAAATATCAAACACTAACTATGAGATATCAAGGTAAAAGTGGTTTCTAAATATGCAATTTTATCCTATTTACTGCAGTATCTACGCCCAAAATATCAATGAGCAGGGATATATCTGGCCCATGGGGAGAGCCAAACAATGCCAGTCGTAATGGTGCGTAAAGGTCCTTTCCTTTTACACCGGTGGCTTCTGCAGTTTCATTCACAAATGATTTTATCTCTGCCTCTGTCCATTTTGATTGTCCCGATAATTTTTCAGAGAAATATGTCAATACTTTTTGTGAAGAATCATTTTTTAAAAGATTTTCATCCTCACCTGAAAATTTTAATTCGGTATAAAAAGGAGTGGAATGTTCTATCATTTCGTGGATTGTATCTGCCCGCTTTCGTGCATTTTCAATAACAGCATTAAATTTTCTAACATCTGTAGTTTCCAATCCTGCAGATTTAAAAACAGGTGCTGCATAATTCATAATGGTTTCAATAGGCAGATTTTTTAAATACTGACCATTCATCCATTTTAATTTTTCAATATCAAACACCGCCCCGGATTTATTAATCCGCTTAATGGAAAATTCTTTTTCCAGATCTGATAGGCTGAAAAGTTCTTGCTCATTTTTGGGGTGCCAACCTAATAGGGCAACAAAATTAATAAGTGTTTCAGGCAGATAACCCTTTTTCAAATAGTCTTCAACGCCCACATCTCCCTGGCGTTTTGAGAGCTTACTTTTATCCGGGTTTAATAATAAAGGAAGATGAATAAACTTTGGCTGTTTCCAGTTGAAAAATTGATACAATAAAACATGTTTAGGTGTCGATGGCAGCCATTCTTCCCCCCGCAATACATGGGTAATTCCCATTAAATGATCATCCACAACGTTGGCAAAATGATAGGTGGGAAATCCATCAGACTTAATTAAAACTTGATCATCTAGTTCTTCGCAGCGAATAGCAACACGCTCCCGCACCACATCAAAAAAAACCACTTCTTCCTCATTCGGTACCTTCATTCGAATTACATGTGGTTCTGTTTCCATCCCTTTCCGCGCTTCTGCTGCATCTAATTTAAGACAATGGCGATCATACTTGATGGTGTGTTTGGCTTCTGATTGTTTTTTTCGTGTTTCTTCCAATTTTTCCACCGGACAGAAACAGGGGTAGGCATCACCGCTATCAAGCAGACGCTTAATATGTTCATTATAAATTGAGATTCGTTCAGACTGAAAATAGGGTCCACAATCTCCTCCTTGAGTTGGACCCTCATCAAAGTGAATCTGTAATGCTTCCAATGTAGATATCAGATTTTCAACAGCATTTTCTACTTTTCGAGATTGGTCTGTGTCCTCAATACGAAGGACAATTCTGCCTCCCACTTTTTTAGCATAGAGGTAATTAAATAGTGCTGTACGAAGTCCCCCAACATGCAGATGCCCGGTAGGGCTGGGGGCAAATCTAACTTTAGCTTCCATTGGAAATAAGAACTACTGCAGCTGCCGCAATTCCCTCACCTTTACCAATATAGCCTAATGTATCCGTAGTGGTAGCCTTTACAGATATCTGGTCTAAATCTGTAGAAAGAATTTGAGCAATATTTTTTCGCATTTCCAATATATGGGGGGCTAATGCAGGTTTTTGAAGAATTATTACAGAATCAATATTGTCAACTGCATAACCTTTTTCTTTTATTTGTTTAAAAGCATATTCTAAGAAATTTCTGCTGTCTGTATCTTTCCAGCGGACATCGGAAGAGGGGAAATGCATACCAATGTCGCCCAGAGCTAATGAGCCTAACAGGGCATCCACAATTGCATGGAATAGCACATCACCATCACTATGACCTTTAGAACCTTTAGGATAAGGAATAGAAACCCCTCCGATTATAAGAGGGGTTCCCGCCTCAAGCTGGTGCACATCAAAACCATTTCCTATGCGTGTAGGCAATGTAAAGAATTATCCTTTCAGGAAGCTTTAAATAATAATCATGGAATCACCATAAGAATAAAATCTGTATTTATTCTTAATAGCTTCTTTATAGGCCTTCAAAATGAAATCCTTTTTCGCAAAAGCTGCTGTTAGCATCATCAGCGTAGATTTTGGCTGGTGCAAATTGGTAATGAATTTATCACACATTTTAAATTCATAAGGTGGATAGATAAATTTATCTGTCCATCCTCTTCTGGCTGTTATTTGAAAACCTGATACAACCACTGTCTCCAATGCTCGCGCTGTAGACGTTCCTACAACACCTACTAATTTTTTGTGTGATTTGGCTTTATTAATAATTTCAGCTGTTTCCGGAGGAACATGAAAGTATTCTGAATCCATTTGGTGTCTGGTTAAATCCTCAACCATTATGGGGCGAAATGTTCCTAACCCAATATGGAGAGTAACATAAGCTAATATAACACCCTTTTTTTCCATTTTATTCAATATTGCTTTTGTAAAATGAATCCCGGCAGTGGGCGCCGCAACCGACCCCCGCTCAGAAGCATAAACTGTTTGGTAATATATTTTGTCTGATGGAATAGATTCGCGATCAATATAGGGCGGCAGGGGTGAATGTCCTACTTTTTCGATGAAAGGATAGAGTGATGCTGCATCAGTTTCAAATCGTAATACCCGTCCGCCGGACACTGTATTATCAATTACATCACAGGATATTTTTTTACTGAACCAGAGCTTATTCCCAATGCGGACTTTCCGCGCAGGCTTCACCATGGCTTCCCATAAATCATCTGCCAGCTCCCGCAGCAAAAACACCTCTACTCTTGCATCTGACTTATCCTTATTGGCATACAATCTTGCAGGATATACACGGGTGTTATTCATTACCAATACATCACCCTTATTAAAATAATCAACTATATCTTTAAACTGACGATGTTCGATGGTTTGTTCTGCTCGATTTAATACCATCAGTTTACACTCGTCTCTTTTTTTCAAGGGATCCTTGGCAACAAGTTTTTCTGGAACTTCTAATTCAAACTCTGATAATCTTGGTGGTTTTTCTACAGACCCAAAAAACATACTCTTCCTTTCATTTAAAATAATTTAACTTGATCATTTTCATCCGGTATTTCAACATCCAGATAGGTAAAGGTTTTAGCTAAAGCTTTTCTACCTCTGGATGTTCTTTGGATAAACCCTTCTTTAATGAGATAGGGCTCATAAACTTCTTCAATTGTTCTGGCATCTTCAGAAATTGCCACACCCAGCGATTCCAATCCAACGGGACCTCCATTGAATTTTTCAACCAGAGCTGTGAGAATTCTCCTATCCATATCATCTAATCCATTTTCATCAATTCCCAACCTGTTTAAAGATGATTTGGCTACATCTAAATTGATAACACCGTCAGATTTAATTTGTGCAAAATCTCGAGCACGGCGCAATATACGATTTGCAATACGTGGTGTCCCCCGGCTGCGACGTGCAATTTCTACGGCGCCGGCTTCATGTATTTCAATATCTAATATTTTTGAAGATCGGGTAATAATTTCCAATAAATCTTCATCTTCATAAAAATCCAACCGCAGTACCACCCCAAATCGATCCCGCATGGGTGAGGTGAGATTTCCAAGCCGAGTGGTTGCCCCAACTAGTGTAAATGGATTCAAATTTAGCTGAACAGATCGCGCACTGGGTCCTTTGTCCAGCATAATGTCAATGGTAAAATCTTCCATGGCGGAATAGAGATACTCCTCTACTACGGTGGGAAGACGATGAATTTCATCTATAAAAAATACATCCTGTTTTGAGAAATTGGTTAAAATGCCTGCCAAGTCTCCAGGTCGGTCCATCACCGGTCCCGAAGAAACTTTTATATTTACGTTCATTTCCCTGGCGATGATACCAGCCAAAGTCGTTTTCCCGAGTCCCGGAGGTCCAAACAACAGCACATGATCTAAAGCCTCATCTCTTTGAGATGCCGCTTCAATATATACCTTTAAATTTTCTACTGTTTCCTGCTGCCCAATAAAGTCGTCAAAACAGCTTGGACGTAAAGTTTGCTCGACTAATACGTCTTCTTCAAATTTATCTGGCGATGTGATTTGATCGGTGTCTTTGTAGGATTCTATCATAATGCCTAGCCTGTAATTTACAAAAATTTAAACCCTGGTGGTTAGTATTGAATTAAGTTATAAAATAGTTTTTTAAATTTTGGCCTTAATTATTCAGGGTATACTCGATAATCTTTTGGGCAATTCTATCTTTGCGGTCTTTTTTTAATTCAATTTGATTCCCAGATTTACTGAAAATTGTAACACGATTGGTTGAAGATTCAAAGCCGGCTCCCTCTTCATTTGCATAATTGAGAACAATAAAATCAACGCCCTTTTCCACCAATTTCCTCTGTGCTTCAGATTCTCCATCATGGGTTTCCAAAGCAAAGGCGATGACTTTCCCTTTTGTTTTCCCTTTAATAGATTTTAGAATATCCAGTGCCGGTTTGAGTTCAATGGATTTATTTTCACTGTTTCGTTTTATCTTTTGATCTGCAGGGTTTACAGGGGAATAATCTGCAACAGCAGCTACCATAAACAGATGGTCAGCATCATTGCAATTTGCCTGTACGGAAACGCCCATTTCTTCTGCTGTTTCCACATAAATCATTTCAATTTCTGGGATTGGTGGAAGTGATACGGGGCCAGAAATTAAGATTACCGATGCACCCATATTCCTCGCTTTTTCAGCCAGGGCGTATCCCATTTTACCACTGGAGCGGTTTGAAATAAAGCGCACAGGGTCAATGGCTTCTCGGGTTGGCCCTGCAGTAACCAATACTTTCTTTCCCGCTAGGGGCAGGGGCATCTCAAATAAATTACGAATACCATTCATGATGTCAATAATTTTCGGCAGTCGCCCTTCGCCCTCATGCAGGCTAGCAAGCTGACCTTCTTCAGGATCTAAAACCATACAGCCTTTTTTTCGCAGTTTTTCCACCGCTTCCATGGTAGCGGGATTTTGCCACATGCGGAAATTCATAGCCGGGGCAAACAGTGTTGGCTGCTCACAGACGGAAAGTGTTGTGCTTACCACATCATCTGCCACACCATTGGCTGTTTTACAGATGGTATTTGCCGTTGCAGGAACTACCACAATGGCATCCAATTCCATGGCCATTTCAATATGTTCAAGTCCTGCTTTGGGCGTATCGGGAAAAATTTCGGTGATAACTTCATTATTAGTGAGAGCTGCAAAGGTTGCCTTGCCAACAAATTCCAATGCAGATTTGGACATCATCACCTGTACATTGGCGCCTTCCTTCCTGAGCAGGCGCACTACCTCACAAGCCTTATAAGCTGCTATTGAGCCCGTTACTATTATGAGTATGTTTTTATTTTTCATTATTTAATAGTTTTTACCGCAGAGCTCGCAAAGAAGGTGAAAAGGATTTGCAAATATTTTTCTCTACGGTTTCTCAGCGCTCTTTGCGGTTTATTGCTTTTAATTTTTTATACACAGCATCAACCCATCCCGGATGGGCAACAATGTATTAAATACCCTTGCATCATTTTGGATAAACTCTCCCGTTTTTCTCAGAGCTTTGGCATCTTCATCCTGTGGATCCAGCACATCGCCACCCCAGAGCATATTATCTAAAACTATTACTCCGCCACACCTTATCAGGGTGATACAGCGTGAATAATACTCCAGATAATTGGACTTATCCGCATCAATGAATGCTAAATCAAAACTCCCGGATTTCATCTGCTCAAGACTTTCTAAGGCTGGTCCCCTATGAATAGTAATTTTGCTTCCATGTTTCGATCGATCAAAAAATGATTGAGCCGTTCGGGCATGTTTGTCCATAAGCTCACAGGTATGAACCTCTCCATTTACAGGTAATGCTTCAGCCATTTTTAGAGCGCTATAGCCGGTAAAAGTTCCTACTTCAACTATGTATTGGGCGTGTATCATTTTAATAGCAGACTGCAGAAAATTCCCCACCAATTGCCCACTAATCATTTGGGGAACATCTTCATTATCCCAAGTATATTTTTCTAATTCAGTTAGTAATTCTGAGTCAGCACTGGATTGGTCTTTACAATAATCCAGCATTTTTTCTCTTTTTAATTCAGCTATTGGCAAGTAATTCCTTCAACTTTCCTGATTGATTTAATTGCAGCAGCTTATCAAATCCGCCGATAAATGCACCATTAATTACAATTTGAGGTACAGAATGGTTGCCTGTGATATTCACCAGTTCTTCTCGGCTGATCCCTTGTTCTTCAATGTTGATTTCTTCGTATGACAAACCCATGTCATCCAGCACTTTTTTTGCTGCAATGCAAGACCCTCACCAGTTTGTAGAATATATTTTAATCATTTTTCCTCATTAATAATGGGTGGTAATTTAAACCATTCAATATTGTGAAAAGTAATTCTAAACTATAATAATAATGGAGATCCAAATGATAAAAGTTGGAGATAAAGCGCCAGATTTTACTCTATTAGATGCCGATAATAATTCTGTGTCATTATCAGATTTTACAGGGGAAAAAGTTGTTCTATGGTTTTATCCCAAAGCCAGTACTCCCGGCTGAACAGTTGAAGGCAAGGGATTCCGGGATGAATTCCAAAATTATGAAGATCAGAACATTCAGATTCTTGGTTGTTCAGCAGATTCCCCAGCTAAACAGAAAAAGTTTGCTGATAAACAGGGGTTTCCATATCCACTATTAAGCGATGAAAGTCGTGATATGCTGAAAGCTTACGGTGTGTGGGGTAAAAAGAAATTTTTGGGCAGAGAATATATGGGAATTTCCCGTGTAACCATCATTATTGATGAAAAGGGTCTTGTTGAAAATGTGTATGAAAAAGTTTCTGTGAAATCTCACGCCAAGGATATTTTAAACGATTTTGCCGATCTGAGCCAGACTTAATGCAGCGCTAATTTTTCCTTTACTATTTCCTTTGCCTTTTTAACAGGTATCCGCTCTTGTTTCATAGTATCCCTGTCCCGGATAGTAACTGTACCATCCTCCTTGGTCTGGCCGTCAATTGTAAGACAGTAAGGCGTGCCCGCCTCATCATGACGGCGGTAGCGTTTGCCTATGGAATGCTGTTCATCATAGCGGGCATTGATTCCAGCTTTAAAAAATCCGCTCACCATTTCCCTGGCAATTTCTGGTAAGCCTTCTTTTTTTACCAGAGGTAGTACTGCAACTTTGATTGGGGCCAGTCTGGGATGAAGTTTCATCACCACTCGGGTACTATCTTCTCCATCTGCATTTGGCACAGTTTCTTCATGGTATGCATCTAGGAGATACACCAATAGTCCACGAGTAACCCCAGCAGCGGGTTCAATGACATAGGGCGTATATCGCCAGCCGTTTTTACCGGTATCCGGGTCTTGTTTCTGCTGGTCAAAATAACTCAGCTTGGCGCCGGAATGTTCAGCATGTTTTTTCAAATCATAATCAGTGCGGCTGGCTACACCCTCAAGCTCATCAAAACCCCAGGGGTATTCATATTCAATATCATAGCAGGCATCGGCATAGTGGGCCAGTTCATCTTTTTCATGAGCCCGATATCTGAATTTGCTCGGATCATTTGCAAAGCTTTGCCACCATTCCATTCTTTTATCACGCCAGTAGTCCAACCATTCTTTCTGGGTGCCCGGTTCTACAAAAAATTCCATTTCCATTTGTTCAAACTCACAGGAACGAAAGATGAAATGCTCAACCGTAACTTCATTTCTGAAACTCTTTCCCATTTGAGCAATGCCAAAAGGAACTTTCATGCTCATGGATTGCTGACAGTTTAAAAACTGGACAAACATGGCTTGGGCAGTTTCAGGCCGGAGATACACTGCTGATTTTTTTACTATTTCCTCTATGCCCGTCCTCAGTTCCTTCCCATCTAATTCTTTGTTTTTTTCAACATAAGAGGTAATATCTCCCAACACATCAATTGGACCAATGTGGGTGCGGAACATTAAATTGAATTGGCGCTCATCACTGAGAAATGGGCTTCCAAAAGTGGGACTTACATATCCCCGATATGGAAAAGTTTCAGTGGGTTTGTCCCTACCATCAGGGAAAAATCCCATGGTATTTTCATCAATTACTTTCATGCCGTACAGCGTCTTTCCATTGCGCTTCAATTCAATATTGAAGCGTTTTTGTATGGCTTCTACATAATTTTTTGCCTGACCCTTATCGGCACAGGTAATGGGTAGTTCATCCCCTGCCACTGGTCTAGGTGCTTTATCCGCTCTAAATCGTTCCTTACTAATGAGACAATCTACTAAGGGGTCTGAAAATCCCGCTAAATGCCCGGAAGCATGCCATACTTTTGTATGCATAATGATAGAGGCATCAATACCAATTACATCTTCACGCTCATGCACCATTGAGCGCCACCATTCATTCATAATATTACGCTTCAGTTCAACACCAAGCGGACCATAATCATAAGCCGATTTCAGTCCTCCATAAATTTCACTGCTTTGGAATACAAATCCCCTCTGTTTGGACAAAGAGATTACTTTTTCCATTAAAGAACTGGAATTATTTTCAGCCATTTAAATCCTTTTTAAATACTTAATAATTATTTGAAAAAATATGTGTGAAAGTTAAGGTAATATGGATGTGGACGCCAACGGCTTGTGATCCAATTTATGAACTACCTTTGTTTTTTAAACGAGCGTTTTTTTGCGGGTCCTCTTGCTTTTTTATCGGCTATAAGCTGTACGGCAATATCTAGTGTAACATCATCAGATGGTGTTGTTTTGGGGAGGGTGGCATTGATTTTCCCATCGGTTACATAGGCGCCATACCTGCCATCTTTTATTTCAATTGCCATTTGTGTTTTGGGATCTATACCCAATTCTTTAATAACCCTGGTACCCGATTTTGATTTCTCCGTAGCCAAAATTTCAACCGCCCTATTAAGGGTCAAATCAAAAATGCTGTCTGGAGCTGTAACGCTTCGGGTCGTTTTTCCACAGCGAATGTAGGGCCCATACCTGCCAATATCAGATTTGACAACATCGCCGCTCTCAGGATGTTTACCTAAATCTTTGGGCAGTTCAATTAAATTTAGAGCGATCTCCGGGGTTACTTCTGCCAAGGTCATCCCCGGCAATAAAGATTTCATTTTATCACCGCATTGAACATAGGGTCCAAAGCGACCATCTTTTAATAGGACTGGTTCTTTCGATTTGGGATGGTTGCATAGTTCTTTGGGTCCTTCTGCCTTTTTCTTTAAGACTTTTTCAGCTGCAGCAAAATTGAGCTCACTGGGAATAGATTCTTCAGATAGAGTAGTATTGGTTTCTCCATCTTGAAGATAGACTCCATAGCGGCCAATTTTAACAGAAATATCCTTTCCAGAATCATTTTTTAAATCCAATATGGTACGGGAACGCTCTTTGTCAAATTCACTTTCCAATAAAGAATGTAATCCCGGAGCCCCATTTTTTCCATTATAGAAATGATCCAGAAAATCTTCTGATTTCATTTCATTACGAGATATGGCATCCAATGTATCTTCTAAATCAGCAGTGAATTGGAGGTTCACCAAATCCTTAAAATAACGCTCTAAAAATTGTACCACAGCATAGGCGGTAAATGTGGGGATCAAGGCGCCACCTACTTTTCTCACATAACCCCGTTTCTGGATATTGCCCATAATTGCAGCATAGGTGGAGGGCCTTCCAATCCCTAAAGCTTCCAATTCTTGTACTAATGATGCCTCAGTATAGCGAGGTGCCGGTTTCGTAAAATGCTGGTTAGGTTCAAATGATTTTCCAATTAATGTTTGGCCTGCAGTCATTGATGGTATCAGGGATTCTTTATCGTCTCGATCCTTTTTTGGATCATCAATATCTTCCACATAGACTTTCAAAAATCCGGGAAATTCAATAACTTTTCCGTTGGCAGTGAATCTGCTCTTACCATCGGTAATATCCACAGCAGTCTTTTGCAGCTTCGCAGATTTCATCTGGCTGGCAAGGGTGCGCTTCCAGATCATATTGTATAATTTGTATTCAGCTGTATCTACCTGCCCTTTTATTTCGTCAGGAGATTTAAAAACCGCTCCCGCAGGCCGGATTGCCTCATGAGCCTCCTGGGCATTTTTCACCTTACTTTTATATATGCGGGGTTTATCCGGCAGGTATTCTTTTCCGAATAAAGACTCAATAGCATTCCGTGATCCAATAATGGCTTCCTGAGAAAGGCTCACCGAATCAGTACGCATATAAGTGATGAAACCTTCCTCATAGAGTTTTTGTGCGTTCCGCATTACCTGCTGTGAGGACATGTGCAGTTTCCGGATTCCTTCCTGCTGCAGTGTGGATGTTATAAAGGGAGCGTATGGATTTTGAGTGGCGGGTTTTTGTTCTACCCTTGCAACCTTCCACTGAGCGCTGACAAACTGTGTTGCCAACTCCTCTGCTCTGGATTTATCTAATGCAATAACATCTTCTTTTATTAAGGCACCTGTGTCTTTATTAAAATCCTTGCCGATGGCAATTTTTTGGGAATCGAATTCTCTTAATCCGGCTTCAAAAATTTCTCCGTTCGCAACAAACTCGGCGGTAATGCTCCAATATTCAGCTTCGGTAAATCTGGTCCGCTCCTTTTCCCTGTCCACTATAATTTTCACGGCAGGACTTTGTACTCTGCCGGCTGATAATCCACCCTTAACATTGTACCAGAGCTTTTCAGATACCTGGTAACCCCAGAGCCTGTCTAGAATCCGCCTGGCTTCCTGAGCGCTCACCAGTGCCTGATCTATATCCCGGGTATGGTTGAATGATTCCTGGATGGCCGTTTTGGTTATCTCATGAAAGGCCAGCCGTTTAACTGGTATCTTAGGTTTTAACAGCTCCAGTAGATGCCAGGCAATAGCCTCGCCTTCACGATCAGGATCGGTTGCTAAATAAAGGATCTCGGCATTCTTGATCAGCTTTTTCAACTGCGTAATGACTTTAGTTTTATCCTGGGAAACTACATAGGTGGGCTTGAATCCATTTTCAACGTCCACGCCCAATTCGTTTTTAGGGAGGTCCCGGATGTGTCCCACCGAGGCTTCAATCTGGTAGCCGTCCCCCAGAAATCGTTTCAGTGTTTTCGCTTTTGAAGGCGATTCAACTATGATTAAATTATGTAAATCTGATCCCATATATATAAAACTTACATCCAAGAACAATGTATAAAGCAAATGGAATTTTTATTTATTTTATTAAATATTTGCGTAATTTTAGCCATGCAATATAATGGTACACTTCTGAAAATGGAAACCAAGTTGGCAAATCCGGTGGAATACGAACTGCCCATTGGTGATGAGTTGGTTTACATGAACAATCTCATTGGTAAGTACATTGCTTTCAAGTGGCTGAAAGAAATCTATTGCGTTGCCTGCGGACGAAAAACAAATAAGTCATTTTCCCAGGGCTTTTGTTATCCCTGTTTTCTGAATGCACCAGAAACCTCAGAATGTATCTTCAGGCCGGAACTCTGCCAGGCACAGGATGGCATTGCCCGTGATATGGACTGGGCAGAACACCATTGTCTGCAGAATCATTTTGTGTATCTGGCGATCTCCAGCGGAGTAAAGGTGGGCGTTACCCGCTCAGGGCAAATACCCGCGCGTTGGATTGACCAGGGCGCTTGGCAGGCAATTAAACTGGCACAGACACCCAACCGCTACACCGCCGGTCTTATTGAAGTTGCATTGAAAGCCTATATCTCCGACCGCACAAATTGGCAACGCATGCTGAAAAATCAGCTCATTGAAGGGGTGGATTTAAAAGAAAAGAAAAAAGAAATGATAGCACATCTTTCTCCGGAATTACAGGATTATGAAAGCGGGGAAAATGAAATTACGGAAATTAATTACCCGGTGAATGAATACCCTGAAAAAGTGAAAAGCCTCAGCTTCGATAAACTGGAAGAAATTTTCGGACGCCTCTGGGGCATTAAGGGACAGTACTTAATTTTTGACGATGGTACTGTTTTGAATGTACGCAAACATACGGGGTATTTGGTAGAGCTGGAAGTGTAATAAGTAATTAGTTTACCCTTTTTAATACATTTGTAAGAATTGAAAATTACAGCCCATAAATTCACCCTGAAAACAGCTAATTGAAAGTAATTATATCATCATTACCCAATAACTCCTGGTGGGGAAAAGGAACACCTCAATATGAGGATAACCCCGCTATGGTAGAGGGAACCATACCGAATCAGTTATTGCTGGAAAGCGAGTGGAATGCTCTGCGTCAAATGCTTAAAGAAACATATGATGATTTGGATATTATTCCATTCCCCTCAAAATTAGATGATTTAAATTCGGATAGTTGGAAACATGATTTTATATTTGTGCGTGACCTGTTTGTGAGCAATCAAAACGGTGATGTTGTTGTTGCACGGTTTAGGGAAAAAGAGCGTCAGGCTGAAGAAGAAATAATTGAGGAATGGTTAATGCAGCAAGATGTTAAAGTTCATAAACTACCCTTTGATAAGAATTATTTTGTGGAAGGTGGGGAATTTTATTTCTGTCCACAAGAAAACATTCTCTTTGCAGGGACTGGTCGAAATAATACCATTGGAAATACAAAAACGGCTGAATTATTGAATGTAGGGGAGCTTGTAGAGCTGAGCACAGAAGCTTTTCATTTGGATACGGTGTTTACTCCCGTATTGAATAAACAAAATGAACTTTGCCTCGTTATTGTCTGTACACAACTCCTTGAATATGAATCGTTACAAAGATTGCAAACTTTTACGAAGACCAAAGGGATACAGCTACTTGACATCCCCCTGGAAGAGACAATTGGATTGGGAACTCAATTAGGTAGTTTTGCAGCGAACTGTTTGCCATTACCGGGAATTTTATTGGGATCATCCGCCTTTGTTTCGGAGTCAGTGAATTTGGCATTGGCAGAACATAATATTACCCATTCCATTGTACCCCTTACACAATTTCGCCTGAGCGGTGGATCTGTTCATTGCTTAACCAATGAACTTTAGTTTATATTATTATAAATAAATTTCCCAGCTACCATAGTTCCCAGGATTTTCGTTTTTAATATGTCACTTTCTTTACAATTGGTAATATTCTGAGATAAAAAAGTTAGGTCTGCATCAAATCCTGGCCTGATTTTACCTCGGCGATGTTCTGCAAATTCCCCGTAAGCTGCCCAGGTTGTAAACATCCTCAGGGCATCCATCCTATTTACAGTTTCTTGTTTCTGCCAACCTCCATTCCGTTGATGGTTGTGATCTTGCCGAGTTACAGCAGCATAATATTCAAATATTGGATTACCCTCTTCAATGGGACAGTCCGAGCCACCGGGGATTTGACAGCCTGAATCAATAAACGACTGCCAGCGGGAAATACGGTGCAGACGCGGTTCCCCAAGTCTGTCATCCAACCAGGGCATGTCACTGGTACAGTGACTGGGTTGCATGGAAGGAACAATGCCGGCTTCCTTAAATCTGGGAATATCTTCATCACAAACCATCTGAGCATGCTCTATGCGCCAGCGATGGTTTTTCAATTCTTTTGTGAACTCTGAATACACATCTAAAACCAGGCGGTTACCCCGGTCGCCGATAGCATGTGTGCAGAGTTGAAAACCAGCATCCCCGCAGCGTTGTGCTAATTCTTTGAATTCTTTAATAGAAATCAAAATCAAACCGCAATTGTTTGTATCATCACAATAGGGCTCCAACAGCGCCGCCCCACGACTGCCCAGTGCCCCATCAATAAATGCTTTCACTGCCCGGATTGTATATAATTCAGATCGGAAATGTCCCTGGTTCAAAAACTGTTTTAGGAACTTCGTATAACTACTGCTCAGCATGCCGTAAATGCGGATGGGTAGTTCACCCTTTTCCGCTATTTTTTGCAAAACTTTGACAGTGACAGGATCCTGCCAGGCATCATGAATATTGGTAATTCCCCTGGGAATTATAATCTTCAGCGCCAGATCTATCCATTTTTTAACAGTACTTTCATCTGGTTTGGGAATTACAAACTGCACCGGGTTCATGGCATTATCAATCAGGATGCAGTCATTAATGATATCTCCGCCCTCCGGGGGATTGGGTGACACATGCAGTCCCGAGAGTTCCATTGCCTTTTGATTCACCCAACAGGAATGGCCATCAATTCTATTGAGCATTATAGGTTGTGGTATTGGCAATGTATTTAGAATGTCTGCTGTAGGAAATATAGGTTCATGCCATTTATTATGGTCCCAGCCAAAACCGATTATCCATTCATCGTCACCTAATCTTTTACTCCTTTCCAACACCAATTCTGCTACCTCAAGGGGCGATGTACAATTTTTTAGTTGCAGAGAATCTAACTGTTTTCCCAAGTTTGTTAAGTGGAAATGAGAATCGGTAAATCCGGGTATGACTGTAGCTCCTTTTAAATCAATGGATTCTGAATTATGATCTAAGGCGTTTACTCCATTGATTTTCCCGTTTACAACAGATATCATTTCAGCAAGAGGGCAATGCTTATCCAAGGTGATGAAATTTCCATTAATCAAATTTACTTTCTGGCTCATAGTAAAATTTAGGATTCTGCGCCTGCATAAAAGGGTATTAAATTCCAGCATAGTTGAAATACATAAAATAAATGAATGAATAAAATAATAGACCTTCGAAGCGACACCGTAACACTGCCATCAGATGAAATGCGGCAGTCAATCGCCAATGCTGATTTGGGTGATGATGTCTTTCAGGAAGATCCAACCATTAACCAATTGGAATCTAAATCTTCTGAACTGTTTGGCAAGGAAGCCGCTATCTTTGTACCTAGTGGCACTATGGGAAATCTGGCTTCCATTTTGGCTCATTGTGATAGGGGTACTGAAATTATACTGGGTGATAAATCGCACACATTCCTCTATGAAGGGGGTGGTATCTCAGCTTTTGGGGGTATTCATTCCCGGCAGCTTCCCAATCAAGATGATGGCACTTTGGACGTTGAGGAAATAAAATCTGCTATCCGAACTGAAAATGATCACTTCCCTAAAACTTCAGCCATCAGTCTGGAGAATACCCATAACATGTGTTTTGGCATGCCCCTTTCAGTTGAGTATATAAATTCCGTTGCCCTCATCGCCAAAGAAAATGGGCTGAAACTACATATAGATGGAGCCAGAATTTTTAATGCTGCAGTTGCCCTGAATGTAGCGGTGAAAGATTTAGTGGAAAATGCAGACTCCGTTACTTTCTGTTTATCAAAAGGATTAGCCGCCCCGGTGGGTTCTGTAGTTTGCGGCGGTGAAAAATTTATTTATCAGGTCCGGCGCAACCGGAAGGCATTGGGGGGTGGTATGCGTCAAGCGGGAATCTTAGCTGCTGCCGGTTTACTTTCATTAAATTTAGCTGAATCCCAATTATTAGAAGATCATAAAAATGCTAAACTTCTCGCTGAAGGTATTGCTCAAATAAATGGATTAACCATTGATGAGAAAAAAGTGCAAACCAACATCATTTACTTTGGATTAAATTCTCCAAAATTGACAGGTTCACAATTAGTATCCAAAATGGATAACCGGGGCATTAAATTTTTTGAGATCAGCTCAAATCGATTTAGGCTGGTTACACATTATGGTATTACCAGAGATGATATAGAAAAAACATTAGAGGTTCTTGATAAAATGGTGAATTAAGTTCCCTTATCTTCTTCTTTTTCATTATTATGTTCAGGTTCATGAGATTCTGTTAGTTTATCGCTAACCGTTTCCCGGTTTCTTTCATAGGACTCTGTTTTTTCTGTAAGGTTATCATTTATTAAATCATTATAAAAATTGGTGCGGCTCTGGCTGAAATAGGGCCCTACATATAATCCTGCAAATCCAAGAGTAATAATACATAAAATAAACCAGCCAATGAATCGGAAATAGAGACAAAATAATTTCCAATTATTACCCGCCATCATTTCTTTACTTTTTGAAATAGCCTCTAGTGGGCCAATTTTTTCATCTTCTGATAAAATATAAAAAGTTTGGGAATATCGCAGCCATGCAATGATCCCGGGGATAATTAATAAAAGGGTCCAGAGTATTATAAAAATAAACCTCAGTAAATAAGCTGCGAAAGAAATGCCGAAACGTTTGAAGCCGCCGAACAAGATTGCAAAATCTGGTTTTTGATTTCTTGAAATAAGTAATATTAAAGTTGTATACCCAAGGGATAACGGGCCACCAATGATTAAACCAACTATTTCTAAAGCGACTTTATAGTTTCCTCCATCATCCCCCTGCCATTCCCAGCCAAATTTAAACTCAGTCAAAATAAAAAATGCAAGCCATGCGCCGATTGCTATACCCCATTTCCCCTTTAATGATTTAAGGGCCAGGGTCATTAAGGTTTTATTGCTAGTAGTAGAAATATAATTCATATGAGTCCTTTATTTGTTGAGAGTATAATATATGGGGTTCTTTTTATTTAAGAAAATAATAAGCCCCTGCATTTAACAGGGGCTTATATAAAATAATATTATATCTTAAATAAATATCAACCCAAAACAATATTCACCAGCAGTACAATATCCAGCACATTTAATACACCATCCCCATTCACATCTGAACAGTCATCAGCCTCTGCATTGGTTAATACAAGATTTACCAGCAAAACAATATCCAATATATTTGTAATGCTGTCAAGGTTTAAATCACCCTCCATGGCACAACCGCTACCACCACTTCCAATTGTAATGGGTAGGTTAATTTGTGCTGCTGGATAGTTTTCTATATCATCATCGGCAAACCAGAAATGAGCGTCGTAATCACCATCTCCCACAGCATTAGTAGAAGCAGAAAAGGTGACACCATCTTTATAGGTATGGCTATCAGGTATCATGTCCATTGGGGAAGAACAATTATCTGTACCGGCATCACATAGTTGTACAGACTTTTTCCATGGTAGATTGCCATCACCATCTGAATAAGTTACGGACAAAGTATTCGATTCAGCATCAAATTCCGGGTAGCTGAGAGACAGGGCAATGTTTCCATCCTGGTTTGTTGTTGCACAAATCATTAGCCCTGGGTCAGTTGTATCCAATACTTCCGCTTCAACATCCAGGCCGTCAAGAGAAGCTTCTACTGTCACACCCAACACGATAAAACCATTAAATGAATTTGGCCAAGTTCCCCAGTCAGGATCGTTAGTAAGATAGCTCATCAATGCCGTTGCCTGCATATCATTCCCGCTGGTGGTATATGAAATATTTGTAGTAATATAGTCAAATCCATCTAGCTCTCCGTTAGTTATGTCCCCGGTTAATTTCAACAGTCCTGGTGTTAGCTGACCAAAGCCGCCGTCGCCGTATCCAATTGCATAAGCTACAGCAGCTTCCGCCTCAGGGTTCATGATACCCACGCCATAGATATACCAGGGGCCGAAAAGACCGCCCTCATCGCAACACCCTCCATTTAAAGTAAGACTCATGTAAAACCGTTCTACATCTGTATAGGGATTCCCTTCACTATCCACAGTAGTACTGCCTTTATAGGTGCCCCTGACTGCGGTAATGTCCTGATTAGAGGGAGCGTCCCCTGCTGGTTCATCTACCATGTGGGCATATAAATTGCTACCGGGAGGCCAGTTACCATTAATATTATGAGGTGTTCCGGAAACGATAATTGTTCCAAAATTTTCTCCAAGAACTTCGGAGTCTACCAATCCAGACAAGTAAGAATGGGCTGAACTGCCATCATTGGCATTAATAGTTCCGCTCCAGGTTGTTTCATACCCGGCAGTACCCATGGGGTTTGCGGGGGCTGATTGCCAGGAAGCTTGACCATCGGTCGAAACATAAACAGTGGAAGAGTTTATACCGGCTGCTAATTCTTCTGATATATCTACGTTTACAACAAATTCTGAGCGAGGGGCGGTAGTGGCAAAATTTGATAAGGGATTCTCTCGGGATTTGGCTTCCAAAAAGGCGCGTTTGGCTCTCATAGATTCAGAAAATATTTTCTGCATCATCTCATGAACAGCTTTTTGACCCAATGCTTGTTTCTGTTCAGGAGTATATTCTTCTGCGGCCATAAGGGAAGTACACAATAAAATTGTCGCTGCAATAATAATTTTTCCTGTTTTCATACCAATTCTCTCCATAATTTAGAAAGTAAGTTAATAATACTCCTCCTTTTACTCCTCATAATTTCTCCGGCTCGTAACATATTGTTACAAATTGTTTTTTACTACGCAATTAATTGAAAATTTCAATTTCTATATTTTCCAATATCTATTTCAATGATTGTAAATTATATGGCTCTATGGCTTTAAAAAATCTATTTCTCACTTGGTTTTTTCTCTTTTTTTTATGGGGAGGCAACTGCCCTGAGGGATTTGTTGAATTGGATGATAATTGTTATTTTAAGCAGCATCTTGATGTTTTACAGGATTTTATTGATAGCAATACAAGTCTAAAGGCCGCCAATCCTCTTAAAATTGGATATCAGGAATGGACTAATAATCGGCTGACTTACCTTTATCTTGGCGAGCTTCAAATCACAACCCTTCCAGACAGCATTGGATTGCTAAAAGATCTCAATAGTCTGGATCTAAGAAAAAATAATATCACCACTCTCCCTGAGGGGATTTGCAGCATATACCCTTACTATTCTCAGGTCAATTTTTCTGATAACAATATTTGTCCACCATATCCCTTCTGTTTTGATTACATCGGCAATCAGGATACAAAAGAATGTGAGTCTTTTAAATGTCCTGTGGGATATGAAGAATTGCAAGGTGAATGCTATAAAGCGGACCATATTCAAGTTCTGCAAGCAATTATCGATAGTAACTCTGCCCTAAATGGAATGAGGCCTCTTGAATTGGGGAAAGATATTGGCTATCAACAATGGGAAAATGGACAACTCACCCATTTAAACCTGGTAAGCAACAATCTTACCCGGCTTCCTGATAATCTGTGTACAGTTTATAAAAATTTAAAATTGTTTGATATTTCCAATAATTCTATATGTCCACCCTATCCTGCCTGTTTTGATTTTATTGGGTATCAAAATACTGAAAACTGTACTTTTTCCAGTGATGAGGATTATACTGATAATTCAAATTTAACGGATAATCTAGAAATTGTTTCTTACGTAGCTGAGCTTAATTCAGATGAGTTTCTAAATGATCTGGCAGTATTACAAAGTTTTATTGATAAGAATGAAAGTTTAACAGGGATGCATCCCCTTGAGATCGGCCGGCAAAGTTGGTCTAATATGCGACTGGTTTCATTAGATCTATCCTCATTGGGATTAACTTATATCCCGGCAAACTTCTGCTCTATTTATTCCAACTTCATTAATTTTGATGTGGGTAATAATTTTATTTGCCCTCCCTATCCACAATGTTTAGAATATGTAAGTAGGCAGAACACTGAATCCTGTGGTGATTTTTTTTGTCCTGATAATTATACTAAAATTGAGGGAGAGTGTTATCACTCAGACCATCTAGGTTTTTTAGAAGATCTGATTGACAGCAATGCTGCATTCTTGCAGGTTCTTCCCGTTTTAAATCCTCTTGAGGTTGGTAAAAATTCAGGTCTCCTGAAATGGCGGCAGGGTAAAATAGAAACGTTGATTCTCTACAAAAATAATTTAACCACTTTACCGGAAAGTATTTGTGAAATTTATGGTGAGATTCAGACGTTAGATTTTTCTAATAATTCCATTTGTCCTCCATTTCCCTTCTGTATAAAAAATATTGGAAATCAAAATCCAGACAATTGCACTCAACCCCTATCATGCCCCGGTGGAGATGTTGCTTTTGATGAAAAATGCTATAATTCTGATGATTTTCAGGTACTGATTGATTTTATAAAAATTAATGCTGATATACAGGCTTTCCATCCCTTAATGTTGGGATATCAAGTGTGGAAAGATAATCGATTGCATCAGCTATACCTGAATGATTTAGCAATTTCAGAAATACCAGCAAGCATTCAAAATTTGGATCGTTTGGAATACCTGAATCTGAATAATAATAATCTCGAAATCCTCCCAGAAAGTCTGTGTAACATTTACTCAAATTTGGTAAGTGTTGATTTAACCAATAATTTTCTCTGTCCCCCCTATTTAAATTGCATTAATTCTATTGGTAAACAAAACACCGAAAATTGCAATGTCGCGGATGATAGTGATACTGTTGGCTCCTTAACTAATATTACTGCTAATCGAGCAATTATTTCTCCTCTAACTGATATTTCAGCAATTAACACTGTTTATTTTCAATATGATCTGTCAGTCTTACAAAGTTTTATCGATAAGAATGAAACTTTAGCCTGGAAAAATCCCCTTGAAATTGGAAAACAAAAATGGTCTAATATGCGACTGGTTTCATTAGATCTATCCTCATTGGGATTAACTTATATCCCCGCGAAATTCTGCTCTATTTATTCCAACCTTACTAATTTTGATGTGAGTAATAATTTTATTTGCCCGCCCTATCCAACATGTATTGAATATGTAAGTAAACAGCAAACAGAATCCTGTGGTGATTCTTTTTGTCCTGATAATTATACTGAAATTGAAGGCGACTGTTATTATACAGAACATCTTAAAATTCTACAGGATATCATTGATAACAATGCGTCATTAGAAGGAAAATCTCCACTTGATATTGGCGATGACAATGGAAAGCAAAACTGGATTGGTGGGAAATTAAATCAGCTGATTTTGGTTGGAAATAAATTGACCAATATGCCGGTAAGCATCTGTGATATTTACTCAAACCTTTCTGTATTTGATATGACAAATAATTTTATTTGTTCGCCTTACCCGCCCTGTATTGAAGATGTGGGTTTCCAAAATGTTGAAGCATGTTTTCATTCACTTTCCTGTCCTGAGGGATATGTCCTTTTCGATGAAAAATGTTATTATTTTGACGATTTACAGGTACTGATTGATTTTACAAAAATTAATGATAGCATTCAGGCGTATCATCCCTTATTGTTGGGATATCAGGTGTGGAAAAATAACCGGCTGCAGCAACTAAATCTTGATGGATGGGGCATTACTGAAATACCCAATAGCATTGATAGGCTGGATCAGTTGGAATATCTGAACCTGAATAATAATAAGCTCGAATCTCTTCCAGAAACCCTGTGTAATATTTACCCGCATTTTAAAAGTCTTGAGATAACCAACAATCTGCTTTGCCCACCTTACTTGGAATGCTTTGATTATATTGGGCATCAAAATACTGAGAATTGTGAGTATAGTTTTTGTCCCTATGGTTATTTAGATATTGATGAGGAATGTTATTTTGAGAAAGATATTTCTACACTCCAAGATTTTATTTCAATGAACAAAAGTTTAACCGGAAGAACCCCTTTAGATATTGGGGTGCAAAAATGGAAAAATATGCGCTTACATTATTTGTATTTGGGTGTTAATCAACTGACAACTATTCCGGAAAGTGTTTGTGAATTAATATCTCAATTAAAAACATTTAATATTTCACAAAATAATATCTGCCAACCCTATCCTGCCTGCGTAGAAGAATATATTGGCGAACAGGATGGGACTAATTGCCCTTAACCCACCTCCGCTTGTGCCGCTGCCAGCCGGGCAATAGGAACACGGAAGGGAGAACAACTTACATAATCCAGTCCTATTTTGTGGAAGAAATGAATGGAATCAGGATCACCACCGTGTTCTCCACAAATACCTATTTTTAATTTTGAATTTACTGTCCGCCCTTTTTCCACACCCATTTTAACCAGGCTGCCCACTCCCTCCTGGTCAATGGACTGAAACGGATCAACTGGTAATATTTTTTGTTCCAGATAGTCTGGGAGAAAACCACCAATGTCGTCCCTGGAAAATCCAAAAGTGGTTTGGGTGAGATCATTGGTTCCGAATGAAAAGAACTGCGCTTCTTTGGCAATTTTATCTGCAGTGGCACAGGCTCGGGGTAGTTCAATCATAGTTCCTACCAGGTATTCAAATTGTGTACCTGTTTCTTTTTTTACGATTTCAGCCATTTCATTTATTATTATTTTCTGATTGGTAAACTCTTCTACAGAACCTATTAAAGGCACCATTACTTCTGGTAGAGGTGATTGTTTTTCTTGCACCAATTGGGCTGTAGCTTCAAATATTGCCCGTGCCTGCATCTCCGTTATTTCTGGATAGGATATTCCCAGTCGACAGCCCCTGTGCCCCAGCATGGGATTTAATTCGTGCAGATTTTCAATCCGTGCTTTCAACTCTGCTGTCGTAATGTTTAACTCTTTTGCTAATTTCAAAATTTGGTCTTCGTCTTGCGGTAGAAACTCATGCAGGGGCGGATCTAATAATCGAATGGTAACTGGATGAGGTGACATGGCTTTCAATATTCCGTAGAAATCTTCCCGCTGGTGAGGGAGAAGTTTCATGATGGCTTTTCGCCTGTCTTCTTCATTTTCCGCCACAATCATTTCACGCATAGCTGAAATTCGTTCCGGATCAAAAAACATATGCTCTGTCCGGCAAAGGCCAATACCTTCTGCGCCAAATTCCCGTGCCTGTTTTGCATCTGCAGGACTATCAGCATTTGTCCGCACACCCATCTTGCGGTGCCTGTCTGTTATTTTCATTAGTTTCTGAAAATAGGTGTTCGATTTCAAATTTACCGCTTTCAGTGGAATCTGCCCTTTATAAACTTTGCCGCTGCTTCCGTTTAAGGTGAGCCAGTCCCCTTCCATTAAGGTAGTGCCATTAGCGGCCAATGTTTTATCAACTGCAGATATTCTGATATCGGTACATCCCACCACACAGCATTTGCCCCAACCCCGGGCAACCAGAGCCGCATGAGAAGTCATTCCGCCTCGCGCTGTAAGTATTGCTTCAGAGGCAAACATACCATGCACATCCTCCGGAGAGGTTTCATTCCGTACCAGTATAACCTGTTTCCCGTTTTTATGCCACACCTCAGCTTCATCTGCTGTAAACACAATCTGTCCAGAAGCTCCACCAGGACCTGCGGGCAATCCTTTTGCCAATAATTCAGATTGTTTCTCAGCCTCTGCATCCAACATGGGGTGCATAATTTCATCTAACTGCTCTGGTTTCACCCGCATTATGGCTGTCTTTTCATTTATCATTCCTTCTTCCAGCATTTCAACTGCCATGCGCACAGCCGCCTGTCCATTCCGTTGTCCTGTACGGGTCTGTAACATCCAGAGGCGGTTGTTCTGAATGGTAAACTCAATATCCTGCATATCATTATAATGAATCTCCAGACGATTCTGGATGTCATCCAATTCTTCATAACTTTTAGGCATGCTGTCTTTCAGGCTGAGTAAATTTGGTGAATCACTATTTTTATTCAAGTTGTTCAATGGATTGGGTGTTCGCAGTCCGGCCACTACATCTTCACCCTGTGCATTGGGCAGCCATTCTCCAAAAAATACATTTTCACCTGTAGCGGGATTGCGCGTAAATGCAACTCCTGTAGCACAGTTCTCCCCCATATTCCCAAAGACCATGGCCTGGATATTTACGGCCGTTCCCCAATGATGAGGAATATTTTCAATTTCACGGTAGCACACTGCCCGTTTTCCATTCCACGATTTAAATACCGCTGTAATGCCGCCCCACAACTGAGTATGGGGATCATCTGGAAATTCTTCTCCCAGTGTTTTAACAACTTTTATTTTAAAGAGGTGGCACAGTTCTTTTAAATTTTCTGCAGAAAGTTCCGAATCGTTTTCAACCCCTTGTTGTGATTTCATCCTTTCCATGATTTCAGATAGTTTTTCCCGAATTCCGTTACCTGCTTTGGGTTCAATATCAGCAGCTTTTTCCATCACCACATCAGCATACATAGTTATGAGGCGGCGGTAGACATCATACACAAAGCGTTCATCGCCTGATTTTTCAATAAGGCCGGGGATTGTCTCCGAGGTCAACCCCACATTCAATACCGTCTCCATCATTCCCGGCATGGACTGCCGAGCGCCTGAACGGACGGACACCAATAATGGATTTTCAGGGTCGCCAAATTTCTGCCTCATTATTTCTTCCACTTCAGTGAGGGCATTTTGGACTTCCTCATTTAAATTTTCCGGGTATTCACCTGTATCCATATAGTGGGTACAGATTTTTGTGCTGATGGTAAAACCTGGTGGGACGGGTATTCCCAAATTTGTCATTTCAGCCAGATTGGCGCCTTTTCCTCCTAAAAGATTTTTATCTTTGGCCGTGGCGTTTGCCTTGCCATTTCCGAAAAAATAAACCTGTTTCATTGCATTAAATCCTTCATTTTAATGATATAACTATATACTGAAAATTACTGGCTTTTAAATAACATGACCAAATTAATGAGAGGGTAAAGGAAATTGAAGAATTAAATTAAATTGCAAAAGTTAAAACGCGTCTATATATTGGGTTCTTAAAAACTATCAACCATATTTGTGTTTTATCCCAAATGCAATCTGCCCTGGACATTGCCAATATGAATTTTTCGGTGATTAAAAAGCTGTTTGGTCTCATATTTTTGTAACAGTTCTTTTTCTTTTGGATGTAAAAGTTTAAGGTGGTTTAAGATTGTCATAATTGCTGTTTCATTGGCCCTTTGGTTTCCATCCAATATTTTCTGAGCAATTCCAACCACGCCATACTTTTTTGATTTGATTACCATTCCCCGAATGGCTTCACCGCCTACTTTTGTTATCCCCCTCCCATTCATAGCCTTGTTAAAATCTGTGTCAAAGCGGTTTTTTCCTGCCACTAAATAGGGGTGTTTTACCATGGCCTTATAGGCTGTGTTGAGTTCTGGATATTTCTCAGATCCAAAGGTTTGAAATAGTTCTGCAACTTCTTTGAGCGTTAAAAATGGAGTGGGAACACTACAGCCGTCAATACCATAAGAAAAGTTTTTTTTTCCTGTTAATCGTTTAAGCTGTTCAAAAATTGTTTTCTGAACGGGATGGTTATATGAAATATAGTCCTTTGTCTCTGCACCCAATTTTTGTGCCAAGGCCAACATCCCTAAATGTTTTCCAGAGCAATTATTATGAAAGGGCGTGAATCCATTTTGTCGTGCTTTATTTTGGGCTTCCATATCATAAGGGGCGTGTGAGCCACATTCAAAATGTGATGCGTCCAATCCTAATTTTTCTGTCATTCCTTTTGCGGTTTGCACATGAATTTCCTCGCCGTTATGGGAGGCGCACATAAGCGCTATTTCTTCACTTGTAAATCCTGCAGATTCTGTTGCACCTTCTAATATAGATGCCGATGCCTGAAATGGTTTAAGGGATGATCGAATACATGTGGTATAATCTGGGTTTCCGGTTGAAAAGATGGTTTTCCCTTCCTCATCAATTGCCAGGGCATATACCTCATGTCTGCTTTCTAAATTTCCGCCCCTTGTTACATCACAGTAAAAATTCATTGATTAAAATATTATTGTATTGGTAGTGTTAAAGTATATTGTATAAAAGTCCCTTAATAATTGGGATTTTAAGTGCGCGGGCCAACATGGTAATATGGCAAAGAAAGTGGCTGGGGTATTCATACTGTTTGTTTAATGTTTCACCGCAACAAACAGTTATAATAGCGTTTTTATCAAAGGAATAAGCCCCCGTTATATCTATAAAATCTATCTCTAAAAAAATTTGATTTCCAATCAGGGGGCTTGACCCAGTTTTGTTGATATGATCTTTCACTTGAACCGTGTTTCCTGCTGCTATTTTTTTTGTGGATGTTGCATCGGTTATATTTAGTTCCGTAATATTGTGTGAATCGAGAAGTTTATAAATACTTTCAAAATTATCAGGGTTTACTATGGTTAGTTTTTGTAACCCATTTTCTTTTGGAAGTTGTTTGGATAGCTGTTCGGTAATAACACTCAACTTCACTGTGGTCTTGCTCCAAACAGGGCTGTGCCAATCCGGATATGCGTCGCTCCTTCTTCTATGGCAATTTCAAAATCATTGCTCATACCCATTGACAAATTTTTACAAACTTTATTTATAGATTCTTTTATAACATTTCTAATTTCCCTGGTTTCTTTATAAAGTTCTCTCAGATTATTTGTTGGTATTCCTTGGGGCGGAATGGTCATGATACCATTCAATTCTAAATTCCCCAATGCTGAAACTTCTTTTGCTGAATCAATAATTTCATCTGGAGTAAATCCTTGTTTATTGGGATCTTTGCCAATATTTACCTGAAGATAAATTTTCTGTGATTTGTTTGCTTCTACAGAAATAGTGTTTAACCGATTGGCTAATTTTATTGAATCTACCGTTTGAATTACATCGAATATTTCACCTGCCTTTCTGGCTTTGTTGCTCTGAAGACGCCCAATTAAGTGCAGTTCAATTTTGTCTCGATAACTAAAGGTTTTAAGTTTTTCTTTTGTTTCCTGAATTCGACTTTCTGCCAAAGTGGTAAGATTGTGCTTTAAGGCTATTTCCCAAATATTTTGGGGGAAGGATTTAGTCACTGCTACAAGTGTAATATCCTCTGGACTTCGACCGGATTTTCTTGCGGCATTTTGAATTCTGGAATTGAGGGCTTCCATTATATTGTTCAGGTTTGAAGAAGGTGTCATTCTTCTTCTGTTTCGGCGACTTCTTCCTCTTTGTTTTCTTCTTCGTCTTTTAAAACTCGTGTTGCGGAAGTGATATATGTCTTGTCATCCAGCTTTGCCAAACGTACGCCCTGAGTATTTCTGCCAATTGTACGAATATTTTCCACCGCCTGCCGGATCATGATGCCTCGATCTGTTATAAGCATAAGATCATCATCATCAATGGCTTCCATAATCCCCACAAGATTTCCCACTTTATCCGTGGTTTTAATGGTAATAACGCCCTTACCTCCACGTTTTTGAGTTCTGTATGCTGACAAGTCGGTTCGTTTTCCATAACCCTTATTGGTCACCACCATAACAGAGCCCTCGCGCTTTACGATTAACATGCCAATTACATAGTCCTCCTTGGTGCTGAGACGAATACCCCTGACACCCATGGTTTTTCTACCGGTTGACCGTACATCGTTTTCATTGAATCGTATGGATTTTCCTCTATATGTTGCTAAAATAATATCCTGGTCTCCATGAGATACTTTGGCTTGAATCAGTTCATCATCTTCCCTGATTTCAATAGCATATATGCCCCCTTTTCTGGGGCGACTATACATAGACAGGGCTGTTCTTTTAATAACACCCTTCCGCGTTGCCATTACAATATAATCAGTTTCGTTAAATTCTTTAACCGATACAAATGCTTTAACTTTTTCTCCGGCTTCACAGCCAATGAGATTAACAATTGCTCGCCCTTGAGAGGTGCGTAATCCGGGTGGGATTTCATGCACTTTCATCCAATAACATTTACCGCGGTCTGTGAAAAACAGCATGTTGTCATGGGTGGATGCAATAAATAAATGTTCGATAAAATCATCATCCTTAGTATGGGCGCCCTTCATTCCCCTGCCTCCACGGCGCTGGGTTTTCCAGGTTGATGTAGGTAGTCTTTTAATATATCCATTGTGGGTAATGGTTACTACCATCTCTTCGTCAGCTATAATATCCTCTATTGACAAATCTCCAGAGATTGGTATAATCTCTGACCTGCGTTTATCATTATATCTTTCCCCTATTTCAGCAAACTCTGCTTTAATAATATCGCTTTGAAGAACGTAACTTTCTAAAATTTTATTCAACCCTTTAATAGTCTCAAATAATTCACCTAGCTCGTTTACAATTTTATCTACTTCAAGAGAGGTTAACCTTTGCAGGCGCATATCTAAGATAGCTTTTGCCTGATTATCAGACAGAGAATATTTTTGGATGAGCCCCTTTTTGGCTGCTTCTGGATCTGCCGAACTTTTAATCAGCTTTATAACTTCATCGATGTTTTCCTGGGCAATTTTTAAACCTTCTAAAATGTGAGCACGATCTTCTGCTTCATTTAATTCAAAATGGGTCCTTCTTACAATTACTTCTCTCCTGAAGTTAAGAAAATGTTGAAGCATTGTTTTGAGATTCATAACCTGTGGAATTCCATCCACAAGGGCCAGCATAATCACACCAAAACTATCCTGAAGTTGAGTATATTTAAATAAATTATTTAATATTATGGAAGCTATAGCGTCTCGTTTACATTCAATAACAATTCTGATACCATCTTTGTCAGATTCATCCCGTAAATCTGATATTCCTTCAACTTTTTTATCTCTTGCAAGGAAAGCTATTTTTTCAACCAATTTAGCTTTGTTTACCTGAAAGGGTATTTCATTTACGATAATAACCTCTTTTCCGTTAGGCAATTCTTCAATTAGAGTTTTTGCCCGCATTATTATCTTGCCCCTGCCGGTTGTATAGGCACTTTTTATACCATCTATGCCAAAAATTAAACCACCCGTCGGAAAATCGGGTCCTTTAATATGGTCGGTAAATAATTCTTCAATGGTTATTTCAGGGTTATCCAAAAGGGCGTTTAATCCTGAGAGCAGTTCTCCTAAATGGTGGGGTGGTATTTTTGTGGCCATTCCAACCGCAATACCATCAGCTCCATTCATGAGCAGATTGGGGATTATTGCCGGGAGTACAACCGGCTCTTCAAGTGTGTCGTCAAAATTTGGTTGAAAATCCACTGTTTTCTTTTCCAAATCGCGCATGATTTCAGAGGATATTCTGTGCATACGTGCTTCTGTGTACCGCATGGCTGCGGCACTATCACCATCAATTGATCCAAAATTTCCCTGTCCATCCATAAGGGGATACCTCAATGACCAGGGTTGCGCCATTCTAACCAGCGAGTCATAAACAGATGAATCGCCATGTGGGTGATATTTGCCCATTACCTCCCCTACAATACGGGCACACTTCTTATATCTTCGGTTCCAAGATGCGCCAAGATCTGCAGTCCCATAAAGAACCCGCCGATGGACAGGTTTTAGCCCGTCGCGCACATCTGGCAATGCCCGGCTGACAATAACCGACATGGCATAGTTTAGGTATGATTCAGACATCTCTTTGACGATGTCTCGATCTAAAATTGTACCCTCTATAATTTCTTCTGGCATATTTTTATTAATTTTCCTTACACATCAAGATTAACAACAAATTTTGCATTAGTTTCAATAAATTCTCTCCGCCCTTCCACTTCTTCACCCATAAGTTTAGAAAAAATTCTATTTGCCTCAACAGCATCATCAATTGTGACCCTTAAAAGCGTTCTGCAGGAAGGGTCCATGGTTGTATCCCAAAGCTGATCAGGATTCATTTCTCCCAAGCCTTTATAGCGGGAAATATCTATTTTTGCACCATCGGTTTTTATTTCATCTAAAAGCTGATCTTTTTCTGCGTCGGTATAGGCATAAAGGATTTTTTTTCCTTTGGTCAATTTATAAAGTGGTGGTTGGGCAATATACACATATCCCCCAATCAACAACTCCGGCATTTTTCTATAAAGGAATGTTAATAACAATGTGCGTATATGACTACCATCTACATCTGCATCAGTCATAATTATAATTTTATGATAACGCAATTTAGTAATGTCAAATCCACCGACAGAAACACCTTCTTTTCCGCCAATTTCTTCATCGCCACCAAACCCTGCTCCCAGAGCGGTTATAATTGTTTGTATTTCTGTGTTTTCAAGAAGTTTATCGATTCTGGCTTTTTCAGCATTAATAACCTTTCCCCTTAAGGGTAGGATTGCCTGGAATTTGCGGTCCCTTCCTTGTTTGGCTGAACCTCCGGCAGAATCACCTTCTACCAGATATAGTTCACAAAGAGCAGGATCTTTTTCGGAACAATCTGCCAGCTTTCCAGGCAGGGCAGAAATGTCAAGTACATTTTTTCTCCTTACCAGCTCTCTGGCCTTTCTTGCTGCTTCCCGGGCACGTGCAGCATATTCAGCTTTGGTAATTATCTTTTTTGCAATTTCCGGATTTTGATCAAAAAAACCTGTTAATCCTTCCATGATTATGGAATCGCACACTCCTTTTACTTCCCCATTACCCAGCTTTGTTTTGGTTTGACCTTCAAATTGCGGTTCGGGAACCTTAATTGATAAAACCGCTGTTAAACCTTCTCGGGCATCATCCCCAGACAGTGAAAGAGTTTTACCCTTCACGGGCTTAAACAGATTGTTTTGTGCTGCATATTTATTTAATGAGCGTGTGAGGGCTGTTTTAAAACCAGAGAGGTGCGTTCCTCCCTCAATCGTATTAATATTATTTACAAAGGCAAGGATGGTTTCATTGTAGCTATCATTATATCTCAGGGCAATGTCAACTATAATGTTTTCTCTTTCTCCAGATATTTGAATTGGCTCTTCAAAAACAGGTTTATGACCCTCATCTAAATGAATAATAAATTCGCTTAAACCGCCCTCATAAAAATGTTCGATGGATTTTTTTTCTTCTCTTTCATCTGTGAGGATAATTTTGATACCGCTGTTTAAGTATGCTAATTCTCTCAATCTTTCATCAATTACATCAAAAAAATATGTTGACTCCTCAAAAATGGAATCATCAGGATAAAATACAACTTTGGTACCTGTTGAGTCTGCATTACCATGTTTTTTTATTTCCGTGGTTGTTTTTCCGTATTTGTAGGATTGAGAAAAAACACGGCCCTCTCTTTTTACAAAAACAGTGCATTCTTTTGACAATGCGTTTACAACTGACACCCCAACGCCATGAAGGCCCCCAGACACTTTATAAGAATCCTTGTCAAATTTTCCACCAGCGTGTAAAACTGTCATTACCAATTCTAATCCTGATTTACCCTCTTTTTTATTAATGTCAACTGGAATACCTCTACCATCATCTTCTACGCTGATTCCGCCATTTGGCAAGATGGATACATCAATTTGTTTGCAATGTCCCGCCATAGCTTCATCAATGGAATTGTCTACAACTTCCCAAACAAGATGGTGAAGGCCCCTAGAACCCACATCGCCTATGTACATGGCAGGACGCTTTCTCACAGCCTCTAACCCTTTTAAAACTGTTATTTTATCTGCACTATATTCTTGTGTGGTCTGATTTTCTATCATCTAAATTCTATTTCTTTTATATTTAATTCCGGTTCTTCTTTTTTAAGCCTGTTTAATAGGTCTTCTTTTTGAAAAATTAGTTCATTTCTCCATATTGGATTGGAAGTTTTCACCGTTATTTTTCCGTTTTTAAACTTTTGTATTTCTGTGTTTTTTGCAATAGTATTTCCAACAATATTTTTCCAGACTGTACTAATGTTTATTGCTTGGTTAATTTCTTTAAGGTTGGTCCCTTTAAAATAGTCAGACATTATGGTCTTAATAGATTTGGGTTTCAAAGGGGTTTATTGTATTTGTTTAATTGCCGTTTAGTAAAAACTGCTTTAAAATTCAATAATTTAATCATTCAACCTGATTGGCATAAGAAGGGTTGTTTTGTTATCGTTATCTTTTTGATCCATGGGGAGGAATAGCCCTGCATTCAATGGTGAATTAAGCATTATTTTTATTTCATCAGAATCTTGGTGTTGTAAAACTTCTTTCAAATAAAATGCATTATAACCAATTGTCATTGGTTCACCATCATATTCACAATCCAATGTTTCTTTACCTGTGGTTATGTTTTCTGGGTCTTCAGTCGTAATTGTAAGGCTGTTTTCAGAAATTTCAAGGGCAACTTGTCGGCTTGATTTGTTGGAAAAAATAGATACTCTTTTTATTGCTTCTGTAAAACTATTTTTATTAATTATGAGTGTTTTTGTATTATCTTTAGGTATAACCCCTTCATAATCTGGATAGGGATCTTTAATAATTCTTGTTGTGATAGTGACATCTTCAAGTTGTATTTGTATATGGTTATCTCCAATCAACCATGTCACATCTCCTTCCTCCTTTAGTTGTGTTGTTAGTAGGGATAAAAATTTTATTGGCACAACTACATCACCTGTATAATCTAAAGAATGAAGTTTTTTCTTTTCTAACTTTACCAATCTATGCCCATCTGTGGCCACAGATACAATTCCATCATTTTGTATTTGAAACAATACTCCTTGCAGAACAGGTTTTAAATCATCTTTACTTGCAGCATAAGATGTATTATCGATTATATCTTTTAATTCTTTAGAAGAAATTTTGAGTGTTTTACTATTTTCAAGGGTTTGTTCTGAAGGAAATTCATCTGAAGATTGTCCCATAATCGTGTATCGCCCTGAATTACAGGAAATGTTCATTTTTCCTATATCTGATACATTAAAATCTATATTACTTTCAGGCATAGCATTCGTAATTTCTAATAATTTTCCAAGAGGAATAGCAATACATCCTTCCTCACCATCTGTTATATCACATTTAATATTGATTGATATTTCTAAATCAGTGGCTCTCATACTTAGCTGATTGTCTTTGGTTGTAAATAATGCGCTGCTTATGATAGGAAGTGTTGATCTTGATGGAACGGCTTTAGACAATAACTGTAGTTTTTTTAGAAGTATGTTTTTGTTTATTGAAAATTTCATTTTTATGCCCTGTTTGTTTGGTTGTATTTATCGTTTTTTTATCTTGGTAGTTTATATCTAAATATTCTACTTATCAAAAGAGAATTAGAGATAATATATATATATATATTAATAACTAATAATAGTATTTAATCTTTTATATAATAGTTAATATGTTTAAAACAAAGTATAATGCTTTTTAACTGGATTAAATTATATTGAATAAATTATTTTATTTAAACCATTTCTTTATGTTAATAACACTGTTAATAACTTAACGAAAAACAAATATAACAACACTAACCATCAAAAATTTTTATATAAATGTTAGCTTTTATATTTTTTACCCAATTTGTGAAAAAGATATTTTGTTTTTTTTGTTTCGCATATTTATAAATTAAATCCCATGAATTATCTATATCAGGAACAAACTCTTTTTGATAGTCATAAAAATAAACTAATAGATACCCGTTATCAACTTCTATCGGTTGCGACAATTCATCAAAATTTAATAATTCAAGCTGAGTGAAAATATAACTAGGAATACGAGAAACTGGGAAATTAGAATATTTTCCAGAACTGTTTTTATATTTTTTTGAATAGGTGTTAGAAAGAGAATCAAAGATAGAAGGATGCCCGGTAGTTTGAGAATAAATATCATAAACCGAATTATAAATTTGTGTTTTATCTTCATCTGAATAAACAGTAATTCTAAGAATATGTTGAGTAGATATTTTTTCGCCCTGTTTATCTAACAGTTTAATTAAATGGTAACCAAAATCTGATTTAATAGGGTCACTTATTTCTCCAACTTCCATTGAATACGCCACTTCTTCATATTCCTTTACAAGGGCGCCCCGGGGTGTAAAACCAAGATAGCCACCTGTAGGAGCGGAACCTGGATCTTGTGAATATATTTGAGCTATAGAATCAAATGAAGCAATATTAGACTGAATTTTTCCTTTTAATTCTTTTAAGAAATTAATAGTTATTTTGTCAGACTTATCCCCCGCAGAAAAGGGAATTTCTATTATGCTAAAACTATATTTTTCAGGTGAAGAAGGAATTGAATCTTTAAACGAATTATAAAACTGTAATACTTCAATACGGCTCACATCTACGTTTTGGATTTTAGAATATTGAAATCTCTCAACAATCATCATGTCACGTATATCCTGCCAATAATCTGCCTTTATCTGCCTCATAGACATCCCCGCCATTTCTAAAAACAATTCTTCAGAACCTGCCTTAAAAATAAAATCATCTATCTGTTGATTTAATGCCCTGTCCACATCGTCATTTGAAACAACAATATTGGTATCTTTTGCAGCAGCATCCAATACTGCATATTGATTAATAATATTATCAAGCGTGGAAAGGTAAATTTGTTCAAAAAGATAAGGTTTTTTGGATGGATCAATCTGTTTGTCCATAGCAACAAACTGAGCTTGCTGTAGCACGTCACTGTGGAGAACAACATTTTTACCTACTATGGCAGCCACGCCATCTACTTTCCCCTGGGAAAAACATACAGAGAAAATAAAATAAAATAATAAAACCAACCCTTTAAATAACATTATTTAGAACAATAATTTAGTATTTTTAACAACATTGTATTGATTTAATAGCCCGTCAACACCAGCAGTTTTAGCTTTAGCCTGTCCTTCTTTAATTAATAATGACTCAATTCGGACATAAACACGATCAATGCTGATAGGTGTGGCAGCAATATGGTTCACAACTTGAATAATTGAGAAACTGTTTTTGTAGGAAGGAAACACGGGGCTTATCTCTTCCTCCTTTAATAAGGAAGCAGCATCAAAGAGCGGTTTATTACCACTCCTTTGAAAAGGACCAAATAAGCCCCCACCATCGGGGTTTACAGAACTATTTTGTTGAGCTAATAAAGTAAAACCGGCCCCATCATCAAGAAGGGCGAGCAGACTGTCAGCCCTACCTCTATTGCCAACCTTTATTTCTCGAATTGTTATTTTATCTTCCCCCATGTATTTATCATATCTATTTTTTTTATAATAATTGGAAACGGCAAGAGTATCAGGTTTAGGCACAGAATTCACCAAACGCTTCAAATAAGCATCGTATAATAACCCTGAAACCATTTCTCCCTGTTTGTGTTTATATGAGAAAATATTGTTTACCCCCCCAGCAAGACCCTCATGAACCGCGATATCTTGAAGAATTATGGTTTTTAATGCAGATGTAATTTTATCAGCCAAATCAAAACGTGGTTGTTGAGAAGAGGGTATCCGTTCAAGCTTTGTGGCAAACCATTTAGGACCATATCCCCTGCCATCATAAACACAAAGAACCCCCAATCCCTCTATAGACTTAAGAAGAGAGGCAGAACCCCTCCCGCCGACTTCCGACAAAAGATTGCCTTTTTGACGCCGATTATAGGCGCTTAAAATCATTTCAACCCCAGCACTGTCAAAATGCACCCCATATTCACTAATTTTATTAGTATCATAATTAAGAGCAGCTTCATGCAATTGGTCTCGCACACTGTTTTTGGAAATATTTATAACATAGCTTTCATAGGCATCCTCAGACATGTGTTGAAGCTCAGAAGGGCGAACATCTGAAATTAAAATCAGATGATAGCCAAAATTGGTTAAAACAGGCGCTGACAAAACACCCACACCCAACATAAAAGCCACCCGCTGAAACTCTGGCACCATTGCACCCCATTGAACCCAGCCCAGCGACCCACCATTATTTTTTGCACCAGGATCATCAGAAAATTTTTCTGCCAAAACACTGAAACTCTCTCCAGCCTCATATTTATTCTTGATCTGTTGAGTTAAAAGAAAAGCCTCGTCCAAAGTTCTCTGAGGAGGCTTGCCAAGGTACGCCCCAGCATGACCTACAAGAATATGGCTTGCAAACAGTTCCTTTTTCGCATTTTGTCTTGCAGCATCTAAATCAGCAGGAGATATTAAAGGCGCTGCAACGAAATGTTCATAGCTTTCATTCACCAGAATTTGTAAAGATCGATCTCTTATTTTCACCGCAACATCTGGATCATTTTGAAGCCCCAATTTTTCAGCTTCAAGAATACACAACTCTCTTTTAACAAAGTCTGTAAACATCTTATCTTTTTGAAGGCTGTCAGCCCGCACCCATTGTTTTTTCGGATACCGGGAATAAAATGAATATAAAGAATATTCATTTTCATCAATCGATAGAATAGTTCCTTCAGAGGCACATATAAATGAGAACAAGCTTAAGAGTAATATTTTTAACATCAATTCATCCTGTTTAATTAACTTTTGCCAAAGCGTCAAATTTACCCAAAAAACGAGAAAAGAGTGAATAAATATCTTCGTTATTTTCTAAATGAACACATAAAGACAAAACAGCCCTTTTTGTTGGGACAATATGATACTTAACATTACCTTCATTAAAGAATTTTTCTGCGTAATCAAGCACGGCACAAGCATAGTAATTTTCATTGCGGTTTTCAACAGAACAAACAACACCGCAGGGGCGGCGCACTAAAGAACAAATTCCAACCCTGGATGCAACCAGGCGCAATCGAGATTCCTGGATTAGGTTTATCAAGGGATCCGGGACGGGCCCAAACCGGTTTACTAAATTATAAAGTATATCATCTAATTCTTTATCCATAGTGGCAGATGTGAGGTTTTTATAGACAGACATCCGCACACTTTCAAGAGAAATATATTTTTCAGGAATAAAACGCTTTTTGTACAACTCAACCACCACATCTTCCGGAAGAATGCGAAACCCCGAATCCAACTTACCGGATTCATGCAACACCCTTTGTACCATCCGGGTGTACATTTCATATCCCATTGAACCACCGCCACCAGACTGCTTATATCCAAAAAGTGACCCTGAACCCCGTATTTCCATATCAGTCATTGAGATATTATACCCTGAACCAAGACTGATATTTTCCTCAATAGATTTAATTCTTTTTAAGGCTTTTTCAGATAATGAAATTCTTTTGGGTACTAGCAGGTAGGCATAGGCCTGATGGCGCCCCCTACCCACACGCCCCCTCATTTGATAAAGCTGAGAAAGCCCAAAAAGGTGAGAATTGTTAATAATAATACAATTAGCAGCAGGCACATCAATACCAGATTCAATAATCGAAGTACACACTAACACATCTATTTCACCAGAAATAAATGCAACCATTTTCTTTTCTATTTTACGAGAAGGCTCTTGTCCATGAATATAGTCCACATAATTTTTCGGAAACAAATTTTGTAATTTATTGGAAACATTTTTAATGGAATCAATATCGTTGTGAACAAAATATACCTGCCCACCCCTGCCCACCTCAAAATCAATGGCCTCTTTAATAATACTTTCATTATAATATTTAATTTGTGTTTTGATTGGAAGCCTTAACCTGGGTGGCGTCTGCAGCATTGACACAGAGTAAATGCCCGACAAAGCAAGATTCATTGAACGCGGAATTGGAGTAGCAGACATAGAAAGAACATCAACGCTGTTTTTAAACCGTTTAATCTTTTCCTTATGCTTAACACCAAAACGATGTTCTTCATCAATTATTAATAAACCTATATTTTTCAAATATATATCATCATTTAGTACAGCATGTGTACCAATTAAAACGTCATTATTGTTTTCCTCAATGTTTTTTTTAACACCAATCAACTCCTTTTGAGATCTAAAACGAGAAACCATGTCAACAGAAATAGCATTAGGTTCCAGGCGCGCAGAAAAGGAAGATTTTAATTGGTTGGCAAGTATGGTTGTAGGGGACAGAACAACAACCCTCTTTTTCGATAACACAACCCTGAATGCAGCCCTAATTGCAAGTTCGGTTTTACCAAAACCTACATCCCCACATAACAACCTATCCATTGGAGACTTGGCAGAAAGATCATCAGAGATTTCACCCCATGCACGAACCTGATCCGGTGTATCCTCATATGGAAAAGATGATAAAAAAGTGTTTTCAAGCTCAATATCCTGAGGAAAAGGAGGGCGCAACAAATCATTTCGTTTAATATATAGGTTGAGAAGCTGTTGAATAGTTTCCTCCACCCGTTTTTTAGCAGATATTTTTTTACGAGCCCAATTTCCCTTTTTGGAAAGCGAATCCAAAGCCACACCCTCAGTGTAAGCAGGGGCGAAAAACGCAATCAAATCCAAGCATCCAGTATCTATAGAAATCACACCGCCATCATTATATTTTATGGATAGAAGCTCTTGGACAGCCAGCCCCCCTTCTTTTAAAACCAGGCCCAAACAAACCCCCACACCATGATCTCTGTGAACCAGATAATCACCTCGTTTAATTTCTGACAAATTCAAGGGCGCGTAAACCTGCTCCTTTTTCTTAGAAGGCAAACCCTTTTCTAAAAACCAGAGAGGAACTGCAATGTTATTATTTTCATCCACGACACCAACAGATGACAGATCCTTTATGGCAGCAACAGATTTAAATGTCGCCCTATCCATATTATAGAACTGTCTATGAGTCAAAGTTTTCAATTCAAGATGTTTTTTAGATACAGAAAGGTCCCCAATGCAAAGCCGGCCAGACCCATCAAAATCCACATGTAAAAACCCCTTAAGGGAAACATCTTTAAATGACAAGGGGTCATTTTTTGCAATAGATACTAAGACAAAATTGTCCACCTCGGCAGTGGTTAGCTGACTATCTATATTAAAACGAAAAACAGTTGGAATTTCGTCCAAAAAGTTAATTCTGTAAGGAAAGAGAGATGAAAACGGAAACACGTCAATAATACCCCCTCGCACGGAATATTCGCCAGGCATTGCAACAAATTCTGCCAGTACATAATTTTCTAAAACCAAAAATTTACGACAGTCTTCAAAAGAAACAGCAGCAGAAAAAACTAATTTATTTTCAATCCCGCAACCCAAAACGGGCATCGTAACTCCGCCCACCGAACAAAAGATTGTTTGTATAGAGTCTAACCCCCCCGCCAAAAGCTCTTTAGCCCGAACGATTAGGTGGTTTTCAGAATAGGCAAAGCCAGGAGGAACATTATTATCACTATAGGGCTGTGCTACAAAAACAACTGATTCATCATCCCAAAGAAGGGATAAATATTTAGATATTGAAGAAAACCGGTTATCAGGAACGGTTATAAACAGCCTACAATCAACGGATCTAATTAGTGGCAGGAAAAGATCGGGATGAAAACCATTAATACACAATCCCTCTCCAGAATTCGTAGAAGGGAGGGCCTCTAAAATAGTGGTAAGCGGGGAAAACTGTTTCACGTGAAACAGTTAGGGATGGGCTTTGAGACAAATAGCGAGAATGCCTAGATCTGATGGGCGGACACCAGCTATTCTGGAAGCCTGGCCAAGCGTTTCCGGCTTAACCCTACACAACTTTTCCTTAGATTCTGAAGAAAGGTTGTTTAATGAAGAGTAGTCGAAAAGATTTGGAATTTTAACATCATCCATTTTCATTAATTTGCTTACCCGGGCATTTTCTATTTTTACATAGCCTTCATATTTAATATCTGTTTCTGCGGTAAAAATAGCTTCATAGGGATATTTTTCTAAAACAGACCTTCCTTGATTACAATTGAAGATTGTGTTTTTTGGTCGCTTTAGATAATCAGTAAGAGGAATATTCTTACTATCTATAGGTACCTTAATTGCATTACAGAGGGTCTTAATTTCAGAGACGGACGTCTTAAACGTATTAAATAGGGCATATTGCTTTTCTTTAACCAAGCCTAAATCATATGCATTTTTTGTCAACCGCATCCCTGCATTATCGGCACGGAGAGATAGTCGGTATTCTGCGCTTGAGGTGAACATACGATAGGGTTCGTTAATATCCTTGGTAATCAAATCATCAATTAAAACCCCAATATAGGCCATGTCCCTACCTAAAACAAGGCTGTTATTATTTAATAGCTTTAGTCCGGCGTTTGCACCTGCAATTAAACCCTGGGCAGCAGCCTCTTCATAACCAGAGGTACCATTCATCTGACCCGCAAAATATAAACCGTCAATCATTTTTGTTTCGAGAGTACTTTTTAATTGGGATGATGGAAAATAATCATATTCAATTGCATAGCCTGGACGAATGAGCTGGACATCTTCAAGCCCTGAAATACTTCTGAGTGCAAGCTCCTGAATATGCTTAGGCATACTTGTAGAAAAACCATTTACATAAATCTGATCTGAATTATACCATTCAGGTTCGAGAAAAAGCTGATGTTTTCCTCTATCACTGAACCTCACAATTTTATCTTCAATGCTTGGACAATAACGCGGCCCAACACCGGTAATTTTTCCCGAATACATAGCAGATTCATGTAAATTATCAGCCAAAATCTTATGAACATTGGTGTTTGTATCCACAATATGACAGGGAATATTTTTAGGATGAAAAGGACGCTTTGTAAGTATTGAAAATGGAACGGCATGTTCATCCCCATCAGCCCGCTGTAATTTGTTCCATTTTATAGATGATGACAAAAGGCGGGGCGGGGTTCCAGTTTTTAAACGGGAAACTTTAAATCCTTTATTAACAATAGCATTAGATAGTCCAATAACAGCTCTCTCACCAAACCTTCCAGCAGAATAATGCTCTTTTCCAATATGTATCATTCCGTTTAAAAAGGTGCCTGAACATACAATTAAAGCGTTGGTTTTTAATGTCCCGCCATTTCGTAGAACAATGCTGGAAACAGACCCCTTATCAACAGAGAAATCAACAACCTCATCTTGTATAATGGAAATATTTTTGTGTGCAGACAGTATTGATTGAATATAGTGAGCATATTGATGTTTATCAATTTGAGCCCTAGGAGACCAGACTGCCCGACCTTTTGATTTATTGAGCATTTTAAATTGAATCCCACACGCATCTGAAGCCCGGGCCATAATACCACCCAATGCATCTATTTCTTTCACCAAATGTCCCTTGCCAAGACCGCCAATGGCTGGATTGCAACTCATTCTACCAACAGCGTTTTTATCCATGGAGACCAGTAATGCCTTGATTCCAAGGTTTGCAACAGCGAAGGCTGCCTCTACTCCGGCATGGCCCCCTCCAACAATAACAATGCTTTTATTCCTCATTTTCCAACACAAAAATTAGAAAAAATATTTTGAATAATTGCTTTATTGGGAATTTCTCCAACAACATCTTTAATAGCCACAACAAAACCATTCAGCGTTGATGCAACGATATCTGTTTCTATGCCTTCAGCCAGCTGGGCAATAGCTTCATTCAAGCAAAGTGCAGATTCTTCCAATAATCCTCTTTGACGCTGGGTTATCATAAACCCATGCGTGTGGTCTGCAAGATTAATATTATTAAGAATATATGTGGAAATAGATGTTAATAACTTGTTTATTCCTGTGTTTTCTTTAGAAGAAGTGAAGATAATATCGTCTTTAACTATTGAAGGAGAAGGCACTAAATCAGACTTTGATTTTACTAAAATATAGTGATGTTGATATCTTTTCATAAATTCGGTGTTAATTAAAGCACGTGGATTTTCATCATCAACCAATAAACACAAATCTGCCCGATCTAATTCAGAAATTGTTTTTTCTACACCAAGATTATCGAGCGGCTTTTTAGATTCCCAAACACCGGCCGTATCTACAAGACACACGGGCACACCCTCCAATTCAAACCAGGATTCAACCGTATCCCTAGTGGTTCCCGCCACGGGAGAAGTGATGGCTCTATCGTGACCCAACAGGGCATTAAACAAGCTGGATTTGCCCGTGTTGGGACGCCCCAATATGATTATTCTAATACCGGAAAATATTTTCTTACCTATCAGAGACGAGTCTACAATTCGGTTTATTTGAGTCTGAACATCTTCGAGCATGGAGCGAATAGTTGAATAGGAAGTCAGGCTTATTTCGTCTTCCGAAAAGTTTAATTCATTTTCTATAATTGAGAGGACATCTATTATCTTAGATTTGATCTCTCCAAGCATTTTTGAAACCTTACCTTCTAAATGATAGAGGCTTAATTCTGCTGAACGGGAGGTTTTTGATGAAATTATTGCTGATACTGCTTCAGCTTGAAGCAAATCCATTTTTCCATTTAAAAAGGAACGATATGAAAATTCGCCAGGCTGCGCTAGTCTTGCCCCACCATCAATAGCTGCCTGCAAAATTGAATTTTTAACGGCAGTTCCCCCATGACAGGAGATTTCTATTATATCTTCGCCGGTATAGCTGCCTGGAGATTTAAAATAGGTTACAACTACCTCATCTAGAATATGATTATTTTTTGGATGATAGAGCTTGGTAAACAATGCAAACCTGTTTTTAGGCTTTTTGTGGGTGAATTCTTTATACAGCGGCTTTAAATCTTTTCCAGAAAGTCGCACCACTGCAAGCGCACCGATACCCGGCGGGGTGGCAATTGCTACAATGTTTTCTTGATCATAGGGCAACATTTCATTTGCAATTTATTATTGATTGGCAAGCTTATTCTTAATGCTGCGCTGTTGGAAGAAACTCAACATATTATAAGCTGTATAATACAAATTAAGTCCGGAGGGAAATGTATTAAAAAGCAGTATGAAAAACACATTCATAAAATACATAACGGGTTTTTGACTTTTATCCATGGTGGCAGAGGACATGCGCATCGTGAGCATAAGAGTGGCGCCCATGACAAGAGGCAATATAGCCACCCCATCACCATAAACGGGAATAGAAAAGGGGAGTGTGAAGACTACATCCGGCTTGGAAAGATCAGATATCCACAGCATAAATGGTGCGCCCCGAAACTCAATGGTGGTGCGAAAAACCATAAATAAAGCCCATAATAATGGCATCTGAAGCATGATGGGAAGACATCCCCCCAGGGGATTAACTTTGTGTTTTTTATATAAAGCCATAGTTTCTTTATTAAGGCGCTGAGGATCGCCTTTATATTTCGCCTGCATTTTTTTAATCGCAGGCTGAATTTTTTGCATGTTTTGACTGGATTCATAACTCTTTTTTGTAAGGGGGCCGGTAATAAGTCTAACCAAAAGTGCAAATAACAACAACACGAGACCATAATTCAGGTTCAACTTATTGTGCATAAATTTCAAAACCCACAAGACACCCTTACTAATTGGGCGAATTGGAGCAAAACCCCAATTCATGGAAGCTTCTAGAGTAGCGCCCGTTTGAGATAAAAAATCAACATCAAGGGGACCTAAATAAATACTGGAGGAAATTATTGATACATCCAAGGGATAGCCAATGGATGCATGATATATGGGAGTATGTTTTCGGTGTCCAAATTCAGCATTATGACCAGACAGGGTGGCGTATTTCCCCGAATTTTCCGCTATGATTGCCGACATAAAATATTTTGTTCGAATCGCGACCCAGTCCGTTTGTCCTTTATATATTTCTCTTGCTAAAATTTCATCAGGATCTGTAGATTGCAGATCTTCAATTTCACCAGCCTGGCTGATAATTCCAGATCCATAGGTTACATCTTCATCTTCTTTTTCTTCTGTTGGACGCAACCCACCATACCATAGCAACTCAAGATTATTGGAATACTCCAAAAGATCATCGTTAATGTCATAAAAATGATCATTAATATATTTGTCTGCATAAAAAGAAACCGTTTTATTAATAATAATTCTACCATCAGCATCTTTTAGAGCATATTTCAGCTCAATAGAGCCATAATCAAGATAAATAGTATCTTGCTGGTTTGAAAAATTTAATAATGTAAAGGGCTGGTTTAAAAAATTGTATCTATCATCATTAGCATCATAATCAGCCAGACAAGGCATACAATTCTCTTCAGTGTTAATAATTAATGATACGGGAATATCGGGCTGAAAAAATCCATCATCATCATAACCTCCCAGGTATTTTAACTTATCTGAATTTTCACCTGTTAAAAAATAATTTACAAAACTTCCGCCGGATTTATTGGTGAGCGTAGCTGTATACAGAGGCGTTACAACGGTAATAAATGATTCTTGATCAGAGGCACTTGCCGAGAGCTTGTTCGACTTAGCCTCGAAAGAGGACTTAGGACTTTTTTCTTGCACAGGAAGGTAGAAATTTTCAGAATTCACACCCTCGGTATTTTCATTTGAAGAGGGGCCCGCATCATACCCTAACCATTCCAGATAAAAGGGCTGCAGGATAATAATTAAGAAAATTAAACCGCCAGCGAGAATATATCGCAGGGTATTATTCATGGCACGGGGTCATAACCTGTTGTTTTATAAAAAGGATGACATTTGCCCAAACGCTTTATTGCCAGCCATCCGCCACCCTTTATTCCGTGTTTGTCCAGGGCTTCAATTGAATAATTGGAACAAGAGGGTGTAAAACGACAAGCATCAGGCAGAAATCCGGAAATCACATTCTTATAAATTTTTATAAGGAGGATGAAAAGTTGTTTAATAAGAGAGTGTAACATAAAGGGAATTAAAGGATTCTTTAATAGTCGTGTAAGTTAAACCCTTGGTTTTGGGGCGCACAACCAATGCGCAGCCAATATTATTATCAATCATATATGATTTAAATATGGACCTACAACGCCGTTTAAAGAGATTGCGCTGCACAGCATTTCCATATTTTTTAGATACGATAAGCCCCATTTCAATCTTAGAGCTTTTGCTATATTTAAATGATAAATCCCTGAAATACAGGGACTTTGAGGCTTTCATTATTTTAGAAAACCCTGATGAAGAAAGCGAATGTTTCAATTAAGCAGATATTGTCTTCCGACCCTTTTTACGCCGCCTGGCCAATAACGCACGACCAGCCTTAGTGCTCATCCGCTTTTTAAATCCGTGTTTATTTTTTCGCTTTCTATTGGTATATTTTATTGTGACCTTCATGTTCAGTCCTTTTTTAAACTATTACAGCCTAGAAATTTAATAACATTTTATGCATCTAATAAACACTTTATTCTTGCCAATGTGCTTCAACAATAGTGCCTATTCCACCCCGAGGATTAAAACGGCCAATTACATCTATTTTTCTTGGTTTACAGGCCATGCGAAAATCATCCAAAATCTTATTGGTTACATTTTCATGAAACATTCCCAGATTTCGAAATTGCTGAATATATAATTTAAGAGATTTCAACTCCACAATTAATTTATCAGGGATGTAATTAATTTCAATTGTAGCAAAATCAGGCTGACCCGTCCTGGGGCAAACACAGGTAAATTCAGGGATTGATATTTTTACATTATAATCTCTGTCAGCATATTGGTTTTTCACTACTTCAAATTCTGAAGATGTAGGGAGAGAGTCAGACATCAATAATTATACCTTCTCAACCATGGAATTTTTTATTGATTCTACCCTCTGTTCAAGCAATTTTTGTGTGGCCTTTACGAGAGATTCAACACCAAACCCTTCAATACAAAATGAAGCCATGGCAGAGCCAACTATAACTGCCTCCAGAAAATCGGGTTGACTGGTTTGAGAGAGATGGCCCATGAAACCGCCGGCAAAAGAATCACCAGCGCCAGTTGGATCAATTACTTGATTGATGGGGAAAACAGGAACCGAATGGCGAGTTTCTCCCTGAGCCAGATAAGCACCATCTGCACCCTTTTTAATAACGACAATTTCTGGACCAGCAGATAATAGTTCGCTGGCTGCATCGGAAATCTCTGACTGTCCGGTAAATTGTTCGGCTTCCTCGTGGTTTATTAATAATATTGTAGAAAGCTTCAACACTTCTTTTAATTTTTCAGGGAAAAGATCAATCCATAAATTCATGGTATCGGTTACAATATATTCTGCGGAAGGAGTTAGTTTCGCTACAGATGATTGTAAATCCGGGTGGATATTTCCTAAAAAGACCAGTGGAGATAAACGGTCGGCTTCTTGAATGTAGGGAGTGAAATTTTCAAACACACCCAGTTCTGTAAAGAGGGTATCTCGCGTAGAATAATCATTGGAGTATCTACCCCCCCAGCGAAAGGTCGAACCATTTTCAACCAGTATATTATCAGTATTTATATTCCGCGAGTGAAATAACTTCCAGCCTTCTTCGGGAAAATCATTGCCTACAACTCCCACCAATTTTACGGGAGCCATCAAACTTGCAGAAATAGAGAAATATGTTGCAGATCCACCCAAGAGATCTTTTCGATTACCATGGGGCGTTTCCAGTGTGTCAATCGCAATAGAACCGACAGCAAGGATTGTTTTTCGTTTATTCATAGGGCGTGAAAATTAGCATTTTTATCTATCTTTATACAATGATGAAATCTGCCTTATATTTCAAATATGGGATATTTAGAATTTTGCTCAAATTGCGGCAAAAAAAACCAGTTTGGAGAAAAAGATGGCAATAAACGATATTTTTGTTCACATTGCAGCACCATCCATTATGAAAACCCAAAACCAACAGCCACTTTAATATGTACGCATGAAAATCAATTGCTGTTAGTGAAAAGAGCAGTAGATCCTGGAAAAGGAATGTGGGGCTTGCCGGGGGGGTTTATTGAAAGGGGGGAGACCCCTGAAATGGGCGCACAAAGAGAACTGTTAGAAGAAACAAACTTACAGGGAAGAGTGAGTAATTTGCTGGGCACATGCAGTCATTTTAATTCAGTTTTTGGAGATATTTTATTGATGGGAATGGAAGTACAAATTGAAGATTGGTCCTCGCTTAAAGCAGGGGATGATGCAGAAGAAGCAATTTTGTTTCCTTTGAAAGAGCTGCCAAAACTTGCATTTCTCTGCCATGAAAAAATTGTGAATATGTACCTACAGAAATCATTATCATGACACAAAAACAAACTCAGAAAAACATTCTTATTATTCATGGACCTAATATGAATCTATTGGGACACAGAACAATAGAAGCCAGTCCCAATATTACCCTGGACAAACTTAACAGGAATTTGCGCCGGATTGCAGGAAAATTAGAGTTAAAATTAAAAATATTTCAAACACAAGATGAAGCCAGGGCAGTTACTATTGTGCAAAGGCAGCGCAACAAAATTTGCGGACTGCTCCTTTTCCCCGGACCGTGGCAAAAATCAGGTTATACTTTACAAGACACGCTTAAGTTATTATCTATACCCTTTGTAACTATTTCATTAGGTGAGAAGGCTGAGGTGCTGCTGGGTTTAAAAAATATTGAGGAACCGGATCTTTTTCAAGCAAGCGAAATGGCGCTTATTCACCTATCAGATTCAATTTAATGGTAATATTTCCGGTAAATCAGCCACAGAATTAATAATATAATCGGGTTTAATTTCAGAGCGTTTTAGACTTTCTTCCCTATATTTTCCAGTCTTAACCAAAACGGACTGCATGCCCACATTATAAGCGCCGTTAATATCGCTATTAATATCATCTCCTACCATAAAAATGGATTTAAAAGGTAACCCCCAAGGCTTGGATGCCAGCTGAAATAAATGTGGACTGGGTTTGCCAATAACCACGGACTCTTTTTCTGTGGCAAATTCCAGAGCGGAAACAAATGCGCCTAAATCCAAGATTAATTCTTTGCCCGAATGCCAATATTTGTTCTTATGCAAGGCAACTATTTCAGCTCCATTTAGTATTTTTTTGAACAGAGAATTTAACAGATCAAAGGTGAACTGATTGCCCATATCTCCCATTACAATGGCCTGTGGATTGTCAGTATGTAAATCAAAATCTGCAAAATCCTCTTCCATACTCCTATCTGGTACTACCAGCTCAATTTTTTTATAACCCTTGCTTTTACAATATTCCACAGCAGCATGGGGAGCTGCAAAAACTTCATTAATTTCTAAGCTTAGACCCATTGATTTAAGTTTTGTCACCAAATTCCTTTTTGTCATTCGGGTAGTGTTGGTAATAAAACGAAAGGGGATATTATTTTGACGGAGGAGGCTGATAGATTCCTTGGCGCCGGCGATTAAAGCATTGCCTTGATAAATAACACCGTCCAAATCGAATAGTATACCAAAATTAGGCATTGATGGGAGCGGTGTAATCAAATTCACCAGAAAACGTAATTGCAGCAGGACCTTCACAACGGGCATCTGCCCATTTTTTATCAAAGGTAAACTGGAGTTTACCACCGGGAGAGGTGGTAGTTATGGGAGAAGACAATCCAAGACTTTGGACCAGATGAAAGACTACAGCAATTGAACCCGAAGAACAGGAAAGCACCAGTTGTTCAACGCCCTTTTCATAGGTTCTAATATCTACTATACCGTCATCTTCCAGTTTATAAAAGTTTACATTAATTCCCTTGGGCTGAAACAATTGATGAAGGCGAATTTGTCTGCCTCGATTAACAACAAATTCACGTTCTAAATTGTCCGACTCACATACAAAATGACGAGCACCGCTATCCACAAAAAATCCAGCAAACCCTTCGGGACTCAGTGTCTGAGATTTATATTTTGGTTTTCTCATACTCATCACTACCATAGTATCACTATTAATTTCTGACCAATGCACACCTGCACCCGTTTCAAATTTCATTTTTCGCCCGACTTTTCCGGATTGATACATAAACAATGAGACACATCGGGATCCATTGGCACAGAAAGTTTCCCATGATCCGTCAGAATTATAATAATCAAGTAGAAAATCATTTTTTTTAGAGGGTGAAATAATAAACAATCCATCAGCGCCGATGCCCGTATGGCGCAAACAGAGCCGCTTAATGATTGATTCTCTATTATCAGATTCTGGAAAGTTTTCTGCAAAAATAAGAATGAAGTCATTTCCATTGGCGTGGCATTTGATAAAGGGTATTTTCATAAGTTCACATTTTTATATATATGCACAGAATTTAAATTACTAACAAATTCACACGCCTGTCATGCAGAATGCTGTCAATTACCACAAATAATACCATAGAGCAGCAGGCTAGTCGTATCTCTATGGTTCTTCCATAATTTTGTTGAATTTAGTATAATCATTAATGTTAATGATTTTAATTTTATTCCATCTAATAAAGGAAATTAAATGGACTTTTCAAAAAGAGAAATAATTACCAGTTCCTGGAATATATTGAAACCCAATTTTGGATTATTGGTTTTGGCTATTATATTTATTTTTTGCCTTAACTTGTTTTTGGGCATGATTCAAAATAGGCTGCTTGAAGACCTTACCTTTCAATCTATTCTATTTACAGTAGCGGCATATTTATTTCAAATGGGTTTAAATCTGGGCATGTTGCGAATTTGCCTGAATTTAGTTCACAATCGCAAGGGAGATTTCTCCCATTTATTTGGCAGCTTTAATTTGTTGATACCCTACTTAATGGCATCGCTATTGGTTATATTGATTCTATTGGTTTCTGCCATACCGGGAATTGTACTTTTGCTATCTTCAATTTCAGTAGATTTGGACACGTTCCCAACCATAGAATCTTTAGAAGGTATGTCAATGGTAATCCCAGTGCTGATCATTTTTATACCATTTGTATATATTTCTTTAAGACTCCAATTTTACGATTATTTTTTAGTAGATGAAGAATGCGGCATTATTGATGCGGTAAAGAAAAGCGCTGCAATAACCAAAGGCTATGTGATGGAATTATTTTTATTGGGAGCGGTAATGTCCATTATTGTACTAATTTCTATAATTCCCCTTGGGGCGGGGTTGGTAATCAGCGTTCCCCTTGCTATAATGGTGAACACCTATGTATATGAGAAGCTCAAAAGAGGAAGTCCTAAAGATTAATTAAAGAGCCGTTTTCATCAGATAATAATAGGCTTTCAATTCTCACAGCTATTTGTTTTAAGCTTACCCAGTTACTATTGTTTGCGTCAGGCATTTGCTTTCTATTGGCGGGAGTATCAATAATACCAGGTAAAATGGCATTACAGGTAATACCGTTTCCATTTTCCAAGGCGATGGTTTTGCTTAGCACGTGAACAGCAGATTTGCTGGTACAATATGGTCCAGTAAGAGGCCTCCCGTTAACAGCAGCCTGAGCGCCCATATTCACAATTCTACCCCAACCATTTTGCTTCATTTTCGGCAAGATCTGTTGACAACAATTCAAGGCAGTCATAAAATTTGTATTATACATATAGTTCCAGTCATCATGACCTTCTTCAACATGATTGCCCATGGTGAATCCACCCACAATATTCAGCCATGCGTGGATATTTCCAACTTCATCATATATCCAAGAAATAGCATTGCCAATAGAATAATGATCTAAGGGGTCCATCTCGATAATAGCAGAGTTATTTTCATTTTCCACATTTTCCGAAAGCTGTCTTACGGTACCAACAACGAAAGCAGCTTTATTAGAAAAAAAAGAGATCAATTCTGAGGCAACAGTACCATTAGCCCCTGTAATTACAACATTCATTTCATTTAACTTCATGTGATTCTCCTGATAATTCTTTAATAGTTTTTTCAACTGCATTTTTAAGCCCATCAATTCCCAAATCTGAATATTCTGATACATTGGTGGGAGAACCAATATTAATAGATATTGATCCCGGCTTCATCCACCACCTGTCCTTTGGTTTAAAATTGTAAGCCCCGGAAACCCCAACAGGCACAATGGCAGTATTGGAATTAATTGCCATATGAAACCCTCCTTTTTTAAATGCCTTCATTTTCCCATCTAATGTTCTGGTGCCTTCAGGAAGAATGCCAATATGAATGCCCTGCTTTAATACATCTTCGGCTTTTTTGATACTTTCAAAGGCAGACAGGCGATTTTTCCTGTCAATGGGAATAGTCTGAATTCGCTTCATAATTGAGGAAAAAATGGGAATTTTAAAATTTTTCGCAGCCGATATTCCTGTCCAGGCACCTATAGGAATTAAAGGAAAAATAAATACATCAAGAAAACTGGAATGATTCATCATAATTATATAGGTACCATCTGGCGGGAATTTCCCTTTTATATTGGGCCATAGCAGCAATGAGGATAGCATTAATCTACAGCAAGCCTTTACTGTACCATAAAATAGAGGAAGAAAAATGAAACCGGATAAAATTAAAATAAATGCTATTAAAATAAATGCCAGCAGTCCACTTACATATAATACCAATGATATTAATTTGTATTTTAGCATACACTCTCTTCAATTATAATTTTGTCAAATAGCTTATGATTTGCTTTTGGAAAAGGAAGCAGGTTAATTTCCTGTGGAGCAATCCATTTCCAATTATCACAACCCAGAGCTTTTGGCGGACCCTGTAAGTAGTCACAGTGATAAGCATCCATGGTAATGGAAAAATGGGTATAGGCGTGTTTTATCTGCTTTAGAAAGGAAGTTGGTTGAACCAGAACCCCCAACTCTTCCTTTACTTCTCGAATAATGCATTCCTGGGCACTTTCACCCTTTTCAATTTTACCACCCGGGAATTCCCACAAGCCGCCCAACAGTCCGTTTTCTCTTCGTTTAGAAATTAATATTTTCCCATTATTCCAAATTACTCCCACAGCTACATTGTAATGCGGCTTTTTTGATGATTTCACTTTAATTGGGTATTTATCAACAGATTTATTAACCAGGGCTTTGCAAAATTTAGATAAAGGACAGACCCTACATTTTGGACTATCTACTGTGCAAATTTCACGCCCTAAATCCATTATTGCCTGGTTAAAATCACCGGGTCTTTCTATAGAAATATGACTTTTAAAGTAATCGTAAATGATATTTAAATTTTTAGGATAGGGTAAATCAAGCATTTCCATTCGCGCACCAACTCGAATGGCGTTAGCATCCACAGCAGGCAAGGGATGCTGAAAGGCCATGGACATTACAGCCGCTGAAATATAGGGTCCCACACCAGGTAATTTGGAAAATTCGTCAGATCTATTGGGAATCATGCCGCCGAAGTCATTGACAATAATCTTACAGGATTTATGAAAATTTCGTGCACGGCCATAATACCCCAACCCTTCCCATTGTTTTAGTATTTGTTCCTGCGTGTCATTGGCCACCGACTGTATTGTTGGATATGTTTGTATCCATTTTTTATAGTAAGGCAATACGGTACTAACCTGCGTTTGCTGTAACATCACCTCTGATAAATAAATTTTATAGGGGTCCTTGCAATCTCTCCAGGGAAAATTGCAGCTACGCCCATCATACCACGCAAGTAGATGAGAAGCAAAATCAGAATATTTGTTCTTTGTCAAATTCATTTCTCCCGTATACAATCCATTGCCCATACTAGTTTTTCCAACATTTCAGGTATATTTTCCTGATCGTCTAAATCAATATGTTTTAGCATAGAATAATTCAAATCAAGAAGCAAGTTTTCAAATTGTTCAACGATAGCCTGCCCTTTTTTCGTAAGATGGACCCTTAAAACTCTTTTGTCAAAAGTGTCTTGTTTTCGAAGAACCAGCTCCAATTTTTCTAATTTTTGGATATTGCGCGTGAGAGTGCTGTTGTCTAAACCCAGTTTATGTGCCAGGACTGACATAGAAATACCATCGGTTAAAATAGCCAGGAGATGAAAAGCTTGTGGAGCAGTGAGGGATAATTGGGAAGCATAATGCCGTAATAAAGCATTATAATGAATGGTTAAATCCGTGAGAAGTTCTGGAATATTCATTATTGTATATTACAACATTATTTTCTATCCTGCAATAATTCTTCAATCATATTGTGTGTAATTTCATCCAAATGAGAAATAATACGGTGGGCAATGGATAGTTGTGAATCTGGAACAGATCCTGTTTTGGCAATGACGAATGCGCCAGATGCCAGGCCGGATTGAACGCCGTTGAGTGAATCTTCAATAATTACGGTATTTTCCGGTTCAATGCCGAGTTGGCTCATCATGGTGAGATAGGGTTCTGGGTGGGGTTTCTTCCTATCCGTATCATCGCCTGAAATGATATGTTCAAATAAATCATCTAATTCGATAATTGTGCGCAGCCAGTCTAAATTGTGCCGGGGAGATGCGGTTACCAGGCCAATATTATAATGCTGCTTTACCATGTTATGCAGCTTATGAAAACCAGGCATGAAAGCCAAGCTTTTCTTAAATTCTTCCCGAACGTACGCTCGGCCTTTTTCCATAAAGATATTTTTATTTTCAGTTATTTTATATCTCTTCATGCTAAGGTCAAAAAAATCCTGTTCAGCACACCCCCGAAATAACGACCAATCTTCTTCGGGTATAATAACTCCATATTCTCCAAACAAACGGATTTCAGCCTTGGTATAAAGGGGCTCTGTATCAAGAATGACGCCGTCCATATCGAAAATGACAGCCTTGTTAAAAGAGTTCATTTAAGCGAATATAATAATTGACAGTGATTATTGTATAATACAATCAGGCCCTCTCTTTCAACTTTGCTTACATTATGGCCAATTATTGCTTGATGGTCAAAATTGAGGCGCGGCATGACCACCCACGACCCTTTTTCAGCAGTGCCCGAATATGGGGGCATATTAACATCCCCAATTTTTGTCATTGAAACCGTGTTACAAATCCCATCATTTTCATACCAACTGCTATCGGGAACATTTTCATCATTGCCGATAAGCATTCCAGTTGGCCAGAGGTGAAATGACATTTTTTTATCAGGTTTATGTGTGGGCTTATTTTTTTTCTTTACGGTGGAAAAAGTGGGGATAGAAAAATAATAGACATTTTTATCAGCATGGTAGCTGTTATTAAATTCTACAGCACCCGCAATAGATAAATCCCAAGTGCAGAGATTTTTTTCATTACTCACAGGTGACTGGGCAATTCGAGCGTAATATTCTTTAATGGATTCATTTGGTAGTTTTTCCAAATTCCAATGCTCCAAATCAAAACTATATAAATCGTCAATTTTTTCATTTTCGATCCCGCCAAACCAGGGCGCTAAATTCAGTGCAAATGGAAAAACATCCAGCATGAGCGGCACAAGGGTGGTACCATTATGCGGCGTAGAAATAGTGGTTACACTGCTGATCCAGCCAGTAGATACATTTGAAAGCAGGGGGGAATCTTCACCTGGAATTGAGTTTTGTAATAATACCTCCAGCATTTTTGCAGTTGAACCGCCCTGACTATGGCCAATTAAATGAACAGGATGCTCTTCATCCCATTGGGGGTAAAACCCAGGATAGTTTTTTCCAGCCGGTCTTTGAATGATATCATATTTTTCCGCTTTTTCATTTCCATAGTCAACCTGCCCTCCTTTGATTTGATAGAAGGCTTCTATGGCACGATCCCAATTTGGAGAAATAGGTCCTACAGAAACAGTATATACTTCATAACCAGCGGATTTTAGTTCAGTTTCTAAATCTGTTTTCCCGCCCCAATAATAATACCCGGCCATTTCATCCCGGCCCCAACCAAGAAATCCATGAATGAGTATTATGGGATATGTGTTCTGAGAAGATAGAATCCCCAAAAAACAGAGAGATATAACAACAAGAAAATATCTGAGAATCACTATTCAGAATTATTCAGCGCTTTAATTCGACTTAGCACTGGGGGGTGGGAATAGCTGAGCCATACCGTTAAAGCATGGGGAGTTAAATTCCCCAAATTGGTAACAGTTAGCTTTTTTAACCCTTCAATCAAATATTCACCGGTGCCGATGGATGATTTGGCAAAGGCATCTGCTTCAAACTCATGCTTACGGGAAATTGCATTTCCAACAAAAGACATGATAAGTTCAATAGGGGAATACAAAATGCTGAAAAAGAGCAAGCTTGCATAAACAGAAAGATTTTCCATTTTAAAAGCAGAAAACAAAATTTCATTATTTAGAAACAGGGATAGCAGAAAAAACATGATCCCCGTTTGTATCACACCCATTATAATGCCCTTGATATGGTGCTTCTTTTTATAATGCCCCACTTCATGAGCAATTATGGACAAAAGCTCATCTTCGCCGTGTTTTTCTATGAGCGTATCAAAGAGAGCGATGCGTTTATTTTTACCTAATCCTGAAAAATAGGCATTGGACTTTGAAGATCTGCGGGAACCATCCATCACATCAATTCTACTGATAGGAAAATTTACTTTTTGCGCAAAAGCGTTAATTTTATCTTTCAGCCCACCATCTTCTAAAGGAGTAAAGGTGTTGAACATAGGGGCAATAAACAAAGTGAATACCGGCTGTATTAACACAAGAAATGCAGACAAAACTACCCAGGCATACAACCAGGCAAAATCTCCAAATCTATTAAAAAAGAAGAGAATAAGGAACAAGATCAGTCCACCTATTATGAAAAGGAGGATATAGCTTTTGATTTTGTCTAACAGGTATGTTTTAGGAGTGGTTTTATTAAAGCCATAATATTCTTCTATTACAAAAGTACGGTATAATGAAAAAGGAGTACTGATTATATCCTGAATAAGAAATAAAATTCCAAAAAACAGGAGTCCGGTAACAATGGGGGAAAACCCAAAACCGCGAATCCAGACATCTACATTATTAAAAAGACCAAAAAGAATTACCATAAGAATCAGGAGCAAATCAAAGCTGGATGTAAGATATGAAAAACGGGTATTTTCCATTAAATATTCTTGAGATCGGGCATATTCACTTTCGCTATAGTGTGCCTTAAATTCATTTGGTAAACTGGTAGAAATATTCTGAAGGTCGAGATGACGGGCAAGGTTATAGAGAATAAATTCAAGGAGCAAAGCCCCAATAATAATACAAAAATAAATGTTCATTAAAATTGGTTGCGGGGATTAATTAAATGAATAATGTTTTCGCACCGGCTGCATTACTTTCCAACGGCATTTCAGTCCTTTGGGAAAAACCACAAAATCACCAGCGGAAAACCTGACGGTTTCAAATTCACTGCTCACTTCAACTTCTCCCTCTAATAACAAGCAGGTTTCCTGATCAGAATATTCCCAGTCGAATTCGGAGATTTCACAGGACCAGATGGGCCATTGGAGTATATTTTTCTCAGCGATTTTGCTTTCTGATAATTTAATAATTTCAATTTTCATTAGTATTATTTGGGTTATGCTTATTAATTAAAAGATAAGATGTATAAAAGTTACGCAGAAATATGAATTCAATCAAATTTCCAGATTTTTCTGTAAAAAATCCACCAGTCCATCAAATTCAGTATAATGATGTGAAATAATTCCAAGGGTTTCAGCAGATTCTGTATTGCTGTAGCTATCATCAATAAATAGACCATTTATCGCATCACAATTAGCTTCAGCAAGAGCAAATTTAAAAATGTTTGTATGTGGTTTATGCACTCCCGCTCTTTCGGATGTGACAATACCATTTACTTTTTCAAGAAAATTAAATTGTGATTTCAGACTTTTTATATGTGATTCAGTAGTATTTGATATTACCCAAACATTATAGTTAATTAGCAGTTTATTCAATAAGGAAACAGCAGGCATCTCCCCAATCTTGGAATTCATCCACATATTCCTCAGACTATCAGGGTTTATACGGTCTCCGTTTGGAAGCGTATTACGGATAGCTTCCACATATTCTTCAAATTTAATTTCACCCCTTTCAAGGCGCATAAAGGGTTCACCCATGGTAATTTCACGGGTTTTAAAGTAGGGAGTATTGGTCAATTTTGATAAATATTGAACCACAACGGATTGATCAATACCCAGCAGCACACCAAATAAATCAAAAAATATCGTCGTAATTTGATTTTGCATTCAGGCTATACATACATCATAAATTTGCAGTTTACTGCCCTCTCCCAGAGGTGAGCGGTAATAATCACCCCATTGGTGTAAAATTCTAAATCCGTTTTCAATGAGGATTTGATTCATTTTTGAAGGAAAATACATGCGCATTGAAAACTGCTCAATAGCAAAATCTTTTTGATCATCAAAAGAAAAATACCAGGTTAATTCGTTAACCTCAGTATCTGCATTATAGATATTACTCTCCTGAACTTTTACTATTTTGTCGGAGTGTGAATCATTATACTCAAGAACCGGAAATTGTATGCCTTCCGGACGATACAGGAAAAGGGGATTTGGAATAAATATATCAATGAGAAAGCGACTATTCTCATGCAGATGCTTCTTGACACAGGTAAAAAAGGAGGCGGCATCTTCATCTGTGAGAAGATGTAAAAAGGAATTGAAACCGATAAAAATTAAATCAAAAGTTTTATTTAGCTGAAAGTTCCGCATATCTCCCGTTACAATTGTAGGAGTATTGCCGTATTGATTTAATTTCTTCTTTGCTAAGTCAGCAAAATCTTGGGATAATTCTAAGCCAGTATAATCTGCACCTTCACGAACCAGACTATTTGCCAATCTGCCGGTTCCGCAGGCAAGCTCTAAAATGGTATTTCCTGACATTTCAGCAAAAATATTATTCCAGAAATCAATATCATTTTTTTTCCACCAATGAATATCATCATAACGAGAAGCGTCGTTATAAATGGTGTTAATAGAATTGATATTTTTTTTCAGGAGAGGGAGGCTGAAGAGAAAATTATTTTATAGAATCTTTCAGGAGTTGCTGAATATCGTTTTTTTCCGTTGAGATTCGACCACTATCCCGCCCATTTGATTTTAACACATCTAAAACAGAAAGGGCCTGATGATAATATTTTTGAGACTTGAGTACCTGCACCATTGTAAAAGTTGCCATGGATTCAACAATTTCATACCGCTCTTCTATCACCGGGTCGGGAGATTTTATAGGAGCAGAGCTGGGTAAATTGTTATCAGGCGGGCTTTCTGAAACAGGGACTGTATTTGTAGGTGAATCGGCAGAATCTAAAGTATTAATTTCATTTAGCCATTGAGTACATTCTTTATCATATGGCAGAAACTGTAATAGACGGCTTATATAGGTCTGTATTGTTTTGGGACTTCGCCCAAGTTGAATTTCAAGACCAATCAATAAACGGAGAGCATTAAAATGTGACGGATTTTCATCCACAACCCGCCTCAGCCATTTTTCAGCAACAGTCAATTTGTTTTCTGCCAAAGCAACTTTGGCAAGTATAAATTTGCCATCTACATTTGAGGAGTCATATTGCAACCCGACTTCACAGACTTTTTTGGCACGGCGTAAATCCCCCTCCTGCAAATACAGATTTGCTAAAATAGGGTAATAGGGAGAACCAAAATCCTCAGCAAAAACGCCTTCAAGCGCTGTTTTATCATTTATATTTATCATAGGGAAAAATCAGAGTGGAATATTACCATGTTTCTTTTTTGGATTACTATCAACTTTTGTTTCCAGCAATTTTAAGCCAGTTATTAATTTAGAACGAGTTTCATGTGGTTTAATTACATCATCAATATATCCTCTTCCGGCTGCCACATATGGGTTGGCAAATTTTTCTCGATATTCATTTATAAGCCGCTCAGTTTCTTTCTGGGGATCTTTTGCATCTGCAATTTGATTTTTGAATATAATTTCTACAGCACCCTTAGGTCCCATAACGGCAATTTCTGCGCCGGGCCAGGCAAAGTTTAAGTCGCCCCGAATATGTTTGGAGGACATGACGTCATAGGCGCCGCCGTATGCCTTTCGGGTGATTACGGTTAGTTTGGGCACAGTAGCCTCAGCAAAGGCATAGAGGAGTTTTGCTCCATTTTTAATAATACCGCGCCATTCCTGTTCGGTCCCCGGTAGAAATCCTGGCACATCTTCAAAGGTAATTAGGGGTATATTGAAGGCATCACAAAATCGCACAAAACGTGCAGCCTTCACTGAAGAATCAATATCCAGTACGCCTGCTAAATGAGCGGGCTGATTGGCTACAATACCAACAGATTTACCCCCCATTCGAGCAAAGCCCACAATAATGTTCTCAGCAAAATCTGCGTGGACTTCAAAAAAGCTGTCTTTATCGGAAATTATGTTGATAACCCTGTGCATATCGTAGGGTTTATTGGGATTTTCCGGCACCAGGGCATTCAACTCTTCCTGAGCTATATTGGATGAGCTCTGTTGTTCGGATTCAGGAGGATCATCTAAATTATTGAGAGGAAGGTAGGATATAAGTTTGCGAATATTTTGCAGAACTTCAACTTCATTTTCACAGGCAAAATGTGCCACACCAGATTTAGATGCGTGGGTGTCAGCGCCACCTAATTCCTCCATGCTTACTTCTTCATGGGTGACAGTTTTTACTACATTGGGACCGGTGACAAACATGTGGCTGGTATTTTTTGCCATGAACACAAAATCGGTAATTGCTGGAGAATACACAGCGCCCCCAGCACAGGGACCGAGAATAGCAGATATCTGAGGTACAACTCCAGATGCCAAAGTATTTTTTAGAAAAATATCAGCATATCCACCCAAACTGACAACGCCTTCTTGGATTCGCGCTCCCCCGGAATCATTCAAACCAATAATGGGTACACCAATTTTCAGGGCCATGTCCATAACCTTGCAAATTTTCTCTGCGAATGCTTCAGAAAGGGATCCGCCAAAAACCGTAAAGTCCTGGGAAAACACCATCATCTGCCTGCCGTCAATAGTACCGTATCCGGTTACGACCCCATCAGTAAGAATGCGATTATTTTCCATACCAAAATCATTTGAACGGTGTTGAACAAACATGTCCAACTCAGTAAAACTGCCCTTATCCAATAGGATGTCCAGCCGTTCACGGGCTGTGAGTTTCCCCTTATCGTGCTGTTTTTGAATACGATTTTCACCACCACCCAATTGGGCTTGAACACGCATCTTGTCTAATTTTTTATTTGCGGTTGTCATTTACCCAGTTTTCAATATATTCAATGGTAGAATCTACGGTTGTGCCAGGTCCAAAAAGTTGTCCTACGCCTATTTCAGAAAGTGTTTTCATGTCTTCTTTGGGAATAATACCCCCTCCGGTGAGAAGCACATTATCAAGCCCTTCGTCTTCCATCAGTTTTTTAACTTTGGTAAAAATAGTCATGTGGGCGCCGCTTAAAACGGAAAGTGCAACTACATCGGCATCTTCTTGAAGGGCTGCACTCACAATCATTTCAGGAGTCTGTCGTAAGCCTAAATAAATCACCTCCATTCCAGCATCCCTGTAGGCCCGAGCCAAAATTTTAATGCCCCTATCATGACCATCAAGTCCCGGCTTGGCCATTATAATTCGTATTTTCTTTTTCATAATTCTCCCCTTTGAAGTCTGAGAAATTTACACTACATCCGGCATTTACTAAAATGACGCATTTTAGTGTGTATTCCCACTTTCTATAATAATTGTAACTGGGCCATCATTCACCAGGGACACATCCATCATGGCACCAAACTTGCCAGTCTGAACCTGAACGCCATTTGATATTAATTGTTCACAATATTGTTGATACATTTGGTCTGCCTCTTTGGGGGATGCTGCATAAATAAAACTGGGGCGCCGGCCCCTGCTTGTATCAGCACAAAGGGTAAATTGGCTCACAACCAGGGCTTCACCGCCTACATCCAAAATGGATAGGTTCATATTATTATTGTCATCTTTAAAAATTCGCAACCCCACAGTTTTCTTTACCAAATAATGAAGGTCATCCTCTCCATCACCCTTTTCAACACCCAATAGAATGAGAAAACCAGCAGCAATTTCGCTGATTGTTTTACCATCTACCGCAACTGAAGCAGAGGTCACTCGTTGAATTACGGCTTTCAAGTGATATTAAAGGGACTAAAACCCCTATTGGTTTGGCAAAATATAACCCCCGCCCCAAAGGACGGGGCAATTAATGATAAAACGGTTTTATTTTGAAATCTGAAACTTGAAATTAGCTTTCTTGCCTATTAAATTTAACTAATCCAAACATGTTTATGACCAAATAATTCACGGAGGTTTTGAATAAATTCTTTTGAAGCATTTACTCCAATTTTAGCAGCACGGATTCGTTGAATAGCGCTATTTTCAGATCTCAGGTGAATAATGAGTCCACAGCGACCCTTATTTTTGTCAGAAAAATCTTTTAATTGACTCAAGAGCCTTTCATCATTTTGCCCAGAATCTAACAGCACATTAATATTATGGCTGAGCTTTTCCCTGGTCTGTGCCAGAGGAAACACATCGCTGGCAATCATTTTGAGAGTATCGCTTTCATCATCCCTGTTAGATGGCGACCCCTTGATAAAAATAAAGTTATCATCAGTTAGCAGCTCCTTGGTTTTTTCATAGACATCATTAAAAACAAAGATATCTGCTTTTCCGGTGGAGCCATTAAGCTCTACAATTGCCCATGGGCGGTTTTTCTTATCATAGCGGGTGTTAACATTGCGGATAATACCTCCAATACGAATATTCTCCGGTTTCTTTTCAGGAATATCGCCCAAGTTGATAGTGGAAAATTCATTAATATCATCCAGATATTTTTCCAGCGGATCCCCTGACAGGTAAAAACCAATAATTTCTTTTTCACGGCGGAGACATTCTTCAGTGGTCCACTCTTCTACATCTGGAAGAGCCGGGGTGTTAATGGCTGCAACAGCGGTATCTCCGCCAAAGAGACTTTCTTGCGAAGAAGCGGCTTCTTCGGTCATTTTTTGACCCCAGCGCAGAGCGTCATCTATAATTTCAAATTGCTGGGCACGGTGGCCTTCTAAATTATCGCATGCTCCCGCCTGAACCAGGCTTTCAAGCGCTTTTCGATTGATTACATGGGATTCAATTTTTGTAATGTCAAAAATGGTTTTAAATTCGCCGTTAGCGAGGCGATATTCTGCAATGGCGGTTGATGCTTTAGCGCCATGATTTTTAATTGCCGATAAACCATAGGCAATACAGGTATCATTGATTGCCCTGAAATCTTCAAAAGAGGTATTCACATCCGGAGGGAGGATTTCAATTCCCATTTTTTTAGCAGAATCCAACAGTTTCACTACCCTATCTGTATCGCCCATTTCTGAGGACAAATTTGCAGCCATAAATTCAGCAGGATAATGAGTTTTGAGCCAGGCCGTTTGGTATGCCACCAGTGCATAAGCCGTAGAATGACTTTTATTAAAGCCATAGTGAGCAAATTTTTCCAGAAGATCAAAAATTTCAACCGCCAGTTTTTTATCAATACTCTTTTTTACAGCGCCATCCACAAAGTCCACCTTAAAGGCAGCCATAACTTCAGTTTTTTTCTTACCCATTGCCCGGCGGAGCATATCACCCTGAGCCAGCGTAAACCCGCCAATTATTTGGCTGATCTGCATCACCTGTTCCTGATAAACGATAATGCCATAGGTCTCTTTTAATACCGACTCAAGAGTGGGATGGATGTAATCAATTTTTGATGAGCCATTTTTGCGGGCAATAAATTCGGGGATATTCGCCATTGGTCCCGGGCGATAGAGGGCGTTCATGGCTATGAGGTCACCAATACAGGTGGGTTTTAACTGTTTGAGATATTCCCGCATTCCATCGGATTCAAACTGAAAGATACCTGTTGTCCGGGCTTTCGCGAATAAGGTGAACACTTTTTCATCTTCCAAATCAATTTTGGCAATATCTACTTTTTCACCATGATTTTTGTCAATCATGAGAACGGCTTTATTGATAACCGTTAAGTTTCTCAGACCGAGAAAATCCATTTTCAACAGACCCAAATCTTCCAAAGCGGTCATCTCTGTTTGAGTAGTTATATCCCCTGTACTTGGACTTTTAAATAAAGGGACATAATCAGTTAATGGTCCCGGCGCAATTACCACGCCTGCCGCATGGGTAGAGGCATGACGATGCAATCCTTCCAGCACCTTTGAAAATTCCATGAGTTCTTTATGCGTTTCATCAATGGAGGAGATTTTCTTTAGATCAGGGTTCATTTTTTCCGCTTTTTCCAGCGTCATTTTCAATTCATTGGGAACCATTTTGGCAATACGATCTACCTCGCTATAGCTCATACCTAAAACACGCCCCACATCCCTCAGTACGGATTTTGCTTTCATGGTACCAAAAGTAATTATCTGAGCCACCGAATCATGGCCATAGCGGTCTTTAATATAATTGATGACCTTTTCTCGACCCTCAATACAGAAATCAATATCAATATCGGGCATACTAATTCGTTCTGGATTTAAAAATCGTTCAAACAACAAATTATATTTTATAGGATCCACATCGGTAATACCGGTACAGTAGGCAACAATTGATCCTGCTACACTGCCCCTGCCGGGACCAACGGGAATGTGATTATCCCGTGCATATTTTACAAAATCCTGAGTGATTAAAAAATATCCTGCAAAGCCCATTTTTTTGATCACGCTTAATTCAAAATCCAAACGCTGTTGTATTTCAATAGAAATTGTTCCGTACCGCTTTTTCAGTCCCGCTTCACAGAGGGTTCGTAGAAAGGCATCGCCATCCCCAGATCCATTTTCTCCTGGAATGGGAAAGGTAGGCAGATGGTATTCACCCATGGGTATTTCCAGATCACAACTCTCGGCTATCCTTATGGTATTTTCCAGCGCCTGAGGCACATCTTTAAAGAGAGCAAACATCTCATCGGTGGATTTTATATAAAATTGCCGAGGTTCATATCTCAACCGATTGGGGTCATTTCGATTTTTATCTGTGCCCAGGCAAAATAATACATCATGGGCTTCCCAGTGCTCCATCAGAGCGTAGTGGCAGTCGTTGGTAGCCACCAGGGGAATATTCAAATCTTCCGATAAGCGTTGTAAAATAGAATGCGAAGCATATTCCTCGGCAATTTGGTGGTTTTGAATCTCTAAATAAAACCGGCCAGGGAATATTTCTGCATATTCGAGGGCAGCCTTTTTGGCATTTTCGTAATCATCCTGAGCAGCAAATTGATTAATCTCGCCTGCCAGACAGCCGGATGTACAAATAAGGCCCTCATTATATTTGCGCAGAAGGTCTTTATCAACTCGCGGACGGTAATAAAATCCCTCTAAATATCCAATGGAAACCAGCTTCATGATGTTTTTATAGCCAATTTCATTCTGTACCAAAAGAACCAGGTGATTATAACCCCATTTTTTGCCGGAAGATGTAACAATTTGCTTTTTATCGGTGTGCTTGCCAACGGAGACATAAATTTCACAGCCCAATATTGGTTTGATGCCTTTTTTCCGGGCGGCCTTATAAAAGGGAATCATGGAAAATAAATTACCGTGTTCAGTGAGGGCAATGCTGTCCATTCCCAGATCGCCAACCCGGTCGCAGAGCATCTGCACAGTCTGAGCACCATCCTGCAATGAGAAATCGGAATGATTATGTAAATGTATGAAATCAGCCATTATTATTGTTCAAATTGCTATTTAATGATGTAAATATGTAATGCGCCAGCCTGCCGCAGCAAAAGCACCCGCAAGTAATTGGTTGTCAACTTACACTTCATTAAATATTTACGCCTTAAATAATTAAATTATATTTGGATTTTCCCCGCACAAGGGGTGGTCAATTTAATAATGATTAATTGTTAGTTGTTAGTTGTTAGTTGGGGAAATTTTGGTGATTCTCCTAATAGTGATAATCAAGCCATGGATAACCTCCTTATCCCCTTTAATAAGGGGAAATATTTTAATTAAACGCTCAAGGTTATATTTGTTTTACTTGGAGCCGTCTGACGGTTTGGGAATTAATTATGATTTTGCCGTCCGATATTGATGATATTCTTCCCAGAGAGGATCTAAATCTTTGTCGGTATTTTGATAAAAAATGTCTGGCTCATACTCGCCATTTTTCATGGCAGTGTTGAGTATTTTAATAAAATCTGAATTTTTAAAATTGGTAATCCATAAAAAGAATCCACCGGTGATTTTATAGGCAGCCTGGTATCCTTTTTCATCTTTCCCAATTGGAAACCATTCCAAGGGTTTCATTTCATACAAATGCCAGCAAACTGCATTAATTTCAAATGTCGAGATTTTCTTTTTAATCCACCCTGAACACAAATTTAGTGAGCCACCAGAAAAAACTACGATGATGAGCAATAAAATAATAAATCCAGTCAAATAATTTGTTCATCCCCGGGATATTATTCATCAGCCACAGAAATAATTTTCCAAGCTGGTAGTGTTCAATTGTCAGCAGCAGCGCCCGGGCAGCAGGATAATAATTACTCCTCACTGAAAAAAACCAGATAGATGATTGAAATTGCTGTAAAGTTACTTCTGATTCTTCAAGTTTAATTTTCTGAAATGGAAGGTAATCTACTCTGCCTTTAGAAAGTTTACGCCAGCGCTGAATCCAGAAAACACAAAAGGGGCAGTCGCCATCATATACCAAAACAGGTTTTTTAGTCATAATAACATATTTGGCAATACCAAGATGGAAGACTCAATGTTTAATCCCAGTTTTTTTCTTTGCCCAATCCAATAATTTCTTAGCAGGGGTGAAGTAATTTGCTAAAATAATGAGACCGGGGATACCAAACATCCAACCCTGGAAGATTGGGATGAGTCCTCCGATAAGCCCGATAATGATCAGGATGATGCCCAATGTAATCTTGAAGGTGTGTTTGATCATGCAAAAAAGAGACAGGAGCAAGGAGACAGGAGAAAGACCATTATATTCATTTCGATAGCCCTCAACAGCGCTCGGGAGGGGTGCTCAATGAACAAAGACTCTTTATATGCTGCGGGGATGACCCACAGCAGGCTCCCACAACAGAGGCTCCCATATCAATTGCTTTTTCCATGAGGGTAATAAATTTATCCATGGTCTCATGCTCAACAATCTCACCATTAGGAGAAGGTTCACCAATCCCCAGGTTGGGATAGATGCCCCATTTTCCGCTCCAATTATTCGCCAGATGAATCATTGCATTTTCCGTTCGCCGCAAGGGATTACAATTAAGGAGTACCATTTCCACAGAATAATCTTGCAGCAATTTGATAACATCTAATATTAAGTCTCCAGATAACAGATGCTCATCATCTTTCAACACAAAACTCACCCACAGAGGCAATTCAAAATCTTGCAAGGCGATTAATCCCGCTTCGGTTTCGGCCAGACTATTCATGGTTTCCAGGAGAAGAATATCTACACCGGCATTAGACAGCCAACCACCTAATTCACGAAATTCAGTGATGGCTGCATCTTTTCCGGGAAACAGTTCTGGAGAATAACAATCTTCCAAAGGAGCAATAGAACCCAAAACTTTTGCAGAATTGCCGACAGCTTCCCTTGCAAGATCCACCGCCTGATTTAATGATTCCCTGGCAATGGCTTTTGTTTCCCGGCCCGTTCGGCGGGCAGGCTTTCTTCGTTCTCCAGCCTCCTTTTTCCCGCCTTCTTCATTCTTATCCCCTACCCTTATGTTTTCATATGCTCTCGGTGTCGTCCGAAAGGTATTAGCCGTAATATAGTCAGCTCCAGCATCCACATACTCTCTATGGATTTCCAGCACCAACTCGGGATTGATTAGATTGGCAGCAGCAGACCAGATATGTTCTGGCAATTCCATTCCTCTGCGAATGAGCTCTGAACCCATGGCGCCATCCAGAATTTTGAAAGCGGACATCAGCCCTGAAGTTTTTTCAGTCCAATTGTTTGGATGTAAATGGCGCTCATGAGAATCAGGAGAATCATTTTTTGTGAGACTACCTGCAGGGTGAGTGCCCAGGGAACCTCTTTCGGACTTGGACCCAATTCAGATATTAGAATGTAAAATAGAATAGACAAGGTGAATAGTAGATATCCCATTGCGTATTTATTTTCAAATTGAGAGTGGAGGAAAATCACCATTGAATAACATAGGGATGCCACAAAAAAGAAACGGAACAGCCAGGTTGCGCAGATCATATGCAGGTCCAGATAGAGATCAGCCGGTGTAAGTCCCACCCCCGCCAATGACAATCCACCCAGCACTCCAAAGAAGCTGCCAATAAGAGCCAAGGTTCGCTGATTATCGGCAGTGAAAATCTTGCGCAGATGGAGGTAGAAAATGGCAAAAACCACACCAGACAGAATGAGTGTCATGTTAAAAAGTTGAGAAGAAAGAAAATTAACTTCACCATCATAACTAAGTGTTCGACCTAAATCACTGAGGAAATTACGTGTAAAGGAGTAACCAGTGGTGGCATCATCAAGGAATGTTCCGCCGGGATAACTCAGCATGGCAATAATATTTAATACAACAAAAATCCCCAAAATTAAACGGGGCAGCTTAATCAGCCAGGGGTTACCTTCAGTTTTCTTCATTCTTATTATCCTCAGATAAAAGTGGATTTAATTTCATTAAATTTGTTTGATAATTTACTTTTACATTTCATAACTGAAATACAATTTAATTTAACCCTCAATGAAGACAAAATATTTGAACAAACTTATTTTATTAATATTAGGTATTGGCATTTTCATCGTATTCAATCTAAGTTCTGCTGAGGAAATATCAGACAATTCTAAATCATTCTATGCTTTAAGTGCTGAGGATATTAATGGTGAGGTTATCAGCATGAATGCTTACAAAGGCAAAAAAGTCTTGGTAGTGAATGTGGCTTCACGCTGTGGATATACACCTCAATATGAGGGGCTGCAAAAGTTATATGATACCTATGGAGATAGTCTGGTTGTTTTGGGATTCCCCTCCAATGATTTTATGTGGCAGGAACCGGGAAGCAATACTGAAATTAAAAAATTCTGTAAAACTAATTATGGTGTGACTTTTCCAATGTTTTCAAAAATTCATGTTAAAGGCCGAAAACAGCATCCCATTTATGATTGGCTGTCAGACAGCAAATTAAATGGATGGAATGATGATTCCCCTTCCTGGAATTTCAACAAATACCTGTTAGATGAGAATGGAGCCATAATAGAGCTTTATGGCGCTGATGTTAAGCCGCTGGACACACTGATCACACGGCATTTTTTATCTAAGAACTCTAACTTAATACCTGACAAAAACTAATTTAACGAATATTCTTCAAACTCAGCCTTGCAGGGTTGGCCACCTGTGACCCACATTTTTCGTTCTTCCAAATCCATTATCATAGCCGTTTTGGTAATAGTATGCTGAGATTCTGGCAGGGCATCATCCCGATGGCGGCAGAGAGATTGGGGCTGGTGTTCATGATCTTTTAGAATTTCCTGCACAATTTTCACATTTAGGGGTTTTTGCTCATTTAACAATTCTTCCATACGTTTATGGCGGAATTCCGACAAATGCCTGCGCGGATTTAACGGTTCTGATACACCGGCCTCTTTGGGCTCCACCAGATGATTGGCATGGACCAATACTCCATTCACCGGGTCAATCAGACGCAGACTGTCCGGTGCCAATTCAACATCTACTGCCCGTGAAGGTCCGTGCCCCAAAATGAAATTTGCAGTACATGAGCGGGGAGTTCCTGCCAATGCATGTAACGCTTCTTCCATATTTTTTGAACGCAGCACTTCATAGCAGCGCAGGTGAAAGGGCCTCTCAAAGCGTGCCCAATCATCGGCAGTGGAATACATACCGTTTACTGCCAGCCCAATACCTTCGGAATTCATGCCCGGCTTTCCGCCGAAAATCCCGGCCTCTGTAAAAGCCATGCGCTGAAGACCGTCCGTATCAATGCTGGTGGTAAGCACACATTCCACATCCGGAATCCAGTCCCAATTCTGTCCCATGAGCAGATGCTTGTTATCTGCGGCTTCGGGGAGTACGGCAAAGGAAGTACACCCATCAACGGCATCGGATTGTAATTTTTTCCCCAGGGCATGATATAAAAGTTCATAGCGCAGGTTAAGCATGGCAATTTCAAGCAGCTCTTTGTTTGAACTTTCAGCAATACCATTCATCCCATTTACATATTCAGGACCTTGCTCCTGCAACACACTCAGGTATAAACTCGTATTCTCAAGCAGATCATTTTTACTGATTCCTGCTTCATTTTCAAAGCGATTGAGATAGATATCTATATTTTTTGCAATGGATTCCTGTAGTGCCTCACCATGAGCCAGACCCTGTTCATAGGTTGTTCCTATAAACTTAAAGTGAGGCAGACTCATTCTTCTTCTTTAATGATCTTATCAAATACCAGCCAAGCCGGCATAAACTTAAAACCCACTTTAATATTAATACTGAGCATTCCTTCATTGGTAGCGGCATTATCTGTGCGTATCCATTTATAGCCTTGATTTTTTGACCACGTGAGGCTGGTATGTTTTAAAGCGGTGGCAACACCCATACGGCGATATTTACGGCGTACACCCGTAAGGCCAGTAATAATTCCATCTTGTAGTTCACTTTTCCAGAGATTATTCAAACCTGTTATTCGATCGCCATCCATTACGAAGAACCATGAATTGGGATTAAATTTTGGGTGGCGAAGAACCTGTTTGCTATAGGTATCATAATCCGGAACAGTTATTGGGTCTGTCCAGGGCATATCGGGACACACTTCCCGCTCCAGTTCCCAAACTTTATAATCTGCTTTTTCATCTTCTTTTCTTAATTCAGAAAGTGTAATAATACGGAAGCCCTGTTGCAAAGCTCTATTTATTTCAGCTTCATATTCTGCAGGATTATAAGTAGTTAAATCCAGGCTGGATTCTCTTTCAGTGATAGAATTATTGAAACCTCTCTGTTCAAAAAAGCGAACGGATTGTTGGTGGGGCTCATGTACCTGGGTTGTGATTTTTATAGGATCAAATTGTTTTAACTCATTCATTAAATGATCATAACAAATTGTACCGTATCCTGACCCTTGATAATTAGGGTGTACATAGATTTTTATGACAAATTTTTGAGGGTGATAGATCTCTTCCCATTGAGTAAATAAGGCTGTACAAAGAATTAAATGCTTGTGTGCCCACACCCATTGTTGGTGAAGGATTTTCTCTTCCCGGGCTTTATCATTGTGACGCATAGACTCAACAGATATTGGATGCTGAGGATAAAGCAAGTTTCTTAATACTGCCAACCCTTCATAATCATCATCCTGAAAAGGGCGCAGTTTAAAATTGCTGTTTAAATTTTGGGATTTACGAGCCATCTACCGTTCAATCTCCAAACCTTTAATTGGAATGCTGTCTTTTGGATGCACCATAGGAACGAAGCGCACCGGGATAATATTTTTTGATTGGATAGTCCCATCTTCATTTTTTGTTATTACTTTCAACTCTTGTTGGCGGGCGCCAATGGGGACAACTAATCTGCCACCAGCCTTTAGTTGATCAATCAAGGGCTGTGGAATTTTATCAGGAGCAGCTGTAACAATGATGGCATCAAAAGGAGCCTCTTCAGGCCAGCCTTTATAGCCGTCTCCCCAACGTGTAGTGACATTTTTATATCCCAATTTATCAAGACGGACGGCAGCGCTATCCACAAGGTTTTTAACAATTTCAATGCTGAATACTTCAGAAACCAGAGCTGATAATACCGCCGCCTGATATCCGGAACCAGTTCCTATTTCAAGTATCTTTTCATCCCCTTTCAATGCCAGTAATTCGGTCATTAGGGCCACGATGTAAGGCTGGGAAATAGTCTGGCCTTCACCAATTGGCAGGGGGCCGTCTAGGTAAGCCATTTTTTCCAAATGAGGGGGAATAAAACGATGCCGCGGAGTATCCCGCATGACCTTCAGCACCCGAGGGTCCTTTACACCCCTTCTTTCGATTTGTATTTCTACCATTACAGCTGCCTTTTTATGCCACCATTTCTCATCAGTCTTTTCTTCAGCACAGAAGAGACAGAATAAAAATGGAATGACAAATTTAATTTGATGCATTAAATATTGTATAATACAATAATTAACTAATAGATTATTAAGCCTTGGCTAAATCCAACTGTTATCACCCCAGAATCAGATTTACAAGTTCAATAATATCCAGAATATTAATACTCCCATCAGAATTTAGATCCCCTAGGTAAAGCTGTGTTTCATCGGGGTTGCCATTCAGTATAATATTAACCAGTTCCACAATATCCAGTATATTAATAGACTGATCCTGGTTCAAATCACCGGGAGTATATACAATTTCACTGCCAATTCCCGTAGATGCCCAGGCGCTGGTTATAGTTTGGTAATAGTTAAAATTATCCGGGTATAAATCATTACAGGCCTGCAGCATTTTCTCCCTGCCTATTTCAAAATCGTCTTCGGGATCCAAATAATAACTGCTCCAGGCAAACCAAACATTCGCCGCCACCTCTCGGGATGCATTCAAGTTTTCCTCTAATGGAGGGACTTCAATTCCGTAGTGGGTATCTCCAGCAATAACCAAATACATAATTTTATTGGTAATACCGCTGTTATAATGGACACCCCCAAAATCATTATTCCACTGCGGATTGGGATTATAGGGTACAAAATAGGGGTGATCCACATGATCTGGCTGATTATATTGGGGGGGATTAATAAAACTACGGGATGCGCCGCTGTAATGAACATCCTCACCCTGGGTCCAGTCACCACCATCCTGGTATTCTGCCTCCACCATGTAGCCGAAAACATCTGACATGGATTCATTCATAGCGCCGGCCTGGTTGCGGTAAATGAGTCCCGAAGTATGGGCAGTATAACCATGGGTAAATTCATGAGTGACAATATCCTGGGCGGCACAGAAAGGACGGTAACCGTTCCCCCCAAGACCATAGGTGAGAACATCCAAAGCCGCATTATAAAAGGCATTGCGCTGATCCAAACCGCCGGCCACATTGGTATAATTCACTACAGAAATAGTCCGCTTGCCATTGCCGTCAATACCAGCATAACCATGATGATTCCAGAAATAATCCAATGTCTTGCGCTGATAATCATGGGCGCTCACGCCGGATTTATGGGAAAGAGATGTAGAAGACGCTGTAAACACCGGCGTATCACTATTTACATAAGATAGATCGGTGTAAAACCCGCCATAGCTGTTTATGGTGTAAATATTCCCAAGGACAGGATTGCTTTCATCCACCATATTGTAGGGACCCAAAGCTATATCCTCTTCGGCATAATCCAGCCAGGGATCATTGCAGAAGCCGTTTCCCACTCCGGGAAACTGCATATACCAGTCGTTGAAACACTCACCATTGCAGTCTAATATATAACCATCTTCACAATTTCCCTGTTGAGGGGACACCACACAGTCGGAATAACTTCCCCCCCCGCAATCACCGTAATCCCAGCAGTATTCCTCACAGAGAAGGTAGGGGGTTACAAGATCCTGTCCAATGGGCGTAAAACTACTGCCTTCATAGACATAGAGCGTATCAATAGCCTCATTGAGAAGATTTATACCGTTGCCAATGACAGGCCCTTCTTCATAGATGAGAGGAAACTTGTCAATGATCTCTCCCGTATGAGCATCTACCAAATAGCGCCAGGAATCTTCAAAACTCACGGCATCAACGCTATGTACTAGATGTGGAATGCTATTCTGAATATAGATTTGAAGATTTTTGTATTTTAAATAAGTAGATGTAAAAATATAGGCTGGTTGGATTATATCCATAGCCCCAGATTCAGTTATTATAGGGACTACAGAAAGATCAATGTTAACAATATTGGCAGAAAGGCTGGTTATCACATTTCCTCGGATATGAACACGGATATACCGTCCAAAAACAGGGAAACCGTTATAGGTCTGCTGAAAAGAAAAATGTCGAGTACCATATTTCCCATCCTTGTAATAATCCAAAGGAAACTTGTGCGCATTTTCATGACCAAGTTTATCCTGAATACTTTTCAGATAACTCCGAACACTCGATTCAGGTTCTCCCACTAAATGATGCAGTTGCCCGCTGGAAAAGTAGACTCGCTCCCACTCAGTACTTGTTTCCACATTAACCACTGGAAATGATATTCCCAGCAATAAGATTATAGTATATAGTTTATGCATGGTAAAAATTTAATATTCCTTTAAATAAAAAAGTTACCGTAACTTACGAATTATTTGCTAATATTTCCTCTATGAAAATCTATTTTGCCGGCGCAATTCGCGGTGGCCGTGATGAAACCGATTATTACAAGAAAATAATCACCTATCTATCCTCTAAAGCAGAGGTACTCACAGAACATGTGGGAAGTTCAACACTGACGATAATAGGGGAGAAAAGTTGCTCTGATGAGGAAATATTCATAAGGGACATGGATTGGCTTAAGTCCGCCGACCTTGTAATAGCTGAAGTGACAACGCCTTCTCTTGGAGTGGGCTATGAACTGGGTATTGCCGAAAAGCTTAATATTCCGGTTTTATGTTTATACCGAAAGACTACAGGGAAACGACTGTCAGCTATGATTAGCGGGAATCAGAAATTCAAATGTCAAGCTTACCAAACCCTGGATGAAGCCCAAATACATATAAATAATTTTTTCAAACAGGAGCTGCAAGCATGAAATATAAATCTACATGGTTATTAATAACAGTCTTGATATTCAGCTGTTATCAAAGCCATACAAAAGCTATTCAATATCCCTACACCCGAATAGATGAAAATGTAAATGACACCTATTTTGGAATAAAGGTTGCCGACCCCTACCGCTGGTTGGAAGATGATAATAGTTCGGAAACAGCAGAGTGGGTAGAAGCTCAAAATAGACTTACTTTTGATTATTTAGAAAATATACCACAAAGGGATGCCATTGAGAAAAGACTCACAGAAATCTGGGATTATGAAAAAATATCTGCTCCTTTTAAACGAGGAGAAAAATATTACTTTTATAAGAATAAGGGTTTACAAAATCAATCCGTTCTGTATTCATCAAATGAATTGGGGGGGGGCAAGGAAAAGGTCATATTAGACCCCAATACATTTTCGGAGGATGGAACTGTGGCGCTTTCTGGTACTTATTTCAATAAGGAGGGGAATTTACTGGGGTATGCGAAATCTATAGGAGGTTCGGACTGGAAAGAATTTTATATCAAAGATTTATCCACAGGAAAGGACAGAGAAGACCATTTACAATGGATCAAATTTTCGGGGATGGCCTGGGCTGGGGCTGGATTCTACTATTCCCGCTATCCCGAGCCGGAGGAAGGAGGTGAATTGAATGCCAGTAACGAAAACGCCCGGGTGTACTACCATCAATTGGGAACCAAACAGGAAATGGATAAGCTCATATTTTCCGACCCGGAGAATCCAAAGATATCCAATTATGTTAGTACCTCTGAAGATGAAAAATTTGTGTATCTCTACCGCTCAAAGGGAACCAGCGGCACAGCCCTGTATATTACAGAAGTAAAAATGGGAGACCATCAATTCACAACTATAATGGATGATTATGATTATGATCATGGAATTGTAGGAAACATAGAAAACACCATTTTTCTCAAAACAAATTATAAAGCGCAGAATTGGAAGCTGGTTAAGTTCAGTTATAATGATCCCAGCCCGGAAAATTGGACAGATGTCATTCCAGAATCTGAATATCCCTTAAATTCTGTGTCTATTACAGGAGGAAAATTACTGGTGAAATATTCCAAAGATGTAAGCTCCCGCCTGTATGTGTATTCCCTGGATGGAAAGTTGGAAACGGAGGTTAAACTGCCTACTGTCGGTACTGCATCAGGCTTTGGCGGTAAGCAAAACGACAATGAAGTATTTTATAATTTTACCAGTTTTGCCTATCCACCCACCATTTTCCGGTATAATATAGAAGCCGATACCGCCACTCTGTACCGGCAGTCCAAGGTGGATGTTGATTTTTCACTGTATGAAACCAGGCAGGTATTTTACCCCAGTAAAGACGGGACAAAAATCCCCATGTTCATCACCCATAAAAAAGGATTGCAATATGATGGGACGGCCCCCACCCTCCTGTATGCCTATGGTGGCTTTAACATAAGCATTAACCCCTATTTCAGCGTAAGTAGAATGATCTTACTGGAAAGCGGGGGTATTTACGTCTCCGCCAATTTAAGAGGCGGCGGTGAATACGGGGAATCCTGGCACGAAGGGGGAATGAAATTGCTCAAACAGAATGTATTTGATGATTTTATTGCTGCTGCCGATTATCTGGTTTCTGAAAATTATACCAGCAGAGACAGGCTTGCAATCAAGGGGGGATCCAATGGCGGACTGCTTATTGGCGCAGTGTTAAATCAGCGGCCTGATCTCTGTGCTGTGGGATTCCCTGGCGTTGGCGTTATGGATATGCTGCGCTACACCAAGTTCACTATTGGCTGGGCCTGGGCTGTTGAATATGGAGACCCCGAAGAAAGTGCAGAATTGTTTAATTATATCTATAATTATTCTCCATTGCATACTATTTGGAAAAATAGAAATTATCCGGCAGTGATGGTGACTACGGCTGATCATGATGACCGGGTGGTGCCAGCACACTCATTTAAATATACTGCCACACTTCAGGCGAAAAATCCGGACAACCCAAATCCCTTATTAATCAGAATTGAAACCGATGCAGGGCATGGGGCAGGGAAGCCCACCTCAAAACGGATTGAGGCAGCAGCAGATACCTGGGCCTTTATGTTCCACAATATGAACTTTGATTTTTCAACGAAGTAAAAGGGGGTACTTAAATCTGATTTAAGTTTCTACTGAAGAATCCTGCCTCTTGACCTTTTACATTGAATCAGGATTTATCCAAATCAGGAAAATGAGGGGCACCAAAGCCAATACCCCTAAAAGAATGAAGGACATATCAAATGAAATCCACTCCTTTATATAGCCTACAAATTCATTTCCCATGGTTGAGGACATATTAGATATTGCCATGTAGCTGGTAAACATAGTGGCTGCGGATTTTGTTCAGGATATATGCATAAATAATGAAAAAATTCCCACCGCGCCCAAATGAGCTTGAATGTCCATGGCAGAATTGCCATTGCTATAAGATGGCCGGTATCAGCCACGGTAAGTCCCTGTTTAGCAAGATATGCCACCAGTGCGGTGATCCTAAATCTCCATGGGAATCCCTGCAAAATAAAGAACGCAGAGTGTGGATATTTGTGCGGCTTTACTTTTGGTTAAACTGGTTCAATATTTTTCTTCCATTGCCGGAGTAAAAGGCGATTGTTGTTCAACGGCATGGTATCACAGGCATCTTGCCTGTTCGTCTTGTTTTTATTACGTGAATGTAGTCTTAATTTCAAATTTTCCATTATATTGAACTCCTACGGAACTCGAAAACCGATTAGATTCAGCACTATAAGTATATGACTCCCAACGGAGTCCAAAAATTTGTTGATAAACTTAGAATTCTAACCCCATCGGGGTTAAATATTTTTAGATTTCTTTTATAATTTAAATGCCGGAAACAACAGCCGTTTATTATCCCTAACCCACCAGCTGCCCTGTTCATCATAGTTTTGCGTAGATGAATTGCCCCGTGTAAAGCGGTAATCATAGAGCCAGGCGCGCAGGTAAAAGGGCTCCTCCGGCCAGTTTTCATGAGCGGTTAAATTCATTACTGACTGGCGTTTTTGCAGGATGCCTTCCATGAAATTATGCAGCCACACATGGCGGTAATATATCCGCCGGTAGCGCTGATAAATGAAACGATGGATTTCATCATAAGACTCCGGCCCCCGATCAAATTGCTGCTGAAAGAGCGGTAAGACGCGCTGATAGTAGAGGCCGGCAAACCAGAGTTGCCAGTCCAGCCGGGGCTGATGGGGCTGCACCCAACCTGGGAACGCATCCAATTCAACGGGTTTCCATTTGAACTGCAGTTCCTGCCAGTTTGCTCCATCAGAACTGATCTCAAAGATAATCTCTGGCCGGCTGGTGGTCATATCTGCAAAGAGTCCGTAAGTATTTACTGATCGAAAAGGCCGGACCAAACTGTATACCAGGGAAATAACTGGATATTGGCTGATGGGCAGCCAGCGGCGGCCTTCAGTGATTATGGCTGAGGCAACCATTACAATACATACAATTTTTAAAATGTGTTTTGTGTAATTTCCGGTGGTAGAATAGTTTTGCTTCTGCAAGAAGGTAAACGGCAAACACCACTGATAACAGCGGTCATCAAAAAGCAGCAGACAAAGTACAATGGTAAGCAGATTGAAAAAGGTATAATTTCCCGAAGCGCTGATGAGCAGCATGAAGGCAATGAACAGTATACCGGCAGCGTGACGGAGGCGGCGGGCAAGGAAAATGAACAAAGGGGCAATCAGTTCAATGAAGAACATGATGGCTGTACTGACTTTCAGTATTATTGTCGGCAATTGGTGGAAATACCAACTCAAGAAATGAGGCAGAGGCTGGGTTTCAAAATGGAGGCCGAGGGCTGTGAGGTTCCACCAGACCGGGTCATTGCTGGCTAACTTCACATAGCCGGAAAAGAACATGAGTCGGAACAGCAACAAGTACAAGAGAAATAGAATGAATGGCGATAGCTGCTGATCCCGCCTTTTAAACCCTGCCAACCAGATGGCCAGGAAACCGCTTTCCAGCAATAGGTTATCCCACTGAAAACTGAGGAAAGGGGAGCCAAGCGTAACCAGGGAAAGATATAGAAGCCAGCACAGGAACAGACTGATACCGCGGTAGAAATTGAACAGGGCCAGAAGAGAACATATCAAGCCGGTTCCGCAGATTATATGCAGGGCGGTATTCCCCAGATGCAGGAAATGGTCCAGCCATAAAAGGGAGGGGTAGCGCAGGATGTAACTCCAGGGATTTTCCTGGCCGGCCAGGCGGTCAAAATAACGCTCAACCGGCATGATACCTTCTGAACCAAACAGCCCCTCAACCTGCAGCCAGAGGGAGATAAAGGCGATGAGGTAAACCAGTCCGATGCCTGTTAGAAACAGGCGGGAACCAATGGTAAAATCATCCCGGAGAAAATTCTTCATGGTTAATGTATCTCAATCATCTCACAAGCAGGTCCGCTGGTAGGCGGAATATAAGATGCTTGAGTTACCTCCGTTCATACACCAACAAATGATATTTCTTGAACTGTTTAAAACTGTCGCCATTTACTGCGCCGCTAAGATAAATATTGTGAATTTTATCCAGGCGTTTTCTGAATTTCCAGCGAAATAATTTACTGAGTTGAGGGTAATGGTCTATTAAATATTCAACGGACATTTCCGCAAGGGGGGTTACCACATCTGTATTAAATTTTGCCATTAAATCAATTGTGGGGGCAGTCTCTTCAGTAATATCCTGGTCTGAAATAAGACAGAGAGGATATGCGTCGATTTTATCCCGAAATAATTGCCAACTATGACCGCCGCCCATGGGGCTTTTTCCTAACCCATCTCGTTTAAAAAAGTCGCAGATGAGCAAGTATCCACCGGGATTTAACATGTTTGTTATTTTCTCTAATGATTTCCCCAATTTCACATATTGAAAGGATTCACTGAATAATATAAGATCATATTTTTCAGAGAGAGCAACACTTTCAAATCCGCAAATATGAATAGTACTGCGGTCTCCTAATTTCGCTTGCATCTGCTCAGCCAGAAACTCACCGGGAATCACACAGTCCACCTGAAAGCCCTTATTAATAAGCTTCAATGCCAGGCTCCCAGAACCACTGCCCACATCTAATATCCGCTCTGTACCATTAGGGATATGATCCATAATGAGCTTCGAATGAGCCCCCTGTGCTTCTACAAAATTTTGAATGGTAGCGGTCTTACCTTTGGGCCAATAGCCATAATGCAGATCTTCAGTATTCAGGAAAAAGCGTCCGATTGCTAAACCAATATCTAAACCAATACGTTTGGAAGAGATTTTATTTTTAGGAGCCAAATTTAATGTATCCTTTGTTCAAATAATTGTCGATAATATTTCATACATTCCTCATAAATTTCTGTATATTCCTTTGGCATTTCCTCTTCCTTTTTTTGGTAAGCCTGAAAACCGGTGGACTTTTCTACATTTCCGTACCAATGCTGTCCCCAGACGCCATCACTGTCCCTCTTTCCCGGTGACCAGGAGAGCATTTTATCAGAAAACGGAACTTCTAATTTCTCACAAAGTTTTTGAAGCATATTTTTAGGATTCATCAGAACATCTTTCGAATCAATTACTATAGGTGACATACCAGAATCCTGTTCAATTTTATCATATAATTCGAATTGCTGAGGAAATCCCAATTGATAGACCGAGGTAATCTCATATTTTTTGGAATAGGACAATATTACTTCCCTGGGGTTGCGAATGAGAAAACAATTTGTTAGTCTGCTCGTCCAATCTAATTCAACACCTGGAAGATTATGCTGTGCCATATGTTTCTGGTACCAAACGGATTTATCTTGAGGAATGGTACCGGTGAGATATTGTGATACTTCATCCCAATCTGAATTTCCGGTCTCCATCACCTCTTTGCGCATGGGATGATCAATACCAGTCAGTTTCAGGTAATGGGCGTAAAAGGGCTCATCACTCACAAAAGTATCTTCGCGATTTTCAAATGATCGCATCATTGCTGTGGAAATATTCCGAGGGCCGGACCACATGGCTATTATGACCGCATTCAATTTTGTTCTCCCGGGTACAGGGCGGTAATTTTTGACTTATAAAGATGGTATAATTTTTCAGTTAATTCGCCACAATTTCCACGACCAATAGTAGTATCATCAATGACTACTGCTGGAATCACACCGGCGAAAGTTCCCGTAACAAAGACTTCATCTGCAGAATAGACATCTTCCATTATGAAATCTTTTTCAAAGACCGGGATATTATTTTCTTGACAGAGAATGATTATATTGCCTCTGGTAATCCCCGGCAGACAAAATTCTCCGGTGGAGGTCCACACTTCTCCCTTTTTAACAATGAAAAAATTGGTGGAATTACAGGTGGAGACGAAACCGTTTATATCCAGCATAATGCCCTCATCAAAACCCTTTTCGTCTGCTTCCAGACAGCCGAATATACAGTTGAGTTTACTAAGGGTATTCAGGCGGGGGTCTTGGGAGTTTTGACTTCCTCTAATCGTTTCCACCAAACATAGGCGAATGCCTTCACTTAACAGGGTTGCATCTGCCTTTTTATATTCGGGAATAATAACAATGGAAGCTCCACCCACATTGGCATTGGGGTGTTGGTAGGGAGTCCGCTTTAGTCCCCGGGAAACAATGAGACGAATATGGATATCAGTATGCATTTTATTTACTTTCAGAGTTTCAAATAAAAGGTTGATCAACTCACCTTCAGACCTTCCAATTTCTATTTTCAACTTTCCGGCCCCATGATATAAGCGCTCAATATGCTCTTCAATAAAACAAAGCTTACCATTATGTAATCGAAGACCTTCCCAAACACCATCCCCCAATAAAAAACCGCTGTCAAAGACAGATATTTTGGCTTCATTTCGGGAAAAAAATTCGCCGTTAATATATATGATTATTTTTTCGTTGCGCTGATCTTCTACGTAGCTATGTGTTCCTTTTAGCATAATTCTCTAATTTAAATTTGAATGATGTACCAGGTGAAATTATCAGGAGCACCAATTTCTTCGGTGACCAGTTTTCTTTCCATGATATCAGATGCATCTTGTGGGAAATTATTAGTGACAGCCTGAATAATATCCGGCTCCATTAAAAAATTAGAAAGTCCATCCGAACAGAGCAATAAATGATCTCCCCTCTCAACAGAAAATGAATAATAATCGGACTTAACTTCAAACTCACGTCCGAAAAAACGATTCAACGCTTGTGGATTCATAAACATACTACCTCTGGATTTACCTTTATTTAAAATATCATGCAGAACATTATGATCTCGTGACATCCAAAGAATAAGATTATCTCGAAAATGATAAATTCGACTATCTCCACACCAAGCAGTGTAGGCGAAACCATCACCTAAATAGAGGGCAACCACAGTAGTACCCAAGGGTTTCGGATTAGTTTTCATGACGGCCTTTTGAGCTTTTTGCAGGGCTGATTGAAGATGAGTTTCTGGTTCTGCTGATGACATCATAGTAAAATCTGCGATGATTGAGTCCAGTGCAGTTTTACTGGCCAGCGCACCATTGGGAAGCCCCCCCACACCATCACAGACAACAAATAGATCATTGTCGCCTACTTTAATATGTCCCAGGGCATCTTGATTTTCACTTCGAACCAATCCCACATGGGTTGTATTTGCAGAAATCATTTTAGAAGATAAATAGAAGGATTAATTTCAAATTCATAGGGCAAAGTTAATCTAATTATTGATTTAAATCCCATCCATCTGTCCTAAATTTCCATATAAACTGAAAGGAAATTATATTGAAGAAATGGTCTGGTTGGCGTAGTGAATATGCCAATAATAAATATGATGTAATAATCATTGGCTCAGGAATAAGCGGGTTAACTTCTGGCATTCTATTGGCGAAAGAGGGTAAAAAAGTCCTCATCCTGGAAAAACATTTTAAAGCAGGAGGCTGGACGCATACCTTCAAGCGGGATGACTATGAATGGGATGTGGGCATTCATTATATTGGTGAGGTGCATAATCCCCGTTCTCCTGTGCGAAAATTATTTGATCTGGTAAGTAACGGTAAATTGGAATGGCATAAGATGGAGGATAATTATGACCGAATTATTTTCCCCGATAAGCAGTACAATTTTGTAGCTCCCCGTGAGCAATTCATTCAGGATATGGCAGGATATTTTCCCGGCACGAAAGATAAATTGCTTAAGTATATTCAAGTTGTAGATGAGGCTGTTAAATCGGGTCAATCCTATTTTGCCAATAAAGCACTGCCCAACTGGCTGGGGAATTTCACCTACAATAAAATGACCCGAAAATTCTTTAAACATTCAGATAAAACCACCAGAGAAGTGATTATGAATATATTCGATGATGAAACTATTCTTGGTGTTCTCAGCGGCCAATGGGGCGATCATGGACTTCCACCAGGGGACAGTAGTTTTGCCATGCATGCAATGGTGGTGCGTCATTATTTGGACGGCGGAAATTATCCTATTGGAACCTCCCGCAGAATTGCCGAAACGGCTGTGGATTATCTCGAAAGTATGGGTGGTGTGTTATATGTAAATGCAGGTGTGGATGAAATCATTACCCACAAAGGAAAGGCTGTTGGTGTTCGTTTAGAAAAGGGGGATGAAATTTTGGCTCCCCTCATCATCAGCTCTGCAGGAGTGATGAATACCTATGGCAAATTTCTAAGAAGTAACAAGGCTTTCTCACAGATGTCCATTCAACTTAAAACCATTACACCAACCAGCAGTTATATGTGTCTTTATATTGGTTTGAATAAATCTGCTGAGGAACTGAAACTGGGCAATACTAATTTGTGGATTTATCCCGGTTATAACCATGATCTGAATGTAGCCAATTATATGCAGGATTCAACTAAGGAATTACCGGTAGTATATGTTTCTTTCCCCTCGGCGAAGGATCCCGCTTTTAAAGATGAGCATCCCGGATTTGCAACAATGGAAGCCATAACAGTTGCCAATTGGTCAGAGTATGATAATTGGAAGGACAAACCCTGGAAAAATCGGGGAGATGAATATGAAACAATGAAAGAAAAACTCAGTGAACGAATATTAGAAAAAGTATATGAGCATGTTCCCCAGGCAAAAGAAGCCATGGCTTACAGCGAACTTTCCACTCCTCTTTCCGTGAAGAGTTTGGCTAACTATCCCAAAGGAGAACTCTATGGAATTGACCATACGCCTAATCGCTTTCACCAGAAATGGCTGAAGCCTAAATCAGAAATTAAGAATCTCTATTTAACCGGGCAGGATGTCTTAACAGTTGGGGTCACCAGCGCACTTTTTTCAGGATTGGTGACAGCTTCCGCCATCACTAAGAAAAATTTGATGAAGGAGTTGTTTAGTAGTTCCGACCCACGAAAGACACGAAATGGCGCAAAAATAATTTAATTTTTCTTGCTCCATCATTTGTGGCGGTAATTCCCGTTTTGGGTTGAAATAATTTAATCCCCGCCCTAAAGGATAGGGCTATTAATCAAACACCTATATATTTTGGCACTTAGGAATTGGTTATTTTAACTATCTGACGGGTCTATGAATTCAAGATGATACCCGTTTGATTGATATAATTTTATTACTTTCAATCTCTGTAACTCTGCCACTGACCCCAATCATCAAAAAGCACTTGATAGAATCACCATCATTCCACCAATTGTGGTTGCTTTGAAAACTTTTGCAGTTATGGCATAGTCATTTGACCCAGAGCTTTCATGTAAAAGAATGAACACAGCGTATAATGATGGCAATGCGACAGCCCCAATCAGTAAAATGAAATAGTAATTTCCATACCAATTCTCAAACCAGGGAATTGACGCACCAAGACAGAGGCAGATGGTGAGTATGCGCAGCAGCCAGAGAGTTGCCACAAGGCCAAATTTTCTGGGGAAGGTTTGTAAATCACCTACAGCATCCCCATCCATATCCACAGCATCTTTTACCAGTTCGCGAATGGTAGAAAGGGTAGTACCCAAACAGAAAGGTATCCACATTTTATCCACATGACCAGTAATTGCTCCTTCAGTAAAGATAAATACCAATCCCAAAATTGAACCCACAACCAGATTGCCAATAAATGGCAGCCGTTTAAATAGTGGTGTGTATAAAACAAGTAAGGGCAATACTAAAATAAGGGCAATCTGCCTGCCTAATGGATGCAGATAGCTTGTGGCCATAATACCCAAAGCGTACAGAACGCTCATAATAATAAGGGCATCCCGAACTTTAAGTCTGCCTGAGGAGAGGACTCTATCCGGCCGATTCACCTCATCAATATGAATATCCAGTACGTCATTTAGAATATTGGATGCTCCGGCGAAACAGAGAACCACAAGCGCGGTGTAAGGAAGCAGGGAAGAGGTAATACCGTTTACCAGCCATGCAGCTATGAATACGGCAAACAGACTTAAAATCATATTCAAAGGTCGGAGAATTTGGATGCCGGCAAAGAGAGGATTCATCTGCGCACCTCAATCACCCGCCAATCATTTTGTAGGTCTTTGAAAAATTCAGTATTAAGACCAACATTTTGAAAGATTGATTCCACAGCTCCTTTTTGGGCATTCCCACCAAACTCAAGCAGAAGATAGCCGTCACTAGTTAATAGATTCTCAAATTGTTCAGCAAAACGGCGGTAAAAGGATAGACCATCACCATTATCTGTGAGGGCTGATGGGGGGTCATAATCTCGCACTTCGGCTTGAAGGGAATTCATCTCATTTACAGCAATGTAGGGAGGATTGGAAACTACCACATCAAATTTGGTTTTGAAGTTTTGCGATAAAAAATCGTGGCGGGCAAATTGAATATTTTCTAGATTGTGAAGTCTCATATTTTCAGTGGCAATTTCAAGGGCAGATTGAGAAATATCGGTGGCAAATATATTTTCAACCAAATTTTCTAATCCTGTAGTAATTGCAATACAGCCAGTGCCAGTACCAATATCTAATAGGGAATTTACGTTTCCATTTGTTTTCATTCGTTCAATGAGAATCTCTGTCTCTGGGCGGGGGATGAGGACCTTTTGATTAACGATAAAATCTCTGCCATAAAAGGGCGCCTTACCGATAATATGCTGAAAAGGTTCGCCGGCAATTCTGCGTTTCACCATAGTGCGAAAAATTTCAAGTTCGCCTTCATCCATTACTTCTTCAAAGCGAACGTACAAATCAATACGTTCACATTTAAGAATATCACAGAGAAACCATTCCATTTCCCGCCGGGCATTATCCATGCCCTTTGTGGTAAAATGATCGGCGCCCCAGTTAATGAGGTCAATGATGCGCCAGAGTTTAGTGGTTGTGGTCATATGAAATCTTGGAAGAGGCTTATAGTTAAATTAACTACAAATGAACACAGAGTTTCACAGATAATAAATATAGAAAAGGTCTGGTCACCGACATGGCTGCTAATCGGTATGTTGTTGGAAGGATTTCTCTAAATGATTCAGTATTTTATTTCTATGCAGCTCATCAAATTTACCTCACAAGTTTACATGTCAGGGGGATTGGGGGTTAGCTGCATTTAGTTAGTGTATATCTAATTTGGTGTTACAACTAAGTTTCTATAACGAGCTAAAGTTGATGAATGCAACCATAGAGCTATCTTACCTTCTGAATCTTCATGTTTTAGATCATTAACAATTAGACTGGGTTGTTCTGCGTTGTGTAAATATAGTTTTGCTGTCTTACCATCCACTACGATTTTAATTTTTATCCACTCACCCGGTGCTAAATCAACGTAAGATTCATAAAGTCCAGGATTTTCCTGTCTCAACCTATACCAAGGAAACTCTGGATGAGAAATATATTGAGTTGAATGGTTTCTTTGTAATTGATTGTTGGCTCGAGCATTATTTGGTCGAAGGTAAAAGCACTCATAACTAGAATAGTCTGACGGATTAACACGAAAAGCAATGCCAACAAATCCCCGCATTTGGGGATCTGCATCAGCTGTGGGTTCACCTGTTAATTCTATTTCGATAATACCATCTTTAAAATTAATCTCTGGGATAACTACAAGAGTTTCGCCTTTAATTTCCCCTTCGATTTTTGAGATTAAAATTCCTTCTTTGCCATTATGATCAACTACATCTGCTTTAACATTAATTAATTCTAGACCTAAACTAGAATTTAGAGGAAGTATTTTTTTAGTAGTATCTTCGGTAGTTTGTCCCAAAACACAGTTAATTGCTATCACTAAATATGTCAACATCAATATTTTTTTCATGATGGAGAACCCTTTCTAATTTGTTTATGTTTCCAAGTAGCTAACCCTTTATATATTGCAACCCGATTTTTGATATACTGCGGTTTTGAGCCGTATATGCAGAATTTAAAAATCTGACTATAATGTATCCCCCGGACTTTTTACACTAAGCGGTCCTTTATGTAAAACATGGGTATATATCATGGTAGTTTCCAGTTTTTTATGACCCATTAATTCCTGGATGGTTCTGATATCGTATCCGGATTCCAAAAGGTGAGTAGCAAAGCATAGAATAAAATTTATTGAAAAATCCAATTGCAACATTTTTTCAGTAGACCAGCAGTAATAACGAGTTTGAACCGTGAATATAACTTGATCTAATAATTTAGGTTTATTATTGGCAATTGCCGGAGGGTTGGATGGTATCATATTACGAATTACCTGAGAATTTTCCCGCAAAAGAAGAAAAACTCATAAACAAAACTACAAAATTATAATAACGAAAAATATACATATTGACGAAAAATTGAATTTAAAAATAGGATATTCCCCCAATCGCAAACAAGAAAAAACAAGATGCCATACTTTTATCGAAATTTCAAATAAATATTTGTCATCCTCACTAAAAGTCTCATCGTAATTTTTCCACCTTAGTATTCTATGGATTCATTATTAAATCTGCACTAATCAATACTCATCATTACACCTCCAGCGCTAAAATAAATCTCGGGCTGCAAGTCCTGAATAAGCGCGAGGACGGCTATCATAATCTGCAATCCTATTTTGTTGAAATTGATTTACAGGATGAATTAGGGTTTAGTTCGTCAGCAACATTTCAACTTTCCGTAGAAGGTGCAGAAGTGCCCGATGATGATAGTAATTTAATTTCCAAAGCATACAAAATAATTCGTGCAAAAACTGAGACAGTAGATACAGAATATACCATCCATTTAAAAAAGCGAATCCCAATAGGGGGCGGACTGGGTGGCGGCAGCTCTAATGCGGCTGCTACATTAAAAGCCCTGAATCAACTTTGGAAACTCAATTTATCCCCGCAGGAATTAGAAAAAATGGGCGCAGAATTAGGAGCAGATGTTCCCTTCTTTATTAAAGGGGGTGTGCAGTTAATAGAGGGTATTGGAGACATGTTAACTCCCATAGATCTTGCTCCCTTGGAAGGAATTTCATTTTTATTGGTAGTACCTCCAATTCACATTTCAACACCCTGGGCTTACGGGGCATTAAATAAATCTTTGCAGCCTGATAAAAGCCATCCTAAATTTCCGCCCCTTTCAAAGCCAATGAAATGGGAGTTATTTGACAACGATTTTGAACGGGTTATCCGTAAAACATATCCAGAGATTGGAAAAATTAAAGAAAATCTGCAAAATGCAGGCGCTTTATATGCCGGTCTGTCGGGGAGTGGCTCGACTGTGTTTGGTGTCTTTGATAATCAACAAAAGGCAGAAGCCTTATTGGGGAATTTCTCCCCATACCAAACCTTTCTTTCCTCTCCCGTTTTTCGTTTATAATCCAAATTATATATTTCGTAATCCATTTAAATTTATTTTGGGGGATCGTTCAATGGTAGGACACATGGTTTTGGTCCATGGGATTGGGGTTCGACTCCCTATCCCCCAGCAGAAATGAAAGTATTTACTGGCAGATCAAACCCTGAATTAGCCAAAGGAATCGCAGATTATCTAGGCATCCCTATGGGAAAGATAGATATTCAGACTTTCAGTGATGGAGAGTTATTGGTAGCGTTTGAAGAAAACATCCGCAATGAAGATGTGTTTATTATTCAATCTACCAACCCTCCGGCTGAAAATATTTTAGAGCTTCTGCTCATGCTGGATGCCGCCCGAAGAGCATCGGCTTCAAATGTGGTGGCAGTGATTCCCTATTTTGGCTATGGCAGGCAGGATAGAAAAGACCGCCCACGGGTACCCATTTCCGCACGACTTATGCTGGATTTGATTACAGTCGTGGGTGTGAGCAGAATTATTGCTATGGATTTGCATTCAGCACAAATTCAAGGCTTTGCGAATGTTCCTTTTGACCATTTGTATTCACGTATGGTTTTATTGGACAAATTGAAGGGGTTAAGCCTGAATGAAGAGTCCGGTGTGGTGTTGGCTCCGGATGTTGGTTCTGCTAAAATGAGTCAATCCTATGCGAAAAAATTGAATTTAGGATTTGCCCTGATTGATAAGCGTAGACCCAAACCCAACAAGGCTGAAGTTGCAAACCTGGTGGGTGACCTGAAGGATAAAGACGTCATTATTATTGATGACATGATAGATACTGCCGGAACCCTGTGTAATGCCGCTGAAACAGCCATAAATGAAGGCGCGAAATCTGTAATTGCTATGGCAACTCACCCGGTTTTATCTGGTGGAGCAATTAAAAAACTGAAGAATTCACCAATATCCAAAGTGATAGTATGTGATACCATTAAACTGAATGAAAACCAAGTGTTTGATAAATTGGAAATTATTTCCGTTGCAGACATTTTTGGTGAATCCATAAAACGAATCGTAGAGGGAACATCTTTAAGTTCCATGTTCCGCGATTTCAATTAAATTGTAGGAGTGAAAGAAAATGGCAAACGAACATAAAATTGATATTAATAAACGTGAAAGCCTCGGGAAAAAGGGTGTGAAACAATTGCGGAGAGAAGGAATGATTCCAGGAATTTATTATTCCCCCAACTCTAAAGGTAGCACCCCAATTGTTATCTCCCAGGGAGATTTTCATGAAGCAGTAAAATCCGGGGCACGCATTTTTAATATTTCCGTTGACGGGAAAAAGCAAAACGTTTTGTTTAAATCCGTGCAGTATCATCCTGTAACAGAAGAAATTCTCCATATTGACCTATATGGTGTTCGTATGGACAGAGCTGTGAATATTAAAATACCTGTGCATCTCATTGGAGACCCCATTGGCGTCACAGAAGAGGGTGGGGTGGTAAACCAGGCAACCAACGAAATAGAAATTATTTGTCTTCCGGGTGATATCCCTGAATTTGTAGAAACGGATATTAGCGGTTTAGCCCTGGGTGATGCTATCAATGTGGGAATTATTCAACTGGATGAAAAATTTACATTAATCACTCCTGAAGACACCGTTTTGGCATCTGTTACACATGCCATGAAAGAAATTGAACCGGTTGTTGTAGAAGAAGAAGACGAAGCCTTTATGGATGAAGAAGGTGAAGTTCCAGCTGAAGGTGAAGGTGATAGCAAAGGCGAAAGTGGAGATAAACCAGCTAAAGATGGTGATGCTACTCATAAAAAGGACGCAGGATCTGAATAATGAATATCCTGGTGGGATTAGGAAACCCCGGCAGGAAATATTCAGATACGAAACATAATTTCGGCTTCTGGGTTTTAAACCGATTTGCTGAAAAAAGATCTTTGACATTTCAAGCAGGAAAAGGAGATTATCTCCTGGCTAAAAAGGGTGATCTTATTTGCATCAAACCAGCCTCTTTTATGAATAATAGTGGAATGCCAGTTTTAGATGTAAAGCAGTTTTTCAAGGCTGAATCGCAACAGATTTTAGTGGTGTATGATGATATTGATCTCCCCCTGGGAACCCTCCGGTTTAGAAATGGCGGCGGTACTGGTGGACATAAAGGTATTGAGTCCATCATTTATCAGACCCAGTCTGAAAATTTTAACCGTCTCCGGATTGGGATTGCAACAGAAGATGACATGAGACCTGCTGAAAGATATGTGCTCACCCCATTTAGACCCGGGCAAAAAGAAAATGTAAATGAAATGATTGAAAAAGCATGTGAAGGAATCGAGTATTATCTTTCCCATGACATAAAAGAAACAATGAATAAATTTAATGAAAAAACAAAAAAGAAAGGTGTAAATGAATAATTTGTATTATGTATTAGGTGCTGGTATTTTGGCAATGATATACGCATTTTGGAAAACAAGCTGGATTAACAATCAGGATGAAGGTACCGACAGGATGAAACAAATCGGCGCCAGTATTGCAGATGGAGCCATGGCATTTTTAAAAGCTGAATACCGCGTACTGGCAATTTTTGTTGCAATAGTTGCATGCCTTTTGGCCTATGCGGCCAATAATCAAGGTGATTCCTGGTTGGTGTCAATATCATTTTTATCCGGCGCTTTGGCTTCTGGTTTAGCCGGCTTTTTAGGGATGAGAGTTGCCACGAAAGCCAACAATCGAACCACCAATGCAGCACGATCCAGCCTGGCAAAAGCATTGAATGTTGCCTTTACCGGCGGATCCGTAATGGGTCTGAGCGTTGTAGGGTTGGGCGTTTTAGGTGTAACCGGTTTATATGTCATTTATAACTATTTTGAACTATTTCCCAATCCTCAAAAATTAATTCAAGCCATTACAGGGTTTTCATTAGGGGCTTCTTCCATTGCATTATTTGCAAGAGTAGGGGGCGGTATTTATACCAAGGCTGCAGATATAGGTGCTGATTTAGTTGGCAAGGTGGAAGCAGGTATTCCTGAAGACCATCCTTTGAATCCTGCTACCATTGCAGATAATGTAGGGGATAATGTAGGCGATGTTGCCGGAATGGGAGCAGACCTGTTCGAATCTTATGTTGGCGCAATAATAGGCTCAATGGTGCTTGGCTGGGCAATCTTTGGCGAATTAGCTTATGTAACCCTCCCCTTATATATTGCAGGAGCGGGAATTATTGTTTCCATTATTGGAACTTTCATGGTATCTGTTAAAGAAGGCGGTAGTCTTCAGAAAGCCTTAAATATTGGTGAGTTTGGATCTTCTGGAATTATGGTAATAGTAATGTATTTCTTAATCACCTATACGATTGATGCAAATGCAATGGGAATTTTTTATGCCACACTAATTGGACTTGCTGCAGGTTTAGGAATTGGACTCATCACAGAATATTATACAGGTACAGGAACTAAACCCGTTAAATCAGTGGTAGACCAATCCATTACAGGACCAGCCACCAATATCATTGCAGGCTTAGGCGTAGGAATGCAATCAACCTTCATCCCGGTAATAATTATTGCGATGGCAATTGTCTTTGCTCATCATAGCGCGGGGTTATATGGCATTGCAATGGCAGCCCTAGGAATGCTGGCAAATACAGGTATCCAATTAGCGGTTGATGCCTACGGCCCTATTTCTGATAATGCCGGCGGGATTGCTGAAATGGCAGGACTGCCTTCTGAAGTAAGAGAACGAACAGATAAATTGGATGCTGTAGGTAATACTACGGCTGCAATTGGTAAAGGATTTGCAATTGGGTCAGCAGCTTTAACAACCCTGGCATTGTTTGCGGCATTTAGTGAAATAATAAAAAGTAAATTAGGAGAGTCACCATTTTTAATTGATATTTCAGAGCCAATTGTTATGGCTGCATTATTTATAGGTGCAATGTTACCATTTTTATTTTCATCATTGGCAATGGGTGCTGTTGGACGGGCAGCAATGGCTATGATTGAAGAAGTCCGTCGTCAATTTAGAGAAATCCCCGAATTAAAAGCAGCTCTGGAAGTATTGGGCAAAGGCGATGAATCCTCCTGGTCTGATGAAGAAAAATCTATCTATGAAGCGGGATTGACAAAAGCAGACCATGGACGTTGTATTGAAATTTCAACTCAGGCTGCCATAAAAGAAATGTTATTACCGGGATTATTAGCAATAGTTACACCCATATTAATTGGGCTTTTAGGTAATTTAGTAGATATGGGACCACAGGCCTTAGGAGGCTTGCTGGCGGGCGTAACAGTAAGTGGTGTTTCCATGGCAATTTTTCAATCCAATGCAGGTGGTGCCTGGGATAATGCCAAGAAAATGATTGAGATGGGAACAGAAATTAATGGGAAATCATTTGGAAAAGGTTCAGATGTTCACAAAGCTGCCATTGTGGGTGATACTGTGGGTGATCCATTTAAAGACACATCTGGACCATCTTTAAACATATTAATTAAATTAATGGCAGTAGTGTCTTTAGTTGTGGCACCGTTTTTATTTTAAAATAATTTATAAGGAGTAAATATGAACTATTACGAAACATTATATATTGTACACCCTTCGCTGGAAGCAGGAAGGTTGAAAGATATAATCCTGGGGGTGGAGGAAAGTTTGAAAAAGATGGGTGGCGCCCCCTTGGCACTGGAACTTTGGGGTAAGAGAAAATTAGCCTATTTTATAGATAAACAAAAATATGGTACCTATGTATTGGTTCAGTATAATGGTGAAGGAAAATGTACCGGAGAATTTGCTGTAGAGTTGGAGCATAATCCCAATATTCTCGCATACCTGACTACCTGTATAGAAAAAGAAAATGTGATGGAGCAGACAGAAGATCTGGATGCACAAATAGCAGGAAAATCCCGGGAGGCAGAACGAAGGGAATCACGTTCCCCAGTTACAACAGTATCTGATTCCCCTGAAGCTTCAGTCAAGAAGAGTGATTCCGCAGAAGCCGCAATAGATGAGACGACATCAGCAGGTGATGGTGAGCAAACAGATGCCGAAACGGAAACAAAAGAATCAGATACTGCTGAAAATAAGAATGAGGGAGAAACAGCTGAAGTTGAAGAAGTGAGGGCTGATGAAGGACCTGTGGAGGAAGCTGAAAAAGAACCAGACACTGCTGAAGATAAAAATGAGGGAGAAACAGCTGAAGCTGAAGAAGTGAAGGTAGATGAAGAGCATGTGGAGGAAGCTGAAAACAAATCAGATGAGGGAAAATCTGCCGATGATGAATCATCAACGGAAGAAGATACTAAATCCAAACAAGAGAATGCGGATAAGACTGCCGCAGTAAGTGAAGAGGAATAATTATGGCATTTGTAAGTAATAGAAGAATTTGTATTTTCTGTGAAAATTCTGAACAGAAAATAAATTATAAAGAATTTAAAACCCTGCGGAAATTTATTACCGATCAGGGAAAAATTATACCAGGGCATGTAACCGGAGTCTGTGCAAAACACCAGAGACATCTTGGCAGGGCAATCAAGCAATCGAGAAATATTGCACTTTTGCCTTACTCAGTTGATCCGCGGCATTTTTAGGAGAACACAATGAAAATAATTCTAAAACAATCAGTAGATAGTTTGGGTGGCGAGGGTGAAATACTTGAAGTAAAAGCTGGCTATGCCCGCAATTATCTCATACCCAAAGGATGGGCAAAACAAGCAACAAAAGTAAACATCGCTGCAACTGAAAAAGAAATTGATGCCAGGCTGAAAAAGGAAGCCAAAACACGGGAGAATCTGGAAGCTTTGGGAAAACAGTTAGACAAAATTTCATTGAAATTTGAGTTGAAAGCAGGCGAAGAAGGAAAACTGTTTGGTTCTGTTACTTCACAAATGATTGTTGACGGTATAGCTGAAAAAGGATATACGGTTAATAAAAAAGAAATTGAAATCGAGGAATCCATTAATCATGTTGGCAAATATTTTGTGGATGTGAAATTGGGTCATGGTTTCAGCGGTAGAGTAAAGTTGAAAGTTACTGCTGAGAAGTAAACACGACTATTCAACTTAAAAGGTGGTTATTAATAAAATCACCAAGAGTATTGATTGTAGGGGCAGGATATATCCTGCCCCTACTGTTTTTGGTTACTATTGTAATTTCATAGTCATCCAAGACTAAATTATCCCCATGTTCGCTCGGGTTAGTTTTCCAATTTCCAGCTTTAGATCTTTCACCTATAAAATTCCTGTCTCCTTAAATGGTACCGTTCAACCGGGTACCTGTGTGAATGCTCCAATAAACCGTAGAATACAAGCAGGGTTTGTTGTGGCAGTGAGTGCTGATTCTGGATATAAAGGAAAAATTCTCAATATTGATTCCATCCGTGAAAAAGAACTACATATTCCTGAAGAACTTTGGCAGACTTTGGAGTGGATATCTCAGTATTATATCACACCGCTGGGTCAGGTGCTTAAAGCAGCAGTTCCCAATTCATTTTCGAAATTGTATAAACCAAAGCAAGTTCAATTTGTAAAAATTACTCCGAAAGGATTAAATGCAATTTCCACTTTTGAAAATAAAAAGCCTGCTCAAAAACGGTTATTGGATGCGCTTTCATGTATTAATGAACCAGTGAAAACAGCCTCTCTAACTGAATTTGCATCCTCACCCCACACTGTCTGTAGTCAATTAGAAAAATCCGGACTGCTTGAATCGCTTTCTCAACCCCAAATAACTGACCCCTTTGAAATAATGGGACCAGGTAAATTCCAAAATATACAATTATCTAAAGAACAGCAGGGAGTGGTTGACAGCATCCAAAATGCTGGAAAAGGATTTCATCCCTATTTGCTTCATGGTGTTACCGGCTCAGGAAAAACAGAAGTGTATTTAAAGTTGGCACAAGCTACTGTTGAAGAGGGTAAATCAGTATTGGTTTTGGTGCCGGAAATTTCTCTTACTCCACAGGTTGCCAGTCGATTTCGGAAAGCATTTGGTAGTCGTGTTGCCCTCTGGCATAGCCGAATGACAAAAGCTGAAAAAGGCTGGACATGGCAGCAGTTAAAAAAAGGAGAGTACTCCGTGGTGGTAGGCGCCCGATCTGCCATTTTCGCACCGCTTAAAAATCTGGGACTTATTATTGTTGATGAAGAACAGGAGGCTTCCTACAAACAGGAAAATCCAGCTCCACGCTATCATGCCCGGGATGTGGCAATGGTACGGGGCAAACAAGCCAATGCAACCGTATTATTAACCAGTGCTACCCCCTGTTTAGAAAGTTATTATAATGTGCTTCAAAATAAATTCACCCTGCTAAAACTCACCAAAAGGTATGGAAAATCTAACTATCCTGCTGTTGAGCTGGTTGATATGAAAAAGGAATATTCTGATGATGGTAGTGCACTATTAAGCAAGTCATTGATCCAGGCAATAAATGACAGGCTAGAACGTTCTGAACAGGTGATTATTTTGCAGAATCGCAGAGGATATTCCCGGGTTCATCAATGTCTGGAATGCGGTGAAATTAAGAAGTGTAAACACTGTTCTGTGGCATTAACATTTCATCGAACCGATAATAATTTTCATTGCCATTACTGTGAAGCCATTGAAATTCCGGAATCAAAATGTGGTCAATGTAATGCAGAAAATATGACTTTTGCCGGTTCGGGCACTCAGCGGGTAGAAGATGTTTTGCAGCAGCAATTTCCCGATGCTAAAATTTTACGAATGGACATGGATACAGTACGTGGAAAAGGGTCCCACATAAAAATTCTCGAAAAATTTGCCAATGGCAAAGCCGATATTTTGCTGGGCACACAAATGATTGCCAAGGGTCTGGATTTTGAAAATGTCACCTTGGTGGGTGTAATTAATGCAGATTCCGGTTTATTTTTCCCCGATTTTCGTGCGGGTGAGCGCGTTTTTCAACTGATTTACCAAGTAGCAGGAAGAGCCGGAAGAAGGGATAAACCGGGCCAGGCAATCATTCAAACCTATAATCCAGACGATGTTTATATTCAAACCGCGGCTGCCTTAAATACCAAAAAATTCTACAATGTGTCTTTAGCGCAGAGGCAGGAATTAAGCTATCCGCCCTTTTCACGAATTGGACGAATTTTATTTACAGGGAAAAATAAATTAATTGTAGATAATTTTGCCCAGAGAGTAGGCAGAAAATTGCAGGGGAATTCTAATTATAAAATATTGGGACCTACGGCAGCACCCATTGAAAAAATTAAGGGGAATTGGCGTACCCATTTGATAATTAAATCCAAGAACCGAAATATCAGCAGTCTTCATCAATTTATACATAGTACAATTGGTTTTATAATTTTTGAGCGAAAATGGAAAGGGGTTCGTATTTTAATTGATATAGATCCCGTATCCATGTTATAAAAATGATGCGCTTTATTTTATTCATTTTCATCTTTGGTACTCAAGTATTTTCGGACACCTTTCCCACTGCGCTTGGTGAATGCACCCTTGAAATCTATGGAGGCAGAGTGGACGATATCCCGGAGATTGTTCAACTAATAAAGAATGAAGCTGTAACACTGGTGGAAGAATTGGGGGAAATTAATATCCGACCCTATTCAGTTTATATCACCAGCAATATGGAAGATTTCTATGAAAAATCTAAGGGGCCTGTCCCCGAATGGGGAATTGCGGTGGCTAAATTAAATCCTGATAGGGCTATTTTAAAATCCCCGGGAATTGCCAATATTTCTTTTACTCGGATGAAAGAAGTCATCCTTCATGAACTAAATCATATTTATATGTTTCGCATTCCCAATTATTATACCATGCCCTCATGGTTTAAAGAGGGTATGGCCATGGCTGGATCCAACGAGTTTTCATTGCTGCATAAAATTGAAATTTCTAAAGCCCATTGGAGAAAACAGACCATTCCCTTGCAAAGATTACGGACTATGGGCATCCATTCCAAAGGAAAAATCAAGCTTGCCTATGGTGAATCGGCTGCTGCAGTAGAAGCGCTGCAGTATTATTATGGTGAAGATACACACCTGAAAATTTTAGATGATATGCGCTCAGGAATGGAGTTTCCTGAGGCCTTAGAAGCTGCCATTAATGAAGAGTATATTGAATTCCAGATAAAATTTGAAATCTATCTGGAAGAAAATTATAATTGGGTATTCCTCTTGCGTTCTGCTAAATATCTGTACGTAATTTTACCAATAATTTTGGTATTTGGATTTCTGTATCGCAATCATCGCAATAAATTGAAACTCAAACAATGGGAAATAGAAGAACAATTAGAAGATTTGGAAAGGAACGAAGAATTACCAAACTGATTTCTTTCATACTGGTTTTCGGTGGACTACTATTCGGTGCAGGTTCTTATGAAATTCTGCTTTTCCCCCATGATGCCCGGTCTTTATCTCTGCAAAATTCCGTTTCTGCTTTTGATAACCCCTTGCTTCGAAATAACCCGGCATCACTCTCAAAACTATCAAAGGGAAAAACATATTCTTATTTTTATCTCCCAGGGAAAATTCATTTTACGGGATACCAATCTGTTCATAAATCCAACTTGGGAATTAGATCGACAAAGATTTCAATTATGAACTATGGTGCAATTATTGATGGTGAAACGGAAGATAAATCATACGCTTTTGATATTTTGCTTGAAACAGGATTCAAGAAGGAATATAAAAATATTACATCTATTGGAATTTCAGGCGGCTATTTGTTCAGCTCCATTGCGGGGTATCAATCTCAACTTTTATTTACCAATTTTGGTATTAGAAGCCGATTGTTGAGAAAAAGATTGGGAGTTGGATTGTCCCTTGAAAATATTGGTTTTCTACTCAAATCCTATACTGATGTTAAAGAACCCATCCCAGCACTTTTTAGAACGGCTTTTTATTATGAGCCCCGCTATATTCCGCTTATAATCAATGGAGATATTGTTACTTATTTTGGTGATGGAGGTTCATTTTATTTTTCCTGTGGGATTGAATTAAAGCCCGATAACCGTCTAACACTGCGTTTGGGCAGCAGCAGCCACCGTAGCGGTTATTTGACAGGTGATTTTTCATCTGATGTTATTGCGGGATTTTCAGGAGGAGTTGGTTTTCGTTTTACAAATATGACTTTGGATGTTGGTTTTATGAATCTGGGTCCCGCCGGGTTTGTAGTAGGGTTTTCACTAATGAAGAAGTTGAATTAGCTGAAAATAATCGGGATAAATTGATCCACAATAAGCTTTATAGCAATAACCATCAAAGCCCCCCGAAACAGTAGTTGAAATACTTTCTCCGGAATAAACGCCAAAATTTTCTTACCAAAATTAGTGCCGATAAATACAGCTATTACTAAAGGGATTAATAATTCAACTTCAGCAAAATAATCAAATTGAAAAAAGATAATGAAAAGGGGAATTTTCCCTGCATGACTGATGGCCTGACAGATAGCTTTATTGGCAATAATAGACTCTTTGGTGAGTTTCCCTTTTAGAAAAAATGGTGCAATGAGGGGACCAGTGGCACCAATAAATACAGTTGTGAGTCCGCTTACTAATCCCACGGCAAAAAAGTTGGGTTGGTCATCTCTTGGCTGAGGGCGGCGCCCAAATAAATACCAGAGGATGAAGATGCCAATTAAAGGCTTGAGAAAATCAATTTTGATTTCTTTGGCAGACCCCACTTGAAATAAAGTGATAAGTAGAAAAATAATCAGGGCTGACAGGCTTAGTCCCAGCATTGCACCGGGTAGATATTGGAGAATGATATCTTTTTTGAGATGCTCACGAAAAACATAACTGCGGGTGAAATTACTCACCAGTTGAATAATTCCGTGGAGAGCTACCACAGCATAGCCCTCTGGAATAATGATTGCCATAATTCCCAAGAGAATGATGCCACCGCCCATGCCCAAAACAGCTGAAATTGAGGAAGTGATAAAAGCGGCGATTATGAGATAATAAGTATCCAAGAATTCGGTCTGAAAAAGATTCTGATTATATTATGAAAACCATTAAAATGATTATAAATTGAGGAGGTTTTCGGCAATCGACGACTTAAGTCGTGGGTTGCTCCAATGAAAGAATAACCTGAACCGTTTCAACGGTTTTTAAATATTGATAACTTTGTATTTCTTTCCAATTTTTACAAAGGCGGAAATGGCTTTGTCTAATTGCTCTCTTGAATGAGCGGCGCTGATCTGCACACGGATACGGGCTTCCCCTTTTGGCACCACTGGGAATGAAAATCCAATGACATAAATGCCTTCATTCAACATGTCGCTGGCAATATCCTGAGCCAATTTAGCATCCCCCAGCATGATGGGCACGATGGGATGAATACCGGGTTTGAGCTCAAACCCGGTTGCTGCCATTTCATCTCTGAAATATTTGGTATTTTCTTCCAGTTTATCCCGCAGTTCAGTTGTAGATGAGAGCATCTCCAATACTGCTATTGAGGTGGTTACGATTGCAGGCGCTACGGTGTTACTGAAAAGATAGGGGCGGGATCTCTGACGCAGTAGATCAATGATTTTCTGCCGTCCGGAAGTGAAACCGCCAGATGCTCCGCCCAATGCTTTTCCCAATGTGGAGGTGATAATATCCACTCTGCCCATGACACCGCAATGCTCAATTGAGCCTCGTCCGGTTTTACCAAAAAATCCGGTGGCATGAGAATCATCCACCATCACTAGGGCATTATATTTTTCAGCCAAATCACAAATATTTTCCAGCTTGGCAACAAATCCATCCATGGAAAATATACCATCTGTGGCAATAAGGCGTGTCCGAGCATCCTGAGTTTTGTGTAGAATAGACTCCAATTCTGTCATGTCTGAATTGGGGTAGCGATAACGCTGGGCTTTACAAAGCCGAATTCCATCAATAATGGAAGCATGGTTCAGAGCATCGGAAATTACGGCATCTTCAGCTCCCAACAGGGTTTCAAACAGCCCGCCATTGGCATCAAAGCAAGAGGTGTAAAGGATGGTGTCATCAGTTTGTAAAAAGGTTGAAATCTTTTTTTCCAATTGTTTATGAATTGATTGCGTACCACAGATAAACCGGACAGAACTAAGGCCAAAGCCCCATTTTTCAACCCCCTCTTTTGCTGCTTGAATAAGCTCCGGATGATTAGCCAGCCCCAAATAATTGTTGGCACAAAAGTTGAGAACCTGTTTTTTATTAACTGTAATTTCAGCCTGTTGTTGGGATTCAATAATCCGTTCCTGTTTATATAGCCCTGCTTCCTTGATTCCCGAAATTTCATCCTGTAATCTATTTTGAATGGTATTCAAATTTTCTCCAATTTAATTGTGGTACATTTGTTGTAAATCCGGAACAAGATAGTCTTTCATACCTGAATCCAAATCATGAACAGGCTTCCAATTCCAATCTTTTTTTGCCATGCTGTCATCTGTATCTGCTGGCCAACTGTCCACCATTTGCTGGCGTTTTTCCGTTATGCTATATCCTATTTCAGCATTGGGAAAATGCTCCAGAACCTTTTGCCTGAACTCTTCAGCAGTTGGTGCGAAGGACCTGATATTATAAACTGTGCAGGATATGTTTGCTTCAAGAGCATCCATTAAAGTAGTGATGGCGCAAATGGCATCCGGCATGGTTATAAATGGAATTTGAGTGTCTTCCCGAACGAAGCAATTATAGACTTCTCCCTTTGCCGCTGCATGTAACATTTCGGGAATATAATCCGAAGTCCCGCCAGTGGGAATAGTCTTAGAAGAAATAATACCGGGAAATCGGATCGAGCGAAAATCAATATAGCGCTGATGTTTTTCAGCTCCTAAACGTTGGTAATTATTGGTGTAGTAATTTCCCAAATGTTCACAATAAAGTTTATTACAGCCGTACATGGTTGTGGGATTTCGATAGCTGTCCTCCTTTATAGTGCCGGCATCATTTTTTTCATCTAAACCTGAAAAGCCATAGACTGCAATAGAGCTGGGAAAGAAAAACTTCACCGGATTTCCTTGAGATCGACCCTGCTCAATTGCCAGATTAAGCAGGTTCAATGTTCCCCCCACATTTACATCATGTGCCGCACGGGGAGAGAATTCTGCTCGGGTTGAAAGCAGGGCTGCCAAATGATAAATTGTGTCAAATTCATATTCGCCATTGAGTTGTTCAATCAGACCTTGATCCAGTATATTGCCAATGAGTTCTTCATGTACTAACACCGAAATAGAATCATCCAGCGGATTCAAATCCAATGCCACAATATTGACATTATTTTTTTTATGTAGCGCTGTAATGAGTCCATGACCCATTTCTCCATTGGCGCCTGTAATTAATATAGCTGATTTGCGCATGTGTGAACCTTTTTTAAAGCGTGGGTTAGGGGTTAATTTACATGGAAAATAATCATTCTCCCTTGGTTTGCATCTTTATAGATCAATAATTTTTCCCATGAACAGAACCCTTATAGTGCCATTTCTTGTTTTATTTATTATGTCTTGTGCTGAAAATACGGGAATTGATAATACTAAAACATATTTAAATCCGTGCGATTATATAATTGAAGATTTTAGTGAAATAAATATTAGTAATTCAATCAATTTTGGTACAGATTCTACATTAGATATTATAACTTGGAATATAGAAGATTTTCCTAAACATAGTTCCACAGTAGATTATTTAGTTGAATTAATAAATATGATGGATGTGGACATTATTGCGTTACAAGAAATTGAAAGTGCTTCCGAGTTCCAAAACCTTATAAATAGCTTAAATAATTATAATGGTGTAATAACAAATTCTGCTTCATATAATATCAATTTGGCATTTCTGTATTCTAATAATTTAGAAGTTGAAGAGACATATGAAATATTTACAGATGATTGGCGGTCATTTCCCCGGCCGCCCCTTGTAGCACATATAATTTGGGAGGAAGAGGATATCTATGTAATTAATAATCATTATAAATGTTGTGGTAACGGAACCATTGAAGATGATGAGAATGACGAAGAATATCGAAGACTTCAAGCAATTAAATACACAAAAGAATACTTTGAGAACAACTTATCAAACAGTAATATAGTACTCGTTGGTGATTTTAATGATGAACTTTCCGATGAAAAAACGAACAATATTTACTGGGATTTCATTTCAGATAATAGCAATTACAGGTTTGTAGATTTATTCATTGCCTGCAATCAAAGCACCGATTGGTCATATCCTTCTTGGCCCAGCCATTTAGATCATATACTTATCACTGATGAGCTATTTGATGAATTTGAAAATGAGGGTTCTCTGGTACAAACTATTCGGCTGGAAGAATATTTTGATGGTGGCTGGAACGATTACGAAAAATATATTTCTGACCACAGGCCGGTTGGATTAAGATTGAAATTTAATCCATAATGAAATAATCATCTGTTTTTCAGGGTATGTTCATTACGCTAAATTCTGTATCTTAAATTCAATCAAAAATAAGGATTTCAATTGTCAAAAGGTGTAACTCCGAAAAGTGAAAATTATGCCCGTTGGTACACGGATGTAATTACAAAAGCAGAAATGGCAGACTATGGTCCTGTAAAAGGAACTATGGTAATCCGCCCCTACGGTTTCAGTGTTTGGGAAAGTATTAAAGAAGCACTTGATAAACGCTTTAAAGAGACCGGACATGTAAATGCCTATTTTCCATTATTTATTCCCAAATCTTTTATATCAAAGGAAGCCGATCATATCAAAGGCTTTGCCAAGGAATGCGCAGTGGTGACCCATTCCCGGTTAAAATCAGCACCTGATGGAAAGGGTGTGGTTGTTGATCCAGATTCGAAGTTGGAAGAAGAGATAATTGTCCGGCCCACATCTGAAACTTTAATATGGTCCATGTACAAAAAGTGGATTAATTCTTACCGCGATCTTCCCATTCTTATTAACCAATGGGTCAATGTGGTACGTTGGGAAATGCGGACGCGCCTGTTTCTCCGCACCAGCGAATTTCTCTGGCAGGAAGGCCATACAGCTCATGCCACTGAACAAGAGGCCCGGGAAGAAAGCAAGCAGATGTTGGATATTTACCAGGAGGTTTTGGAGCAAGTTTTAGCTATTCCAGTATTAACCGGTCTGAAATCAGAAGCCGAACGATTTGCCGGAGCTGTTGATACATATTGTATCGAAGCCATGATGGGAGATAAACGAGCACTTCAGGCTGGAACCTCCCATTATCTTGGTCAGAATTTTGCCAAAGCCTTTGATGTAAAATTCCAGACTGAAAACAACCGGGAAGAGTGGGTCTATGCTACAAGCTGGGGAGTAAGTACGCGTTTGGTTGGGGCTCTTATTATGGTGCATGGTGATGATAAAGGCTTGCGGTTACCTCCAAAAGTTGCACCAGTACAAATTGTCATTATTCCTATAATCAAGAATGAGAATAGCTTGGATGAGATCAAAATTTTTCTTGAACCCTTCCTGGCAGAATTAAAAGAAATTGGTATTCGTTTTAAATTGGATGACAGGCTTAAAATTTCACCCGGGTTCAAATTTAACGAATGGGAGATGAAAGGTGTACCCATTCGAGTTGAAGTTGGTCCTCGGGATATGGAAAGCGGCACAGTATTCTGTGCCCGTAGGGATACGGGTGAGAAAAAATCTTATAAGCTTGAATCTGCTTCATCAAAATTGAGCCGGCTATTAGATAAAATTCAAACAAACATGTTTAATCAGGCCTTTGAGTTTAGGGAAAAGAATACTTTTTCTGCCAAAAACTATGAAGAATTTAAAAGTCTGATTAAGAAGGGTGGATTTATACGCTGTGGTTGGGATGGCAATCCTGATTCTGAGGCTGCTATTAAAAAGGATACAAAAGCTACCATTCGCTGCATTCTATTGGATGAAAAAATAAAAGATAAAAAATGTATATATTCAAAAAATCCCGCTAAACATGAGGTAATTTTTGCCCGGGCATATTAATTATTCACAAAGGTTTTCTAATTAGTATTTGTGTTGATTGCTACCAATGCCATTGTACTGAAAAGGATACCATATAGTGACACCAGCGTGATTTGCCGTATCTTTACTGAAGACTGGGGAAAAGTAACAATCATGGCAAAAGGTGTCTTAAGGCCAAAAAATATTACCGGAGCATTATTGGAGCCGGTTAATCACATTCATATTCAATATTACAATAAATCGAATCGAGATATTCAGATTTTAAAAAATGCGAATTTTATTCACCAATATCCAAAAATAAGAAATAACTTGAGTCGAATAATTCTGGGATTGGCAATCGTTGAAATTATTGATAAGGCAACTCTGGAATGCAACCCCTATCCTGTTTTATATCGTCTGGGTTGGAGAGTGCTCGATAAATTGAATGATGAAACCCAAAATTTCTGGCTGGTATTCGCATTCTTTTTATATCAATTATCAATTCGATTGGGATTTATGCCGAACCTGAAAAATTGTAGCAAATGCTCTTCGGAGATGTCCCAGGCCAGCATTGATGATTATACAGGTGAATTGGTATGTGCAAAATGTGTAACTCAAAGTCAAATCCATTTGGAAGAAAACAGTTTTACCTTACTTCAAAAAATAACAGGTTTACATTTAGATGATTTACAGACCTTGACAATTGAGAAAAACAGTATATTCAACCCCATTCGATTCTTGGATATATTTACATCCTTTCATATTGAAGGATTGAAACGGGTACGTTCAATGGAAATGGTTCGTAATTTAATCAATGAAGAAAACAATAAATCAACTTAGATGAGATACCAATATACCAGTCCGGGGTTTCGACGAGGATTTTCCCGCCCTACTTTTACAATTCCAAGCGGTGTCAAACTTCTGGTTATTATTAATATTGTTGTTTTCATTTTAACTGAACTTTCTGGACAAAGAAATATATTATTCAGTTCCTTTGGATTAGTCCCCAATCAGGTTTGGACAAATTTTAAAGTGTGGCAGCTTTTCACTTACCTCTTTGTTCATGGTGGTTTTCTCCATATTTTTTTTAATATGTTTGTTCTGTGGATGTTTGGGAAAGATTTGGAAATACAGTGGGGTAAAAATGAATTTTTACTTTTTTATTTTACCTGTGGAATTGGAGCGGGGTTAATGACAGTTCTGTTTAGTATCAATTCCATTGTTCCCATAGTTGGTGCAAGTGGCGCTATTTATGGATTGCTGGTTGCTTATGGATTTACCTACCCCAATCGAATGGTGTATTTATATGGACTTTTCCCCTTAAAAGTAAAATATATGGTGCTGGGTCTTGGTGTTATTGCATTTTTTGCATCCTTGTCTGCCAACCAATCTAATGTGAGCCATATTACACATTTATCCGGAATGATAATTGGAGTGCTATATATCTATTTTATTTTGAATTGGAAAAATATTAAAATGGAGTATTACCGTTTACGATTAAAAAATTTGAAACAAAAAACCTCAGCTCAAAATGATGAAGAAGTACTGATGAAAAAAAAGGTAGATGAAATATTAGACAAATTAAATGCTTCGGGGTGGGATAGTTTAACGGAACAGGAAGAAAAATATTTAACCCAGGCAAGCAAAGAGCTTTTTGGAGATCACCCACCGAATTAATTTACACATTAAATTTAAAAAATATTAAATCCCCATCCTGTACAAGATAGTTTTTCCCTTCCTGCCTGATTTTCCCCGCCTCTTTTAATGCTGCCTCAGATTTATACTGCATCAATTCTGTGAAGGAATAAACCTCTGCCTTGATAAATCCTCGTTCAATGTCTGAGTGAATTTCTCCTGCTGCCCGTGGTGCAGATATTCCTTTCGAGATGGTCCATGCCCGAACTTCTTTTTCTCCAGCAGTAAAAAAAGTTTCCAGACCCAGCAGGTCATAACTGGCATGAATGAGTTTATCTAATCCAGGCTCATGTAAGTTATATTCTTCCAGGAAAAATTCCCGTTCATCATCTTGTAAGTTTGAAATTTCAGCTTCCAGTTTTCCACATAATCGAATAGCAGCATTCCCTCTTTCTTCTGCAAAATCGAATAATTTTTGTAATCCTGCACTTCTTTTTTCAGACATGATTTCATTTTCATCCACATTTACTACATAGAGTGTGGGTTTATTAGTTAAGAGTGAAAGGGGTTTAAGGAGTAAGCGTTGATCAGAAGTTAATTCGATATCATGCACCAATATACCTTCATTCATTTTTGGGAAGACAATATCTATAACAAGCAATTCTTTCTTAGCATCTTTATCGCCTATTCTCGCATTTTTTTGTAGTTTATCCAAGCGTTTATCTACAGAGGCAATATCCCTGATGAGCAGTTCCGTTTCTATGGTTTCAATGTCCCTCACTGGGTCTAAACTTCCTTCAACATGGGTGATATTCTCTTCTTCAAAAGAACGAACCACATGTAAAATAGCATCCACATCTCTTATGTGGGATAAAAATTGGTTTCCGAGACCCTCTCCTTTACTAGCACCGCGGACAAGTCCTGCAATATCCACAAATTCCACTGTGGCAGGTGTAATGGCTTTGGGATTAAAAATAGCAGCAATATCTGCTAATCTTTTATCTGGAACTTCAACAATACCCACATTGGGATCAATAGTACAAAAGGGGTAATTTTCTGCAGGTATGGCAGATTTGGTAAGTGCATTAAATATGGTTGATTTCCCAACATTGGGCAATCCTACAATTCCGGCCTTTAATCCCATGGTGAAAATTACAGAGAATTCAATATCAATTTATTATATTCAATTTTTCAATTGTATGAATTGCTTTGAGGTGGCAGAAATAGGTCTTTAAATTTTATATTCTTATTAATCAGGAGATTTATTAAATATGAAAGATTGGGCAGTAATTTTGGGTTCATCCAGCGGATTTGGCGCGGCAACATGCAGAGCGCTTGCCCATCGGGGTGTTAATATTTATGGAATCCATTTAGATCGAAAGGCAGCCATTGATTCCATTAACTCTTTGATAGATGAATTAAAGAGCCATAATGTTGAAGTTCACTTTAAAAATATGAGCGCTACTGATGCTGAAAAGCGTAAAACTGTTGTAGAGGAATTAAAATCATTAGGCAATGTGCGGGTGAAAATTCTCATGCATTCTCTGGCCTTTGGCACATTAAAACCAGTGATAGATATCGATCCATCAAAAACACTTCAACAACGACAAGTTGAAATGACATTAGATGTAATGGCCAGCAGTATTCTCTACTGGTCACAGGATTTGTTTCAAGCAGGATTACTGCAAAAAGGATCTCAGATTTTTGCCATGACCAGCTCTGGCGGTCATCGCCAATGGAAAGCTTATGGAGCTGTTTCAGCAGCAAAAGCCAGCCTGGAGTCCTACTGTCGCCAATTGGCATTTGAATTTTCAGAATACGGTATCGCCGCCAATGCCTTACAGGCAGGCGTTACGGATACCCCTGCATTAAGAAAAATACCTGACCATGAAAAGATGATAGAATATGCTTTAATGTTAAATCCAGGAAAGCGCTTAACAGTACCTGAGGATGTGGCAAATACAATTGCTACACTTGGGCTGTCTGAAAATACCTGGTTAACAGGAAACACCATCCGCATAGATGGTGGAGAGGATATTACGGGGTAGTCGGTTTTTGTTTAACGGGTTTCTGGGTTTCAGTAGGAATCTTATTCTGAATTAATTCCATAACCTTTCTATTATCATCCGATGGGAATAATTCGAAAGCTTCCCTAGCCTCCAAAACGGCATCATCAAACCATTCTTTTTTTGCATAAGCTATTGCCAGGTTATGGTGAGCTCTTGATTTTAACCTGATCTGGGAATAATCCATTTTTTTGTTTTTTGAAGAAAGATTATGGATTACAAATTTAAATTCAAGAATAGATTTTTCGATCATATCCCACTCATAATACTGAATTCCTCGCTCCATGGAAAGTTCAGTATCACCCTTACATCCAAGGGCGGCAATGATTAGCAGAGAATAAAAATACTTTTTCAATGTATATGTCTTGATTTTATGAATTTAAATTAGTGGGGAAAATTTCCATGCATTGATTCTGTTAAAACAAGTAAAATAAAATTACAGAATAAAATTTAAAAGACCGAACTCTTGGGACGGCGCATAGGTTCGGTCTTTTTGTTAACTGAAGGAGGAAGGTAGTTAACTAACTAAGAAATATTACTGGGTTTTCTTAATAGCTGTCAATCAGTAAAACTCTGATTTTAAATGTAGGAAAAGTCTTACAATTGGTTAATCTTCGAGTTTGTAATCAATTGCATAATGAATTATATCAGAATTATTTTTCAAGTCTAATTTTTCTAATATCCTGGATCGGTACGTGCTTACAGTTTTAGGGCTAATTGATAGATTTTTAGCAATTATTTTTATTGAATCACCTTTCGAAATCATTTTTAATACTTCAAATTCTCTGTCCGATAAATATTCGTGAGGTTCTTTATCGTGCTCATGGTAAAGATCGGTAGCCAACAGTTCTGCAACTTCCTGAGTAATAAATTTCCTGCCATCACTTATTTTACGAATAGCTTTTACAAGCTGACTGGAAGCGGTGTCTTTGGTCATATACCCAGAAGCGCCGGCTTTCATTGATCGCATAGCATACTGGCCCTCAGAGTGCATGCTGAGCATTAATACAGGAACATTTTTATCATGTTTTTTAATTTGCTTCAATGTTTGCAGACCATTTTGTCCCGGCATGGAAATATCCAGTAATATTAAATCATATTTATTTTTCCATACAAGTTCAAGAGCCTCCATCCCGCTGGAAGCTTCTGCTACAACATTCATATCTGCAGAATCATTAATTATTCGTTTAATACCCTCTCTCACAATTAAATGGTCATCAACTATTAAAATATTAATCATCCTTTTTTCCTTAATTAGCCTGAATTGGTAATTCTACAATTATGGATGTTCCTTCTTTGGGCGAACTTACAATTTCTAATTCTCCCCCTAAAATGGAAGCACGTTCCTTCATACCAAAAATACCAAAGGAAGTATTATGATTTTCAGTATTGTTATCAGAAATTCCTTTACCATTATCTTTTATTTCTAATTTTATTGAGGGCTTTTCGATACTTAAATTCACTTCAATTTTAGTTGCCCCTGCATGGCGTGCAATATTGGTTAGGGATTCTTGAGCTATTCGGAAAATGGCTATAGATTGCTCTTTTGTAAGATTTTCATCATCCCCCATCATAGTTAATTTATATTCTGAATCCGACCGCTTTTTAAATTGGGATACTTGCCATTCAATGGCTGACTTTAATCCCAGGTCATCTAAAATCCCCGGGCGTAATTCCTGGCTGATTCTCCGTGTTGTTTTAATAGTATTGTTCACCAATTTACCCAATATTTTTAACCGTCTTAATATATCAGGATCTGCTCCCTCTGCTTGCTTATTTTTCAGATAATCAATATCCATGTTAATACTGGTGAGATTTTGTCCCAATTCATCATGAATTTCACGAGCAATGTGGCTGCGTTCTTCTTCCTGGAGATTTTGTATGTGTGATGATAGTTTTTTAAGCTTTTCCTGATATTCGCGAATTTGTGTAACATCCTGAACGGTACCAGTAGTTTTTAATAAATTACCCTGATGATCTTGTGTAAATTCAGCCTGTTCGCTGAGATCCTTTATTGTGCCATCCTTTAATTTAATTCTAAATATTCCCCTATATGGCACCATTTTTCTTCTTGCTTGAAACCAGCTTTTTTTCATCCAATCTAAATCATCAGGATATATATAATCCCAAAATTGTCCAGGTATTATTTTATCTTTGTTATTTAGTCCAAATATTTTTCTCAATTCTGAAGACCAATATATTTCTCCAGTATGATGGTTTTCTTCCCAGCTGCCAAGTTGAGCAATTTTCTGCGCCCTGGCTAAACTTATCTCACTATCCCGCAACTTTTGTTCAGAAATAATTTTATTTGTGACATCCCGAATACTGCACATTACCGCCGGCTGATTGTTAAATTGAGTGATCATTCCCCTTATTTCGGTATAGATCAAACTTCCATCTAATTTAAAGGCTTTTATCTCTGCCGTGCCGATGGGTAAACCATAATCCATCTTTTCCAGATCTTCTTCCATCTTATTAATACTATCAGGGTGAATAAATGGGTAAATATCTTTGTCCAGAAAATCCTTAGCATGCTTACCGCCCATCATTTTAATAAATGCTATATTCACATACAGAATCTTTTTTCTGTCTGTTATCAGCACTGCATCAGGCGATAATTCTACCAACTCACGATAGTTTTTTTCACTCTCCTCAAGTCGCCTCCGTGTATTATACAGTTCAGTAATATCCTGTGCTGAGCCGTTCATTAATAAAGCCTGACCGCTGTCATCATAAATTATTTCAGCCAGGGCATGCACTATTTTCTCAACACCATCCGGTTGTACTATTTTATGAATATAATCTAATTTGGTTTTATTATTCTGTAGTGCACTTTCGATTAATTCTTTTACATATTGCTTGTCATCAGGATGAACGACTTTATTTAGAAATTTCTTATTTGTGGGCGTATATTTATTATGATCTAAGCCGTAAATATTGTATAACGCTTCAGACCAGACAACTTTATCGCTATTCAGGTTATATTGAAAGCTTCCGATTTTGGCCATATTTTGTGCTTCCGCCAAGCGAGCCTGGCTGGACTTCACTTCGTTCTCTGCATGAATCCTTTCAGTTCTGTCTCGCAAGAAAGTCAGTGTTGCAGGTTTACCATCATGGGTTGTGGCGTACCCTTTTGCTTCTATTTTTCGTTCAGAGCCATCTTTTCTAACTATTAATATTTCAAACCTACTGACTTTTTCACCCTTTTTTAGTCTTACTATTATATCCTTCAATTTATCTAAATCCTTTGGATGGATATACTGCATAAAAGATTTATTAATGAGATTCTCAGGTTTTTCTCCCAGAATGTCCGCGCCCGACTTATTTATGTAGAAAATGGTTTCAAAATCATTGATGGAAATACCATCGGGTGAAGTTTCAATCAGACTTCTATAACGGGTTTCGGAGGCCTTTAAGGCATCAAGGGTACGTTTTCTTTCTGTAATATCACGAGCCGTAACGGAATATCCTTTAGGATCACCAAATTCATCTAACTCCAATCTGGTAAACTGACCAATCCAAATGGTTTTATTTTTTGCAACATTACAAGGTAATTCATAGTATGAAACAGGTTGTTTATTTTCAAGTTGTGTTTTATAGAATTTTTTTACGTCACTTCGGTATTTTTCTGGGACTTTATCGAAGCAATTCAATTTCAAAATTTCAGCCTCGGTTACACCTGATTTTTTAATGAATACTTGATTTACAAATGTATAATTACCGTATTTATCGGTCTTGTAAATCATATCTGTTGAATTTTCTACCAATAGGCGATAGCGTTCTTCACTTTCCCGTAACGCATGTTCGGTTTTCTTGCGTACCGTAATATCTCTTGAAACAACGGCAAACCCGACAACCCATTCATTATCCCAAATAAGCTCAACATTTAATTCCATCCAATATTCAGTACCGTCTTTAGCTATTATTGGAACGGTTAATAGTTGGGCTGAATCACTTAGTTTTTTTCGCTGCTGAAACAATTTAAAAAATTCATCTTGTACATAAGTCTTGAAATCGGGTCTGATGAAAGTGGCGTATCCCATACCAATTACTTCCTTAAATGTATATCCGGAATACTTCTCAAATGCAGGATTTACATACACATAATTTCCAGAAATATCCAGATTATAAATAATATCTGGAGAAGATTCAATCAAGATTCGATACTTTTCTTCACTTTTGACTAATTCAAGCGCTGTTTGAATCCTTTCAGTAATGTCTCTGATTATCATAACCTTTCCTTGTTCATAGCCGGCAAAGCGGAGTTCTGTTTGAGAAATGTTAATAGCAATATCAGAGTTTTCCACCAGCACGGTTTCCATAGTGATAAATTTATCCTCAGGAGAATAGTTTTCTACATAATCTCCTATATTCTTTATATAAACGTCTTCGGGATGGATATTAAAAAGCTGGTTGGCTTTATTATTGGTGCGCAAAATAATCCCATTATTATCAATTGCAATAATAGCTTCATTTGCATTGGTAAAAAGTCCAAATGCCAGCTCTCCCACAGGGAAGGAAATAAAGTGATATTTCAATATGGCTGGTAAAATAAAAAATGCCTGTAAGCAGGTTATTGTCGAACCCAAGCGCCATTCAAAGTTTAATCCCAAATAAAATGGGATGACATCAGTACCCACACCAACAGCCAGGACAAAGATAATTCCCGTAATTATTAGCTTTAACTGTAAATTTAATATTTCATTTTTTGTTTTTCTTAATCTGTTAATGATTAGATAAATACTATATAAGCTTGGGAAACAAATAATTAATACAAGAGTTAATAGAAACAAATTGTTGGGTAGGGCTGACATTTTCGTAGTGAAACTGAGAATCAGTGCGAGTGGATATAGCCAGGCAAAAAATTTGAATATGGTATCATATTTTTTTTCTAGCAATACATAGATGAAATGGAGCATCCCGATGCCCAGGTACAGCCAGAATATGGACAAAATTCGGAGATAATAGAGTGGTGCGGGTTCATCAAAAATTAATCTACCGATTAAATCCAAAAGCAGCCAACCCATGATTGAACCTATATAAATCAGGTAGGCTTTGCTGAGTGGACTGGTCCTGTTTAGTGCAAAAACATAAGTCCAGGCAAATAAGTGGATTATCAATCCAATGGTTAATATATATATAGATGGATGCAGATTTTTCTCCTAAAGCATTAAACTAACTCTTTTAAAAGTCAGGAAATATAAAGGTCTCTCAGGAAAAACGCAAATTTTTCCGGCATACTGAAAAACAGGCTTAAAAAGTGGTTTTATCCATTTAAATTGATTTTACAACATTATAAATTGCCTCAGCAATATTATCAATTTGCCAGGTTTCTATAGTAAGTGCGGGAGCTATGCGCACGGTGCTGTGATGAGTTTCTTTGGCATAGACACCATTTTTTAAAAGTTCCAGTGAAATCTGATGCCCATCTAATTTGGGATCATCATACATTTCAAAGGCTGTTAATAACCCCAAGCCTCTAACTTCTTTAATTTTGTCTGGGAATTCGTTTTTCATATTTTCAAAGTGGCTCATAAGTTGAGCGCCCCTGATTTTTGCATTTTCAGCAAGTTTTTCTTCTATTAACACCTTAATAGCATACACACCAACAACAGCGCCAAGAGGATAACCACCAAAAGTAGACCCTTCAGACCCAGGGGTTAATACGCCAATCACCTCATCCGTTCCGGCCACAAATGACACGGGGAGTATTCCGCCTCCGGCAGCCTTACCACAACCCATCAAATCAGGTTTCACATCAAATAGTTGATGAGCGAAGTTGGCTCCGGTTCTGCCAAACCCGGTTTGCACTTCATCCAAGGCAAGAAGAATATTATGCTGATCACATAGCGCTCGGACTTGGGTCCAGTAATCATCATTCGGCACAATTACACCAGCCTCACCCTGGATGGGCTCAACCAAATAAGCTGCAATTTTTTCACCCTTCTCCTCAAAAAGAGATGTGAGAGCATCAATATCATTAAACGCTACCAGTTCAATCCCCGGTACAAAAGGACCAAACCCCTCCCTTGCATCAGGGTCATCTGACATGGACACGGCTGTTACAGTTCTGCCATGAAAATTCCCCTTTGCAGCTACAATAATAGCCTCATTTTCAGGAATGCCTTTTATCTTATATCCCCATCGTCGGGAAAGTTTAAACATGAGTTCAGCCGCTTCCACTCCAGCAACCTTTGGAACGACCCGGTCCATTTCAGTAATGCCGGTGGTTGCTAATAAAAAAGCGCTCATATATTTATGGCGAATAGATCGTGGAACAGTTGGCAATTTTTCTTCTGTGAGATGTTTAACCACAGCATCTACAATGGTCTGATTGAGCTGCCCCTGATTTACTGCAGAATAACAACAAAGTCCATCAATTAGCTCTTCTTCTATATAGGCAGCAACTCCGTTTTCTGATGGTTTTCTGCATATAAGTGTGGAAGAATCTTTTACGTGGCTTATCACCACATTTTCCAGGGGATTATAATTTCGCCCGCCTTTTTCTAAGTCTATTTTTTCATGTTCTGCCGGTGAAAGGTCTCCAAGACGGCAATCATTAACGGTGAGATCATCTCCATAGCCATGGATGGAAAGCGTTGACATAATTTACTCCTATAATTAATCGGTTTCGAAAAAAGTGGGGGAATTTACGGGGTTTTATAAGTGGAAAGCGGAAATATTTGGACGTGATTATATTAAAACGTAATTGTTTAAATATGTAAAGAAATTCATTTCACGTATTAAGTTTTTAATAATTACATGCTCATCACCGTCCATTGCGCAGAAGGTCAGTAACCAGGAATGCCAACTCCAGGCTCTGTTCGTTATTCAGCCGGGGATCACAGGCAGTTTCATATCTGGAATTCAAATCAGAATCGCTGATTTCCCTAGCTCCACCCAGGCATTCAGTAACATTATCACCGGTTAATTCAAAATGGACACCGCCGGGAATGGTTCTTTCAGCACGATGAATGGCAAAAAAGTGTTCCAATTCTTCCAAAATAGTATCAAAATGCCGTGTTTTATACCCATTCTCAGTTTTATATGTATTGCCATGCATGGGGTCACACACCCAAAGAACCTTTTTGCCATTTTCTTGAATTGCCTTAATGAGTGGAGGCAGTTTACTACGAACAGTGTCTGCACCCATTCGAATTATAAGAGTAAGTCTTCCCCACTCGTTTTCTGGATTTAGTTTTTCACACAGGGAGATAAGTTCCTCCTTAATAATAGTAGGACCGACCTTTATTCCTATGGGATTGTCAACACCTGAAAGGAATTCCACATGTGCACCATCGAGCTGGCGTGTACGGTCGCCGATCCAAAGGAAATGAGCAGAACAATTATACCATTTTTCAGTGAGAGAATCTTGTCGAGTAAGGGCATGTTCATATCCTAATAAAAGAGCTTCGTGAGATGTGAAAAATTCCGCTAATTTTAATGCTGAAGTATTGTCTGAGGTTATGCCTACCGCTTTCATAAATGTTAGGGCATCATCTATGCTGTTTGCAATTTCTTCATATCGTTTTCCCTGGGGGGATTGTGCAATAAATTCTTGATTCCACATATGGACCTTGTTTAAATCTGCAAATCCGCCAGTAGTAAATGCACGCAGCAGATTTAAAGTGGCAGCGGATTGATTATAAGTTCGCAATAATCGTTTGGGGTTTTGTTTACGGCTTTTCTCATTAAAATTTATATCATTTACCGCATCCCCGCGATAGGACGGAAGCTCAATGCCATCACGTGTTTCTGTATTTGCAGACCGGGGTTTTGCAAACTGTCCGGCTATGCGCCCCAGTTTTACCACATTGCAGGAGGCGCCGTAGGTTAAGACCACGGACATTTGCAGTAAAATTTTAAGTTTATCTCTTATAGAATCAGCCCGAAAATCATCGAAGGTTTCAGCACAATCACCACCCTGAATTAGAAATCCATTTCCCTGAGCTGCATCGCCGAGTTGTTGTTTTAATGCCCTTACTTCGCCGGCAAAAACGAGGGGAGGGTAACCTGATATTTCGGAAATTACTTTTGTATAACCCTCAGATTTTTCCCAATCCGGCTGTTGTTCTGCGGGCAGTTTCTTCCAACTGTCCGGTGTCCATGATTTTCCCATATAGAAAAATTACGAAATGTAATTATGAAAGAAGGAACTTTTTATACCAATTTATTTAATAAAAATGATAAACATAACTTTCACAATTTTGGCAGGTTTTTAAGTGGAATTATATTTGGTATTGATTTGGGACACATTTCATTAATTACTAATTAAACACCTGATATTCGGGTAAACAACGAATATTTAAAATATCCATTGAGATTATTTTCTTATTAATCTTAAATTTACCACCATTTTTTAATCAGCATTTATCTAACTTTAAAATCTAATAAGGAATATTCATGAAAATATTAATTCCACCAAGTGAGGGAAAAGCAAAAGTTAAACCGGGGAAAATCCTCTTTTCAGAAACCAACTTCAGATTTAAGCGCGAAGTCAATCAAGTTGTACGGTTACTGGAGTTAATTGATGATGAAGACCTCTCATCAGTTTATGGAACATCACCGGAAAAAGCGTTAATGTTTCACAGACAAAACCAAGATGTATTTAACAGCCGCTGTGCACCAGCGATAGAACGATATACGGGAGTAGTATATGAGCACATCAGTTGGTCCACACTTTCAGAAAAAGCAAAAGATTATATGGAAAAGTATATCTATATTTTTAGTGGATTATTTGGATTGCTCACTCCAAAAACTCCTATACCAGATTATAAGCTGAAAATGAATGTGCTGTCGCTTCAACATCATTGGAACCCCGTACTTACAGAAACACTAAAAGATGAAAAAGTTATTGTTGACCTTTTACCCCAGGTACATAGAAAAGCATATCAACCCAATAAGGATAATGTAATCCCCGTAGATTTTCAAATAACAAATAAAGGGAAAAAATCTGCTGCGGGACATTTTGGAAAAGCGGTAAAAGGAGAATTTATACGCTATATTGCTGAAAATAATATAACGGATATAAAAAGTTTTTCTGGATTTGAATATGAAGGCTTCAAATGGGACGGAACCTCTTTTGTTAAAGAAAATAGTTAATAACCAGGAACAAATTCCACCCGCATCAATTAACAGCTGTTTACTAAAGTTAAATAGGAATTAATACTATGATAAAAGTTGAAAATCTTTCCAAGTCTTACGGTGATATTAAAGCCGTTAAATCCATTAATTTTGAATTAAACGACGGTGAGATTGTTGGATTTTTAGGGGCAAACGGTGCAGGTAAATCCACCACCTTAAAAGTGATGACGGGGTACCTTACTCCAACATCGGGCAATGTTTATGTAAATGAATTGGACATCCAGACAAATACTCTCGAAATCCAAAAACAAATCGGATACCTCCCGGAATTGAATCCCTTATACCCTGAAATGCGAGTGTATGATTTGCTGGAATTCACCGGAAATATCCGTAACATAACTGGAAAAGCATTTAAAAATTCTTTGGCTCGAGTAATAGAACAGTGTGGATTAAAAGGAGTCATACATAGAATGATTTCTGAATGTTCAAAGGGATACAAACAGAGAATTGGCCTGGCTTGTGCAATGATTCATGACCCCAAAATTCTCATACTTGATGAACCAGTTACCGGTCTCGACCCAAACCAGATTGTAGAAATTCGCAATCTCATCAAAGATTTGGGAACAGAAAAACTGGTGTTAATGTCCAGCCATATTTTACAGGAAATACAAGCAACAGTAAATAGAATAATTATAATTCATAAAGGGGAAATTGTAGCTGATGGAACCAATGAAGAGCTCATGAGTGGGTTTATGGGAAATACAAAACTTACTTTGGAAATTAAAAATGCAGAAGATAGTACTGTAAAAGCACTAACAGAAAAAATTCCATCCATCAGTTTAGTTGACACAACAACAAAAAATGGATCTCAAACACTTCATTTAGAATATCCAAAAGAAAAAGATCCCCGCGAGGAACTATTTCAATATGCCATAGATTCTAATTGGGTAGTGACAGAGATGACTCCTCACAGTGTAAATCTGGAATCAATATTCCGAACCCTCACAATGGAGGACAAGGCAAATGCGTAACTTGAAAGCCATTTACTTTAAAGAAATGAAGTCCTATTTTAACAGCCCAATGGCATATATATTCCTGGTCATATTTGCTGTTATTACAGGATATTTTTTCACGCGGACCTTTTTCCTTTTTAACCAGTCGGACATGCGCTCTCTGTTTAACATAATTCCCCTGGTCTACCTCTTTTTCATACCAGCAATAACCATGAGTCTCATTGCTCGAGAAAAAAATATTGGAACTATGGAAGTGATGTCCACCCTGCCATTAAGAGATTTGGATTTTGTGGTGGGAAAATTTCTGGCAGCTCTGAGTTTGGTATTGGCGGGTTTACTAATTTCACTGGTACACTTTATAACTTTAACCCAAGTTGGAACCAATATAGATTATGGTGCAGTTTTCACTGGATATCTAGGACTTGCTCTTGCAGGTGCTGTGTATTCTGCTGTGGGTATTTTCGCCAGCAGTCTCACCGATAATCAGGTAGTGGCATTTATTATAGGGATATTTATTGTGCTTATTTTCTTTCTTATGGATAAAATGCTCATGTTTGTTCCTGTATCGCTCACAGGAATTATACAGTATCTAAGTGTTGATTATCATCTGTCTAACATTTCAAGAGGGGTGATTGATAGCAGGAATCTTATTTACTTTGCTTCGGTTGTAGGATTATTTTTGTTTATGACAGTTCGTATGTTAGAAATTCGGAGGTGGAAATAACAATGAGTACTCAAAATAAAAAATCGTTTTTGTCATATATTGGGATAGTAGTAGCTATCTTAGTTCTTTTAAATATTGTGTCCAGAAATTTGTTTTTCAGATGGGATTTAACTGAAAACAAAATGTACAGTTTATCGGACTCTAGTAAATCGGTTGTAGGAAAAATTGATGACAGACTCACAATGAAAGTATATTTTTCTGATAATCTCCCTGGAGAATATGGAAATAACCGGAGATACCTTCAAGATATACTAGAAGAGTATGTAGCTTATTCTAATGGGAATATCCATTTTGAATTCTACCATACAGATGATGATGAAAAAATGCAGGAAGAGGCCCAGAAGTCAGGAATTCAGCCAGTGCAATTACAAGTTATTGAAAATGATAATATTGAAATAAAACGGGTCTATATGGGCATGGTTTTCCTCTATGAAGATGAACGGGAAACTATTCCGGTAATCCAAACCACTACCGGATTGGAATATGACATTACCACGAAAATTAAAAAATTGGTGGATACTAATAAGGAAACTATTGCCATAGCTAAAACAGAGGGTCAGGAACAAATTAAAAATCAGAATATCTCTCAGCTATTGGCTCAACGCTACAATATTCGAAATATAAATCTGAGCCAGGCAGTTGCTGGAAATATTTCCTTACTTTTAATAAATGGTGTGGAGGATTCATTAACTATAGATGAGCGCCAAAATTTAGAAGATTTTATTAATCGGGGTGGGAATGTACTTTTAGCCCAGAACAGAATTAAAACGGATCTTGCTACTCAACAGGCAAATCCGGTAGTGTCAGATATATATTCACTGCTGGATTCGTATGGCTTACATATTGCACCCAACCTGGTTCTGGATCAGAATTGCGGTAAGGTGAATGTACAGCAGAATTTGGGGTTCATTCGCATTCCTGTTCCCATGAGTTATCCTTTTTTGCCCATTATTAAAGAGGGTAATTTTAATGATGAAGTGGTTATGGTCAATGGTTTAGAGTCTGTGCGCTTGATGTTTCCAAGTGAAATTATAATTAATGATAGCATGGCTGGTGTTGAAAATGTCAATATCATTCCCTTATTTACAAGTTCTAACCGATCTACAACAATGGAAGAGTTTTTTAATTTGAATCCTGATCCCAAAGCAAATCCCGCCTTCCGGCAGTTAAACGAAGCAGGAAAAGTATTGGGCGCACTGGCAGAAATCACCCATCCTGAAAATGGTACTTTAAGCCAATTGATTTTGATTTCAGACTCTAAATTTATTGCTGATGACGGAGGTGGGGCCGCACCTGAAAATCATATTTTTGTTATGAATGCAGTAGATTATCTCTTAGGTGACAGGGAGTTGATATCTCTCAGAAGTCGTGAAATTACCAACCGGCCCCTGCAGGAATTAGAAGATGATGTAAAAGCGCGCTGGAAATGGATAAATATTTTGTTTCCATCTTTTCTTGTAGTAGCATTTGGCGGATTAAGAATGAGACGTGAAAAAAACCGGGCAAAAGTTTTGGAGGAAATCTATGGCTAAGAATCTACAATTTGCATTGATTGTTCTTTTAGTTTTTATTGGAATATTTTTCTATAATAAAAGTTCTCAATCAAAACATAAAAGTTCAACTGAGGCTATTTTTTCCAATGATCCGGAAGATATTTTTAAGTTTCTAATTCAAAAAGGAGAAGAAGCAATTGAACTTGCCCGTGTTGATACACTTTGGAGAATCTCCGGAAATGATACCTTGGAGATTAAACCCCGGTCAATGGATAACCTGTTCCAAAAGGTGTTAAAGGTAAACAGGGGCACAATTATTTCTGAGAATCCCCAAAAATACGGGAAGTATTCTGTGGATGATTCCACCGGTACACATTTAGCAGTAATAAATTCTAAGGGTGAAACGGTTGGATATTATGTTTTCGGCCGATCAAAATCTGATTATTCTCGCAGCTATATTCGAGTTGGTAACGATCCTAATGTGTATCTGGCCGATCAAAATGTTACCTATATGCTTTCCACCAGAGAAACCTATTGGGGAGAAAAACCAAAAGTGGAAATCCCGCCTTTGCCATCTATTCCAACAGATACATCGGCTGTGACAAATTAATAGATGACTTTGTTAAACCATCTGCCTGTGCCATTACGATTGCAGACAAGCTAAAATGGTTTAAATATACTAACAATATTGGGCAACCCACGACTTAAGTCGTGGGCTAACCGAACAAGCCTAATCGAACCCGTTTCAACGGTTCAGCAAATAGCTTCCTATCTAACAACCATATTTTTTTGTTTTCCTATTCGTAGAATTTCATAAAATCCTGTAAATAATTCTTTTTCCTCTTCTGTAAATTCATGTAGTTTTCAGGTTCCGCATGAAAGAGAAAAATAACAAATTTTTATTTGATAACCACATTTTTGTAAAAGGCGCTAGAGAACATAACCTGCAAAATATTGATGTGGAAATTCCCCGTGATAAATTGGTGGTTATTACCGGATTATCCGGATCAGGCAAATCATCCTTGGCCTTTGATACCATTTATGCTGAAGGTCAACGCCGATATGTAGAATCACTTTCTACCTATGCCAGGCAATTCCTCGGGCTCATGGAAAAACCGGATGTGGACTATATAGAAGGGTTGTCACCAGCAATTTCAATTGAACAAAAAACTTCCAGTAAAAACCCCCGCTCAACTGTAGGTACGATCACAGAAATTTATGATTATATGAGGTTGCTTTTTGCCAGAATAGGTATTCAGCATTGTAATAGCTGCGGGGGGTCTGTTAAGCGGCAAACGGTACAGCAAATTGTAGATAAAATTTTATCATTTAAAGAGGGTACTAAGTTTCAAGTCCTTGCCCCTACTGTTCGAAGTCGAAAGGGACAATTTAAAGATGTTCTGAAATCTATTGCCCAGGAAGGATTTGTCCGGGTTCGAATTGATGGGGAAGAAATAAATCTATCTAAAAAGATTGATTTAGAAAAAAATATCAAACATAGTATCGAAGTATTGGTAGATCGTCTCGTATCAAAAAAAGGTATTAAAGATAGATTGACCGGCTCAATTGAACTGGCATTAAAAGTAGGAAATGGGTTAGTAATAATAGATGAGATTGGTAAAAAAGAACATCTTTACAGTGAATATTTTTCCTGTCCTAAATGTGATATTTCATTTGAAGAACTTCAGCCAAGGGTATTTTCGTTCAACTCACCCTTTGGGGCATGCAATAGTTGTGATGGCCTGGGAACAAAAGTATCCATTGATCCTGAATTTGTAATTCCCGATCCCAAGAAATCTCTTATTCAGGGAGCTATCGATCCCATTGGTGAACAACCACGTGGAAACTGGTATAGTGCAATCCTTAAAAGTTTAGCCTTCCATTATGATTTTAATTTTACAACCCCTTGGAAAAAATTAACAGATGAAGTACAAAGAGTTCTCCTTTATGGAACACATCCGGGGGAGAAAATCACAATGTCATATCAGTTCGAGAAATTTAAGGGAAAATATAAAGGGAAGTTTGAGGGGGTCATCCCCAATTTACAGCGGAGATATACCCAGACAAAATCGGGGCAAATGCGGGACTGGATAGAAAAATATATGGCCATTCAAAATTGTCCCGAATGTAGTGGTGCACGATTGAAACCAGCCAGTCTAGCGGTTACAATTGGGAAGAAAAATATCCACGAACTCACCGAAGAAACAGTTGGAATTTTACATGATTTTTTTAACAATATTAAGTTATCCAAACGTGACGCTGAAATAGCAGAACAAATCATTAAGGAAATTAAATCGCGATTAAATTTTCTTGTTAATGTGGGATTGGATTATATCACTCTTAACCGCTCATCCGGCACTTTGTCAGGGGGTGAATCTCAACGAATTCGCCTGGCAACACAGATTGGTTCTCAGTTGGTAGGAGTGTTGTATATTCTTGATGAACCCACCATTGGTCTTCATCAGCGCGATAATCAAAGGCTCATTAAAACGCTTCAACACTTGCGGGACTTGGGCAATACAGTCATCGTTGTGGAGCATGATGAAAATACTATTCTTGCCGCTGATTGGGTATTAGATTTAGGCCCGCGCGCTGGCACCCATGGTGGTAAAATAATTGCCAGTGGAACACCCCAAGATATAATTGAAAATAAAGATTCACTTACGGGAAAATATTTAGCTGGGAATGCCAGTATCAAAGTACAGAATAAACGCCGAAAGGGAAGTGGAAAATTATTAACCTTAATTGGTGCTACGGGAAATAATCTAAAAAATATTACAGTTAAATTTCCGCTTGGTAAATTTACCAGTATAACCGGCGTATCTGGTTCGGGTAAATCAAGCCTTATAAACCAAACCCTGTATCCCTTAATATCTAGGGAATTATATTCCAGTTTACGAAAACCGCTGCATTTTGAATCTATAAAAGGGATTGTACATTTAGATAAGGTCATAGATATTAACCAATCTCCTATTGGGCGAACTCCCCGCTCCAACCCTGCTACCTATACGGGTGTGTTTACCCATATTCGGGATTTATATAGTCAATTACCGGAATCAAAAATCCGCGGGTATCAGCCAGGGAGATTTTCTTTTAATGTAAAGGGAGGCCGCTGTGAAACTTGCCGTGGTGCAGGGCTCATAAAAATTGAAATGCATTTTCTGGCTGATATGTATATTCAATGTGAAGAATGTAAAGGGTTACGATATAATAGGGAAACACTTGAAATAGTTTATAGGGGAAAAACAATTTCAGAAGTTCTTGAACTGACTATTGAAGAGGCACTGACCTTTTTTAAGAACCATCCTCAAATTAAACATAAATTGGAAACTTTAAATAATGTGGGACTGGGCTATATTCATATGGGACAACAGGCTACAACCCTTTCAGGTGGAGAATCACAACGTGTGAAATTAGCAGCCGAATTATCCAGAGCGGGAACTGGCCGGACGCTTTATTTATTAGATGAGCCCACAACCGGTCTTCATTTTGAAGATGTAAAAATGCTGCTGCATGTCTTACACGGATTAGTAGATAAGGGAAATACAGTTGTGGTAATTGAACATAATTTGGATGTAATTAAATCATCAGATTGGGTAATTGATCTGGGACCTGAAGGAGGAGAGGGCGGAGGCAATATTGTGGCTGAAGGTACACCCGAAATGGTGAGCAATGTGCAAGAATCTTACACAGGACAGTTTTTAGCGGGGATGCTGTAGGCGGGGTACCTGGCTCTTGGTGCTGGGCACTGGGTGAATCCCAATATATTGGGAACTGATTATTAACAAATAAAAAAGCCCCCAACAAAACTGGAGACTTTTAAAATAAAATTTACGCTATTTTATACTTCAACTTCAGGTGCTGCCAATACATCTTCAATATTTAAATCGCCACTATCAAATTTTTTCTGCAGTTGATCCTTAATTTCCCCTTTTGCTTCGTCAATTTCTCGTTTTGATACATTGTCTTCTGCAGTTTTTGGGGTAAACATAGCTTGCTTTTTCCCAGGAAGGTAACCCTGCAATTTTTCAACTGCTTCGGTTTCACTATCAGCTAATGCGGTTGCCATAATTTCTAAATCGATTTCTGGGTCTCCCCAAAAAGTTGCAGCAATTCTGTCCGGCATGGCGATGATGTCATCGAATAAAAGAAAATATTTTTTAACATCACTGAACAATCCAGGGTTATCTAATTTCATTTGATCTAAATACTTTTTGGCATCATCTTCCGGCATCTTTCCAAGCATTTCTGAAACTGATTTTCCGCCGCCTCGTGAAAATTCAACTGGCCCCGGAAGAAAAGCAGATTTTTTCTTGAGTTCTTTTGCTGTATGTATAATTGCCTCAAGGGGAATATCTTTTAAATCGCCAGTTTGTAGAACGATTTTATTTTGTTTTTCAACATCAACTTTAGCTAAAAAAGTCATTCTTTTTTCATTGTCAATTTGCTCTAATGCCAATGCAATTACTCTGGGTTTTTCCGGTGACAATAATACGAAGAGTTGTTCATCATCTAAAGCTTCAAGAAATTCAAACATTTTTTCACTACTGGATTGATCTTTATACTTCTCATTGGAAAGCATTTTGAAATAATAATCTTCCAACACTTCCTTCTTTACAGCTGTTGGAACGGTATTTTTTAAGGTTTTTGCATGATCCCGTATTTTATAAAACTCAGCTTCAGGAATATCTTTAAACATATTAATGGAAAGAGAATCTCCTAAAATATCAAAAATGATAGCAACCTTATCATAACCGGTTAATTCTTCTTTAGTTTTCATAACTTATTCTTCTCCAGCCTCTTCTTCACCTTCGTCAGATTTATTAGGATTATCCTCCAGCCATTCTTTAATGAGGGCAGATGCTCCCTCTTTTTCCCCTACGGTAAGCGACACAGCAGTCTGTCTTAATGAGCGGAGCTCAGAACGCATGGCATCTTCATCCGGGCGAGGAGGTGTAGGTGCAGCCGGTTCAGGGGATTCTTCTGGTTCTGCCTCGCCAGCTTTTTTCTTCTTGCCCCCCTTTTTGTCTTTAGCTTTTTCCTTTTCTTTACTCTTTGGTTTTAAATAGATTGTTTTTGGCCTTTTATTGCTGGCAACCAAATAGGTCACAACCATGAGAGCAATGATAAGTAAAATAAAAATAACAGACCCCATTATTCCTGAGCCGCTACTGCCAAGCTGCATACCCAATAGAGATTCGTCTTCCTTACCACCGCCAGCTTGCTGTTTTACAATACTGAGGGTTTCATGTATAATGACGGAGTCAGATTTAATTTTGCTTTCCATAACCCGTTCAAGGCGTTTTTCAGTATTGACAAATTTGAGAGAATCTTGAGTTTTACGTACCCTTTCTGCTGCTACCAATTGGACAAATCGAAGGGAATCTTCTTTAATTTGTTGGAGCTTGCGGAGGTTTTCAATGGACTCTAATTGATCTCTTCTATTCCGCACTTCAGTTAGTTGAGTATCCAAATCTTTCAATCGTTGGGAATCAGCATCTAATTTAGAGGCCCTTATCTCTGCCTGTAATGAATCTAATTCTTTCCTTAATTTTTCTATTTCCACATTTTTTTGATTGGTCTGAAACTGCATGGCTTCAATTTTTATGCAATCGTCACAATCCTTTGTCTGGGGAATTATTTTCTCAATCAATGATTTTATTTCTTGTTTTAATGTAACGGTAATGGAAGTTTTGTCCATTCCGATGGTAACTTCGACCCGCCCAATTTCCAGGTCATTTCCACCACGGGTTTGGGAAGCGGAACCCCAGGAGGACCGTGTGCCCCGGATTGATGGAACTGTAGGTATACCGGGAATAAATTCTCCGGATGAACGTGTTCCTGATTGTAATGCTGCAGCCTTTTTCAAGGTGCCGCCAATGGAGGAAAATTCAATGCTCACGATCACCCAAATTTTTTCCTGCCCCAACAATCGGGATACAGCAGAAGTAACTTTTTGCTGGTAAGAAGTTTCTATGGCAATTTTCTGTGAGAGGATGTTTACCTGCTGATTCCAGAGAAAAGCACTGAGGGCTATAATGAATAGATGTTTACGGCCAAATTTATTGGTCATTGTTTTGCTCCTGTTTAAGCATAAGTAAATTTAATACATTCAAATTATTGTATGAAAGACAGTACAATTATTTTCCGGTATTCCATGATCTTTCAATTCCGTCAACAAATTGCTGCTGC